>NZ_JAAPAW010000011.1:212572-376970 GCF_014435245.1 Streptococcus sp. IMAU 99161 | reverse complement strand
TACATAGGACCATATATTTTTAGGGGGTACTTCTCACCAAGATATTCCACATAAGTATTTGGATCAAAAGTACTACTATTTTTTTCTATTTTCGGGATAATATAATCATTCCAAAGGTGAGTATACATGCTCTCTTGATTTGTTGCCCCATTAGCCTTGATTACTGTATCTATTCTACTTTGATCTACGTAAACCCCTTCAATGACCTGCAGGGCCTTTTGAACTTTTCCCTCTTCATCGAGAGGAGCTTCATTTTGTTGCGGACTATATATAGAAATTCCATCGCTATCATCTGGCTTCATATATTGTGGAAGTTTTTCAAACGTTATGTATCTGCTACTGTTTTTTGCCTCCCAATCAAATGTTGCTGCGGGTCCTGTCTTGTCAAAATGAATATTTGTTCGATCGATTTTTTTCTGTACTTCTTTATTCGAAGAACCTTGTTTTTCTACAGTTCCCTGTTTGCAGGTACTCAAATATACTGGTATAAGTACCGAACATAAGACAAGGACCCATTTTATTTTCTTCTTCATTTCATCTCCTCCTAATCTCACCCTCATTTTACCATCAATCCCCTCTTTTGTCAGTCAAATATATAATAGGCTAGATTTTTCATCCAGCCTATTTAAACAAGACAAACGATAGGTTAGTTTGACCTCCTTGCGAAATTCGACCTAATCGATTATTTTTTTATATCATATGAGAACCTTTTTATAATATCTTCTTTCATCTTTTTATTAGGAATTTTCTCTAAATCCATATATTTGAAGAATTCTTCATCATTTTGAACGACATGAACCTTCCCATCTTTTGAATAATCAGCTGGTATGGTAAGGTTCCCGAAAGACTTACCAAAATCTCTAGAGACCACGTAATTCTGTACTTCATACAAGCGTCGCAATAATGAGAACTCTGTAGCATCGTTACTTTGATTTAATTCCTTTTTAAAATATTGGAAAAACTCCTTTTTGTTATTCACATGATGTTCTTGCCCATCTTTTGAAAGCTCTGCTGGTATCTTATGATACTGTAGGACATCATACCATCCACCTGAACGATCCCCTGGATAAAGCAGTTCCAAAAATGAAATATCAAAGTTGAGATCTTCTGGTCCGAGAAAGTATAGATAGGCATTCTCCCCTTCTGTATATTCTTCACCCCATTTTACAGTAGTGAAATCATTCCCTTTGCGCAAAATCGAATATACTTTCGGATAGAGTGTTTTCAATGGGATGTACTTAGCCTCATCACTACGAGCTGTATATAACAAACGTGAATGTTGGAGCTGCAATTGTCCTTCTCCAAAATTGTATTCAAATGGATGCAAGTCTTTGTCGCTTTCTCGACTATCTTTTTGAAGTTGTTCATAACCTTTGCCTGATGAGGTTTTCCAAGCGATCTTTCCATCCTTAACATTCATTAACCCTTCACGAGATTGATACTCTGTTTGTACATAGATATTTCCAGGTTCTACAATATATTTGTCTTTCTTATCGACAAGAATATCAATCGGAATGTATGTTTCTCCATCATCTGTATCCAACATCATCGAAGAAACTCTAACATATAAAGGGATATAATTTTTATTCATATCTCGTACTATCTTAAAAACATCATACGTCTTCTTCACTAAGCGCTTGTCCTTGGTATCATAGACATCAATGAGCCAGTACTCTCCCTTTTGTGCTTTATTTGTAGTTAAGTAAGGAACTTGATTACCACGAACATAATATTGAAAATAGAGACGTGGGTCAGATTTTAATTTGTAACTTTCTTGTGCAATGTACCGTTCACTATTTCCACCATTTATAAACCATGATACTTTAACTTTTGAATTATACGAATATGCTTCCATCGCCTCATCCACTTCCTCTTTATTATCCCATTGAATGGCTACTGCTTTCCCACCTGCAATAAATTGGGAATCAACTATGTGTGGACGAGGGTTCCAAGTTACAAATTGTGATATATCACGCTTATGAATTTCATACTGGATGAACCAGCCTCCTGCCAAGATAACGAGTAATACAAATATCCAAAACTTAATTGATTTAAAAACCTTCTTCATTCTCTCTTCTCTACTTTCTGTACGCTTCTTTTACCTTATTTGTTCGTCAGTTTTCTTTAAAAGTCTTCCGACTTTTCCAACCGCATATGAATAAATTTTTTAATAATTCATTGATAACTAAAACTTCTTATCATTTCTTAAACTAACTAGTTTTTACAATAGGCTGGCTAAAAATTAGGGTTTTTCTCTATTTTTGAATAACCCATTTTGCATCCCCATAAACAACCGTAAATGGTCCATCCCCATCTGTTAAATAGTTAATTTTATATATACCTGATTCTCCTGCTTCAAGAACTGTTGGCTGTTTGTAATTTAAAGTATTGTTCAGCATATAAGCAGATTTTCCCTGGCCATCATAGAGATCTACATTTGAATAATTTGGAGAACTTTCAATACGAAGAGGTGTTGGATTCGATAATGTAAATTCGACTATCAGCCGATGTTGATTTTTCGATTTATCGATACGATTTTGATCATCCTGAACATCCAAATTTGGATCGTCTGTTACACTATTTAGTGTAACTTCTAATCCATTAGCAAATACAACTGGCTCTCCAATTGCATATTTTTTAACCGGATCTTTTGGATTAAAATTCTTTAATTTTTCTTTTATCTTTTGGCCATCACTATTATTTCCTGAAGGAATCGTCCAAAAGATATTATTTTCATCTTCCGTACCATACTGATTTTTCCCCTTCATTTGTCGAGGGATTTGTAAGAGAGTAGCCAAGTTTTTTGAATCTATTCGAATATCACCCTGATCTGTCACTTCCATTTCAACCGTGAATTCTGTATTGTAAAACCCACTTTCAGTATAACCAGATGATGAGGTTGCGTCGAAATTTTTTTTAACTAACTGTTTTAAAACTGTCGAAAGCATAATATAGGAAATATGATCATCTCGATTCATCTCTTTTTCAGCATATCTTTGATGCAATTTATCGAGCCAATCATAGAAGGCTTGATTGAAATCCGACTCATTAGGCATTCCAGAATATTTATCCCATCTTGGTAAAGGCTCTGGGAAGTATTTTGGTACCTGAATGCAAATGAATACTTTGTTGCCCTTAACTTCATAGCCTTTTAATTCATATTTTTTTTCGTAACCTAGTGCATTCGTCATGAGCTTTAAATACATAGGACCATATATTTTTAGGGGGTACTTCTCACCAAGATATTCCACATAAGTATTTGGATCAAAAGTACTACTGTTTTTTTCTATTTTCGGGATAATATAATCATTCCAGAGGTGAGTATACATGTTCTCTTGATTTGTTGCCCCACTGGCCTTAATTACTGTATCTATTTTACTTTGATCTACATAGACTCCTTCAACAACCTGCAAAGCTTTTTGAACTCTTCCATCTTCATCGAGAGGAGCTTCATTTTGTTGCAGACTATATATAGAGATTCCATCGCTATCATCTGGCTTCATATATTGTGGAAGTTTTTCAAACGTTATGTATCTGATACTGTTCTTTGCATTCCAATCGAATGATGCTGCGGGTCCTGTCTTGTCAAAATGAATATTTGTTTGATCGATTTTCTTCTGTGCTTCTTTATTTGAAGAACCATGTTTTTCTATATGTCCTTGTTGACAAGCACTCAGACATAAAGATATAAGTACCGAACATAACAAAAAGCTCCATTTTATTTTCATCTTCATCCCATCTCCTCCTAATCTCATCCTCATTTTACCATCAATCCCCTCTTTTGTCAGTCAAATAGATAAGAGGCTGGGACAAAAGTCCTAGCCTCTTTTATAAAACTATTTACTTAGCTCTCTGATTTTTTACTTTTTTTGAAAAGTGAAAGACCAAGGATTCCAGCTAAAATAGCAAGAAGATTCATAGCTGATGGTGAATCAGAAGTTCCTGTATTTGGCAACTGAGCTTTTTCCGGAGCTGATTTTTGCTCAGATGATTGAATTTTTTCTGGTTGAACAGGTTTTGAAGCTGGTTCTGGATTTGGAGTTGGTTTTGGATCTGGTGTTGGTTTTGGATCCGGAGTTGGCTCTGGATTTGGAGTTGGTTTTGGATCTGGATTTGGCTCTGGACTTGGTGTTGGAGCTGGAGTTGGAGTTGGTTTTGGATCCGGAGTTGGCTCTGGATCTGGCTCCTTCTCATACTCATAGACAACATGAGTTGTTCCTTCTTTTAACTGACCTGTTTCTGGTGCAGAAGTTGAAGAAATACCAACTAGATTGTATTTTTGACCATCTACAGTGATAGAAGACGGACGCTCATTTATGTCCTCACCGGTATTATAGGTCACAAGTTTTCCATCAGACCCGTAAATAGAAGTCTTTGGTGTATCTGTATAGGTTGGATTAAGGGATTGGTTTGTCCCCTTGATCACATAGTCGACAACAACATCACCATAGTGAAGCACTGAAACATCTTGGTCTGCCATATCTTCAAATTCTGAAGCATAATATTTAACGGCACGATTGTATTTCAAAGTAAAAATTTTAACATAATTGAAGAAAGTTTCAGGGTTAATATTGGTATCGTGCGGAATACTAGTCCAATCGCCATTGTTAGGTGTGATATAAGTACTTGGATTTGCGACAGACTTAATCAGATGACCGTTTTTCACATAACTATCATCAATCAAGGCTGGATTTTCTAAACCACCATATGAAGGATTTCCGTTTTGATCTCTAAAAATTGCTCTATGATTTCTATACTCTTGAAGATTTTGAGAACCAGCTTCGAAGGAACCAACACCTTCTTGACTAGATTTCCAATCCATACGAGCATCGAGAGGGAAATATTTTATTTTCTTTGCCTCTTCTAAAGGAATCGCGATACTTACACGTACTGCTTGACTTTTCGCAAATACTGTGTAAATAGCATAAACTTTGATTCTATCAAAATCTAAGCCAATAAATCCATCGGTATCCTCATATTCCAATACTAGAGGTATCTTCCCTGCTGCTAATTCTTCTGCTCTAGGTATAACAGTGAGATATGGTTTATTATCATCATATGGATTGATTTTTTTCATTGGAACATTTACAGTGACGGGATTTTCTTTTTCATCTCGAGTTCCTACCAATGTGAAATCTACTTTTGCGTTTGGAATATTGGGTAAGCGAAATGTAAGATCACTTACTGACTGTCCATGATCACTTGAGTGCATGGCTTTATATGCTACAGTATAATTATATACTACACTTTTACCATCTTCACTAAAGTAAGCTGGCTGTCCTTCCACATTGACATAGCCACCTTCATCAATGATATTTCCATCTTTTGAAGTAGCTGCTCCTGTATCACTTTCTCTACCATTTTCAGAAGCTGAAGTATTAGTAGAATTACTCGTAGAAGTTGCTTCCTCAGTAGTAGGGGTAACATTGCTAGCAACTGTGGAATTTCCATTTTGTGGTGTGTTTATTGACGAGGTACTACTACTAGATGAGTTTGCTTGACCTGTTGATGGTGCTAATGCTACAGGAGTATCTGTATCCCCATTTTCATCAGCTTTAACAACAGTCTGTGAATAAGCATTTAATACAAAAATAGAAAAGGATACAAGACCTAATTTCGTTAACTTTTTCATTTGATAAATCTCCTAAAATCAACTATAAAAAAACAACCGATATTATCTAAAAGTTTATTACGCCAACATTATATACAATCATCGATTTCTTGTCAATAATTAGTGTAATTATTGGGCTATGTTGTAAAAGAAGTGCAACAAAATGTTCATCTGATATACTAGAGATACAAAAAACAGTTATTGTATTTTAGGAGCTTGTTGGCCATGAGTACGAATCCCATGTTAATTATCACTTGACTCTGACCTCTCAGATGACATCTCTTGTAACCTAAACAAGCCTTTATCTGCCCAAAGACAGATTCCACATCAATTTTACGTTGAGCGAAAATCTGTCTACCATCGGAGATAAAAACGCCTGGCATTCTTTAGTTCTTAAGTGCTGATAGTGTTCGTTAATATACAGTCCCTTTTGAGGAGCTGCTTCAGGTTCATTAGCGTAGTAAACCTTGATTTTCTATTGACAGTTCATCTGTTTTTTCTGATGTTTGACATGGTGAAACGATTGCATCACCCGTCAGGATGTGTGTAGCTTTCCTCCTGTATCTGTTCTTGAAGTTTGGCGGAAAACTTGTCCGTTGCCTTTTTCCAAACAAAACTATACTTGTTGGCGTTCGCTTCAATCTTATTCCCGCCAATAAACAAACGATCTAAAGTTACTAACTTTTCCATTTTTAAACGAAAATTGAGATCGATAAAAAAATCAAAATGAGTTCTTTCATCCCCCTAGCGACTCGAAACCGATTGATGGTGCGTTAGATGACAACCAACTGTCCTGTTAGGTACTGCATAGCGAGATTTTCAATCATTTTTCAATTTTTCGTTCACAGAAAATTCCTTGTGAATGAGCAAATAGAAGAGTAGATAAAAGCATTTTAGGGTGATAAGACGGGTGACCAAAGTCATGATAGAAGACGTGGAAATGATGCTCTTCCAAGGTATTCACCCTTTTTCAATAGTAAAGACCAGATGGTCGTGTGGCAAGAAAGAACTGATTTCTAGTGATAATGTTGTTTGACTTGTGTTATAGTGAATATGCATGAGATAGCTTTTTTGTGCAATTCTATTTTACCAAGACTACCGCAACTATACAAAAAAAGCAACGGAAAACCCGTTGTTTTTTTTTTGGAGCTATAAGACTATTCTCCCAGACTCTATTTCATATAAATCATCCCTGTACAGGCTTGCTCAGATAGTTCGACAAAGCCCAGGGACTGGTAAAAGGCTAAATTTTTCTCGCTACGATCAGTGGCAAGGAGCCGTTGATAGACATTGGGGAAGGTCGCTAAAGCCTCTTCTAAGAGTTTCGTGCCAATGCCTTGGCGCTGGTGATCTGGTCGCACCAAGAGGTCCTGTACAAAAATGACAGAATGGCCATCTCCTACTAAGCGAATGTAGGCTACGAGCTCTTTCTCATCATATACTGCCAACTGCCAGAGACTGGCTTTGACAGCTTCTTCTAGCATAGCTGGCTTGTTAGTATAATTGGTCCAGCCGACTGAGCTGTAGAGTGCGAGTAGGTCTGTCATCGCTGGAATTTCTTTTTTATAATGTAACATCTTAACTCCTTTTTAAGCTATAGTGCTGGAAGAAGGCGATATCTCTGTAAGGGGACTCTTGGCAAACGGCCAGCTCCATTTTGAGCATAGACTCTCGCCAGCCTTCTTGGCTTTTGAAGCGGTTACCCTGCAAGCCATAAAAGATACGAATTCCTTGGTAATCCTGAACTTCGAGGGCTAGGTCTTCTACTGCTCTATCTAGATCATAGGCCTGAGCCAAGCCCATGGAGTGGGTTTCTAAGTCCTGACCTGCTAGGAGATCAAGCGCTTTCTGAGTATCATTTTCAAAGACGACGGTCTGCAGGACACGGCCAACTTCATTGTGCTTGACGATAGAGAGTAGGCCTCCTGGTTTCAAGAGACGGGTGAATTCCTTGAGAATCACCTTGCGATCTTCTACATACTCCAAAACATTGTGGCAGAGGATGACCTCAAAGCTAGCCTCTTCAAGGCTTGCTAACTGATCTAGACTTCCGACGAGTTGCTGGTAGGGATGGTCCTGGGCCCGTAAGGCCACCATTTCTTGATTGGGCTCCACAGCAAGGACTTGATTGTCTTGCGCCAGGTGGTTGGCCACAAGGCCAAAGCCACTGCCGAAGTCAAGCACTCGCTTTCCCTTAATGTCCTGTAATTGCTCAAAAAGGATATCATAATAGAGCTGTCCCCAGGGTTGCCGGATGTTTTCTAAATAAGCTTGAATATTGGCGGCCATCTGGCTCCTCCTATTTGTAGTTGAACATCTTGCTGGCGAGCTTGTCCGAGATACGTGGGAAAAGGATATAGAGTTTGTGAGTTAGGTTCAAGAGCCAAGGCAAATTGAGCTCGCGTTTTGGTTTTCCAAAGTTTTTCACGATCTTCTTGGCCACAAAGTCTGGTTCCAAAATGTAGCGGTCCACAGCCTTGACATAGCTTCCGTCAGGATCTGCCTGGTCAAAGAAAGTAGTCCGAATGGGACCCGGATTAACCGTCGTCACATGGACACCAAAGGGCATGAGTTCCAAACGCAGAGCGTTAGAGAAGCCGATGGCCGCAAACTTGGTGGCCGAATAGAGACTAGATTTAGCAGTTGCAACTAAGCCCGCCATGCTGACGATGTTAACAATGTGCCCCTTGCCTGTTTCCTTCATGTGCGCACCGATCAAACGTGAAAACTGCATGAGGGCAAAGGTATTGACCCCAAACATTTCCCGAACTTGCTGGTCAGAAATGCGATCAAAGGCCTCAAAGATGCCATAACCTGCATTGTTGACCAAGACGTCGATCTGTCCATAGCGCTGATAAAGGTCCTCCACTAGCTGTTGGACAGCTGATGGATCGGTGATATCGATCCCGATGCATTCAGCCTGAGGATGGCTAGCATAGAGGTCTTCCAGTTTTTCTTGATTTCGACCTAAAAGAATCAGCCGGTCTTCAGGGAGGAGTTTGACCATTTCTTGGGCCAAGCCTCCGCTTGCTCCTGTGATGATGATGGTTTGCATTTTAGATCTCCACTTCTTCTAAATCTTTGACGACATAGACATTTTCAAAAATGCTGGACGCATCCTTGCGCAATTGGCTGATGTCTTTTGATAAAAACCGGGCACTGATATGGTTGAGAAGAAGACGTTTTGCGCCAGCTTCACGCGCCACTTCTGCCGCCTGCATATTGGTCGAGTGCCCGTGCTTTCGAGCAATCGTTTCATCACCCTTGCCATAGGTGGACTCATGGACCAAGACATCTGCATTGACCCCCAGACGGACGCTGGCATTGGTCTTACGCGTATCTCCCAGAATAGTGATGACTTTACCCGGTCGAGGGGCTGAAATGTAGTCTGCTGCAATGATCTTGGTGCCATCTTCCAGCGTAACATCCTGGCCATTTTTGACTTTCCCAAAGAGCGGTCCAAAAGGAACTCCTGCCGCCTTCAACTTCTCTGCATCCAGTGTTCCTTCGAGGTCTTTTTGCATGACCCGGTAGCCCACACAAAAAATAGTATGGTCCAAAGCTTCCGTATAGACCGTGAATTTATCGGTTTCTAAAATCTTGCCCAGAGAATGTTCATCGAATTCATGAAAATGGATGCGGTAAGGCAGGCGAGAACCCGATACCCGAAGACTGGTCATGACAAAGGATTTGATCCCTACTGGACCATAAATATCCAGATCCGTCTGCTCTTCATTGGCCTGGAAGGCCCGGCTAGAGAGGAAACCTGGCAAACCAAAAATATGGTCCCCATGTAGGTGAGTGATAAAGATCTTGCTAACTTTTCGCGGGCGAATGGTGGTCTCTAAAATTTGATTCTGGGTCGCTTCGCCACAGTCAAAGAGCCAGACTTCATTGATTTCATCTAGCAATTTGAGCGCTAAGCTCGATACATTACGGGCTTTTGAGGGTTGCCCAGCTCCCGTTCCTAAAAATTGAATGTCCATTGTCTACTTTCTATCTATATAAATCATAGCCGTCCGGTTCTCTGAACGAAACGAAAGGTTGCCAGAATAGGCGTGAGCCTGCTCAAGCAGCTCTTCTTGGTTATAGCCTGACAGTTTGAAGCGTCCATCTTCCAAGGTCATCAAGTCCGTCAGGGCTGTGAGCGCTTCTGTTTTGGTCACCACTTCTGAGCCGGCCTCTTGCAAACAGATCTTGCCATCTTTTTCAAAGACCAAACAATCCGGAAAGATCTCTGAAATTTCGAATAAAATCGAAGGGGTGATTTCCGCCGCTGGATTTTCAGCAAAAACACAGGCCATCTCTTCATTTACATAGGCCAAGCCATAAGACTTCCCTGATAAGTTGAGGCGGATAAAGGGCTTGCCTTCATCAAAGCTTTGCTGAACGGTGAATAAGTCAAATACCCGGCTCAAGTCCAAGAAATATTCCATAGCCTCCTTGGGGCTCTTCTTTTGATAGAGCTCAGCGAAATAGGCATTGATCACACTTGGGGGAGGCGTAATCACACGGAGACGCAAGTCCTCAGGGATCGTGCTTAAAAGATTAGTCAGATAGACCCGATCGAGGCTGGTATAACCTCCATATTTTATCGCTAAATCAACATAATCCGTCATAAAATTCTTCCAACTTCCACTTATTTTTCTCTGCGATATAGCCTTGAATGACCTCGACGTCACCTTCAAAATCGCGCTGGTCAATGATTGCGACCGTCTCTAGGTCATGAGTTCGATAGGATTTTGAAAAGGGAACGCGAATGGTAAAAGGAACAAAGAGTTCTCTCAGTTTTTCTAGTAACAAAGCTTGAAGGTCCTCTCGGGCTGTCTCAGAGCGTGCTGAAATCAAGCTAAAAGGTGTCTGGGTTGGGGTAAAGTCTGCTACTTTATCTGCTTTGTTGTAGAGGGTCAAGCGAGGAATCTCTAGCATATCTAGGTCCTTCATGATCGAGACCACGGTCTTTTCATGCTCTTCATGATTGGGATCAGAAGCATCGATGACATGGACCAAGAGATCCACATTCTTACTTTCTTCCAGGGTCGACTTAAAGCTCGATACCAACTCTGTCGGCAGGTCTTGGATAAAGCCAACCGTATCGGTCAGGGTCACTTGCAGATTGCCTGTTAGATGGATGCTCTTGGTTGTGGCATCCAAGGTTGCAAAGAGTTCATCGGCTTCATACTGGCTCTTACTGGTCAGCTGATTCATAATAGTCGACTTCCCTGCATTGGTATAGCCGATCAAACCAATCTTAAAGACTGGTGATTCCAAGCGTTTTTCACGAAGGGTTTCCCGGTTCTTTTCAACAGCCTTGAGCTGGCGTTCGATATCGGTGATTTGATTGCGGACGCTCCGGCGGTTCAACTCCAGCTGGCTTTCCCCTGGTCCACGTGAACCAATTCCCCCGGCCTGACGGCTAAGCATGATCCCTTGACCGACAAGGCGTGGCAAGAGATATTTAAGCTGGGCCAAGTGCACCTGCAACTTCCCCTCATGACTCCTAGCCCGCATGGCAAAGATATCTAAAATCAGCTGCATCCGGTCAATGACCTTAACTCCTAGGATTTCTTCTAAATTGACATTTTGCCGAGGGGTCAAGCGGTTATTGACCACTACCGTTGTAATCTCATCTGCTTCGACCATTTGAGCGATTTCTTCGAGTTTTCCTGCACCAACAAAGGTCTTAGTGTCGTATTTCTCCCGCTTTTGTGTATAGGAGCCCCGGACATCTCCACCGGCTGTTTTAGCTAGGCTCGCCAACTCCTCCATCGACATCTCAAAATTGTCCATGCCTTGTAGTTCCACACCAACCAATAGGATGCGTTCTTGTTTCTTTTCTGTTTCAATCATGCTCTAAAAACTCCTTTACATCTGCAAGAACCTGCTCCTTGAAGTGGGGGGCAGAAATGGCGTAAAAGGTTACTTCCATCCGATTTCGAAACCAGGTCAGCTGCCGTTTAGCAAAACGACGCGTATTGCGCTTGAGGATCTCACTGGCTTCCGCAAGGCTCTGCTCTCCCTTAAAGTAAGGAAAGAGTTCCTTGTAGCCAATGCCTTTACTGGCTTGCACATCTGGATAATGGTCATAGAGCCACCGAGCTTCATCCAGTAAGCCCTCCTCTAGCATGCGATCTACTCGACGATTGATACGATCATAGATCAAGGAGCGTTCATCATTTAGACAGATCAGATAGGGTTCATAATCGGTCTCTTCGTTTGCTAGGTCTTTCCCAAAATGCGCAATTTCAAGAGCCCGCATGGCCCGACGGCGATTGAGCTGAGGAATCACAAGTCCTTGCTCCGCCACTCTTTGGTACAAGTCTTCATCCGAAAGCAAGTCCAATTGAGCCCGATAGGCCAGAATCTCTTCATGAGGAATTTCACCACCAAGATGATAGCCTTCAAGAAGACTTTGGATGTAGAGGCCCGTCCCACCTGCAATGATGGGGAGCTTGCCTCGGGCTGTGATCTCCGCGATGGCCTGTTTAGCTTCTCTTACAAAATCAAAAGCCGAGTAAGACTCGGTTACTTCCCGCACATCGATCAAATGATGGGGAGCTGCAGCTTGCTCCTCTGGTGTCGCCTTGGCTGTCCCAATATCCAGCTTGCGATAGACTTGCTGGCTATCACCACTGATGATTTCACCATTGAGAGCTTGGGCCAAATCGATCGCAAGTGCTGTCTTTCCAACCGCGGTCGGTCCCACAATCACAATTATCTTGGTTTTCATCGTTTTTCCTTGCAAAATTCACGTTTTTTCGTTACCATATATTATAACATAAATATTTAAAGTTCAGAAAAGGAGAAATTCTCATGGCTAAAGGATTTGGTAAAGGTTTTGTTACTGGTGTTGCTGGTACAGTTGCTGCTGTCGCAGGTGCAGTTTACACATTCAAGAAAAAAGTAATCGAGCCAGAAGAAAAGAAAGCAGCTTTCATCGAAGAAAACCGCAAAAAAGCAGCACGTCGCCGTGTATCACACTAATCCAACAAAAAGCCCCGGGAAACCGGAGCTTTTTTTGCTGAAGAAAAAGTCCATTTTGGAAAATTTTCTATTGCTGGTAGGGCTTGTCAAGATAAGCTAACACAAGTAATGCTAAAAGAATTAGAATGATATATGTTGTGTTTATTCAAAGATATACTGAAACTTTCCGCAGTGACAAAAGTACCTGAAACAGAATCTGTTTCAGGTACTCGGAATTATTGAGACCCTAGGCTCAATAATTAGCTATGGAACTTCGTAGAAGTTCGCTAGCGTCCGTCGTCACCTAAGGAAAGATAAAATATAAAGAATGATTTCACCGTTCTTTGATCATTTTCGTTGCGATTTCCAAGAGCTCCACTCCCATCTGAAAGTGCTCGTCTAACAAATCATAGACGGCATCTTCAGACAAAACACCACAAGGAAGATCGGCTGGAAAGTCAGCTTGATTGGACAGATCTAAGTCGTCAAAATAGGCCTGACTACTATAATAATCGCGCAGTTGGGCATAGCTCTCTTGATGCTCTTTTAGTCGATCCACTGCTTTTTTTGTACCTTCCAAAGTCTTAGCATAGTCATTCAAATAACCTTCCATCCTTTGGATGCGTTCGATTTTTTCCTTTGCAATTGCCATCATTTACTCCACTTTCACTACTTCTAGATGAGGGCCACCTAAAAGTACCAGATATTTTTCAACGTCCTCTTGACCATAGGAACGGCGAAGAGCTTCTGCATAGAGATCGAGCTGATCTCGGTAGCGTTCGACCAATTGGCTAGGGACCTTGTAGTGATCTGTCTTGTAGTCAAAGAGCAGGATCCGATCTTCTAGCACGATATACCCATCCAAGATCCCCCGCACGACAAAGTCCTCTCCACTAGCTGGATCTTTCTTCAGCATAGCAAAGGGGGCTTCACGATGAACACGAGGTGCTTCTCTTTGAAGTAAGGTCCCCAAAGGCGTCTCATAGAAAGCGAGAATGGCCTCCAGCTTGATGCGCGCTTTGACCGCTGGCTCTGCTTGAACCTGCTCCAAGGCTTGATGTAGTGTATCAAGAGTGATTTCTTCTTCAAGAGGCACGCGCTGCATGAGTTCATGGACAGCACTACCAACTTGGGCTCCTGTCACCGCTTTTTCTTGACCAAAAGTTGGAAGCTCAAACTCAGGCGCAACAAGCTTGGCATCCATGATTTGGACGCCATTGGCATCCATGACAGGCTCGTAGAATTTCTTGATCTGGCTAGGGGTACGGACACTAGGTAAATGAATGGCCGGAGCATAGAGCTGATTGAGACGATCAACATTTTCCAAGATATCCAAAGCCCGACGAATATCCTCTGACTGGCGGACATCCTTGAGCTGATCCAGGCGGGAATCCTTCTCCTTCTCTAGTGGCTCCAGCTGATCCGTTGTCAGGTCTTCATCTGTCACAAAACGCGTGTCATAAGCCAGTGTATTCTTGGCGAACACATCTTGAATAGCAAAGAGCCAGTCCTGATAAGAGGTCCATTCTTTTCGTTTTTCCGGATCCAGCTTGCCATTGCGACTGGTCCCCCAATCTGTATCGCGCAGTTTGTCCTCCCGGCCTTTTCCGACCAGATAGAGCTTGAGCTCGGCCCGTGTCATAGCAACATATAGAAGACGCATCTGCTCTGAAATCGTGGCTAATTTTGTTTCTTCCACATTACCTTGGTAGCAAGGTGTTTCGATCTGCAGGCGAATGGATTCTGGAGCAGCTGGATTTTCTGTCTCAACCGGCAGGTTGGCAATGTATTTAAAACCAATCCCTTTTTGGCGACTGAGGATGATTGGCCCCGATTGATCCTTGCGGTTGAAGGCCTTGTCCATATTGAGAAGAAAGACATACTTGAATTCCAACCCCTTACTCTTATGAACGGTCATGAGCTGAACGGCATCTTTTGGTGCCGCCAGAGGGACGCTGGCCAAATCGTGTTCATTTTCGATCACCTTGTCGATCATGGCAATGAAGCGCGACAAGCCCTTAAAACTGGCCTTCTCATAATCATTGGCCCGAAGTGTCAAGGCATAGAGGTTGGCCTGACGCTGGGCCCCATTTGGAAGGGCACCGACATAGTCATAGTAATAGCGATCCTCATAGATTTTCCACAACAAATCATAAAGCGAAGAGGTCTTGGCAGCAGCCCGCCAAGTAGATAAAACCTTGAGGAAGTTCTCGATTTTAGCGAAGAGCTTAGCATCCATCAGATTGGCATGCTCTGCAGTCTGTTCAAGGGCTAACTGGACCTTGTGGTAGAAGTCCACTTGCTTTTGCTCTGGAAGCGACTGCAAGGAAATCCGTGCCAGCTCATCTTCATCAAAGTCAAACATGGGTGATTTCATAAGGGCCACTAATGGATAATCATGCAAGGGATTG
The DNA here is from genome assembly GCF_014435245.1 of Streptococcus sp. IMAU 99161. NCBI lineage: Bacteria > Bacillati > Bacillota > Bacilli > Lactobacillales > Streptococcaceae > Streptococcus > Streptococcus sp. IMAU 99161. Next base: position 361,985 of record NZ_JAAPAW010000011.1, on the reverse strand, counting down.
TCAATGGTCCGCAAGGTATCCAGCATGACCATCACTTCCAGCGACTCTAGATAATGCGCCTGTCCGCTATCTGCCACAATCGGAATCTGGTAGTGGTCAAAGGCTTCCAGAATGGCGTCATTTCGCGTTCGAGTCGCGGTCAAGAGAGTGATCTCTTTAAAAGGCACTTTTTCCACCCGATGGAGGCGTAAAATTTCTTTGATAACCAGAAGAATCTCTCCCTTGGAAATGGTCTCAAGACCAGAGAGAGCTTCCTCGTCTTCGGTCTTTTCTTCTTGGTCCTGGCTGCCATCATAGAGCAAAAACTCTGCCCGATGTTGTGGCAAGGCCATCCGCTGCTTGTCGCTTCCTGCAACTAGATAGTGGGTTTGATTGTAGTCAATCTCTCCTACCTCTTCGTCCATCAAATGGCGAAAGACATCATTGGTCGCATCTAACACTTCCACATGACTCCGGAAATTTTCCTTGAGGAGGATCAACCGCCCTTTTGCCCCTTCTTCTTGGTAGGCCTTAAACTTATCATTGAAAATCTGTGGATCTGCCTGACGGAAACGGTAAATGGATTGCTTGATATCCCCCACCATGAAGCGATTGTGCCCATTTGACAACAAGTCCAACATCCGCTCTTGGGTGTGGTTGGTATCCTGGTACTCATCGACCATGACCTCATGATAGCGCTCTTGAAAGGCTTGTCTCACTTCTGGGAATTGCTCTAAAATTTGAATGGCAAAATGACTAATATCCCCAAATTCAAAAGCTTTTTCTTGGATTTTTCGCTCCAGATAAGCCTGAGAAAAGTCTCTGATAAAATCCCGCAGCAAAGAGAGCATGGGGCCTTCTTCTTGGTGGAAGGTTTGTTGAAATTCCAGCTGATAGAGCTGATTTTCCAAGTCTCTGAGGCGATTGATATGAATGTTTTTGTCCTGGTTATAAGCCGTAACTAGGTCTTTCAGCTCTTCTTTACGGGCTCTATTGGTCAAGGCTCCCCCATTTGAAGCCCGGCTAATTGCAACGACCGCCTTTAGAACAGTGGTCAGTTGCGCTTTATTAGGGCGCTCTGTGAGGCTTCCAATCTGATCCAGCACCTCTTGCACGGCTTCCAAATATTTGGCCTTACCAAATGCTTGGCCTTCATTAGACAAATGAAAGGCAAAAAAGCTCTCTGCCTCATAGAGGGCTTGCTGGATGCTCTCCATTAATTCGCCTTCAACCTGGTCAAAATCAGTCTCTTCATAGCCTTTTAGGAAATGCTCCTCCAGCCATTTTTCCGGATCACTAGTCGACTGAAGAAAGTCATAGATTTGGTAGACTTGCTCTTTAAACAAGGTCAAATTTTTGCGCTGTCCCGTGAAATTCTTGACCATCTGGACAAAAGCTTCTTGGTTTTCTCCTTGGTAATAGCGGTCAAAAACAGTCTGAAAGACTTCATTTTGCAAGAGACGCTGCTCACTGGCATTTTGTAAAATCCGAAACTGGGGCGCCAACCCAAGCAAATAGCCATAGCGCGTTAGGACCTTTTGGGTAAAGGAGTCCATGGTTCCGATATCACTTGTGGCGACATCTGCGATTTGACGGGCCAAGTGTTGCTTGAGTTCTGGATCATCAGACGCTTGCAAAGCTTTACCAAGTTCACTTTCCAAACGCTCCTTGAGCTCTCCTGCTGCCTTGACCGTAAAGGTCGAGATAAAGAGCTCCTTAATCGAAATGCCTCGCTGGATCTGATCCAGTATCCGCTGCACCATGACAAAGGTCTTCCCCGAACCAGCAGAGGCCGACACCAAGATATTGGTCCCCGAACTATAGATGGCATCGATCTGTTCCGGTGTCCGCTTTTGCTCCTTGCTAGAAGCTGCTTCTTGGGCCTGAAGGGCCTTGATTTCTTCTCTTGTCAAAAATGCTTGTTTGATCATTTGTTCAAGACCTCCTTCATCTTCTCGATCCAAGCGGCTTTCACCTTTTCACCGCGTATTCCTTTTTGTTCTAGTTTGGTCAAGAATCGTGCCTGACCGAGGTGACGATCGGCTTCAAAACCTGTGATAGATTTAAACTGCTCCACATATGGTGCGATATTGCGCCCATTTTCACTATAGGGATTGATGGCAAATTGCCCCTTGAGGATCCCTTCTGCTGCTGTTTTATAGAGATAAGCATTGTACAAGAGGAGCAGGTCCAGCTCTTCCTTACTCAACATCATGGCCTTGTTTTTATCATAGGCCTCGCCCAGATAAGGCGCCTGATCTGCCATAAAGAGCCCCTTGTACTGTTGACTTTTCATAGTTTGGTTGATGGCATCGTCGACTGTCTTGGTCTTTTTCAGATCTACTAGGGGATCTCCCATTTCCAAATACATGGCTCCGAAAATCCCTTGCTCCTCTTGGTATTCCTTCAAATCCTGAATCGCAGAAAGATAGGTTGGCAATTGAGAATTCAGGCCATTAAAGAACTTGTCGTAGTGGAATTGTGTCAGACTGGACTTGTAATCCACAACGCCAAGAGCTCCTTGTTCGCTCAATTGGTCAATCCGGTCCACCTTTCCACGTAGCTGTAAGAGCCTGCCATCAGACAAAGGATAAGAGGTGTGGGTGCTCCCCCCAAAGAGGGTCTCCTCACCGATGGTCTCGATACCATTTTGCTGGGCGAGGACACGCCCCGTTGTTTTTGCGGTATCAAGAAGCAAGTTGCGAATAAACTTGGTCTCTCCATTTTCTCCATACAATTGCTGGAATTCCGCTTCCTGGCTGGTTTCTCGAATTGCCTCGCTTAAACGCTGATCAAAAGCTTGATCGGAGCCGTCTTTTAAGACTCGTTCAAAGATCCGGTGCAGGAAATTCCCATGACTGCGGGCGTCTGGCCGGATGGTTTCGTCTTCTTGTAGCCCCAATACATAGCGCAGATAAAAGGCATACTGGTGCTTGTAGTATTCATTCAAGGCAGAAGCAGATAAGGTCAAGGCTTTGCCTTCTGGATAGAGCGCTTGAAGCGTATCCGACTGGAGCTGGCGACTCTTCAATTCCGTTGAAATCTGAGGAATCTGAATGCCTTCAGCGGCCAATTTCTTGCGCAAGACCCGTACGGCCACACCCCAAAAGCTGGCTTCTTCAGCAGACAACTCACTCGTGATCTCTTCTTGATGGAGTTCGATCACGCGTGTTAAGAGGGCTCGGTAGGTCCCGATATCATCACTTGAGGCTTGGGCTTGTTTGCTTATCCACTCGATAGCAATGGGCTCCTTGGCCAATTCTAGAAGGTAAGGAGAGACACTATCTTCCGTTTCATTGACCAAGCTAGGGGCCGATAGGACCAGTTGTTCGGTCGCCGCATTGAGGAGCGAAACCGCCACAAAGCGATTCTTCTTGAGATTTTCGCTGGTCACCACCTGGAGCTCTGCTCCTTCTTGGGTGGCCTCATTAAGCTGTTGTCGTTCTTCTTCACTGAGAAGTGAGGTATTCTGCGCGATCTTTGGAAAACGTTCTTGGGTCAGCCCGATCGCGTAGACATAAGGGGCTGTCAAAGGCTCAATCAAGTCATAGGACTGAACCGTCACCACATCGACTGTAGCAGGAACTGTCCGGTATTGTGACAATTGCATGCCGGATAAGACAAGAGCTAGAAAGTCGTCCACTGTCAGTTCTTGGTCCTCAAAAACCACGTTCAACTCCTCCAAAACATGGAGAAAGGCCTTCCAGACCTGGTCATAGCGCTCCTGCTCTTCCAAAGCTAGATCCTTGATCAAAGCTTGTAGATTCTGAGAAAGCTGAGCCTCTTGCAGAAACTCTGTAAAGACTGTTAACAGTTGGGAAACCTTTTGTTTGCGCTGTGAAAAGAAGGGAGCTAGAGGTTCTACGACTCGTTTTCGGAGGGCATTGAGTGCTTCTAGATTAAACTTACCCTGACGATTGCTGGTAAAAGGCTTGTGAAATTTTGTAGCACCTTTTACTTCCGCAAAGCCAAGGTACTGCTCAAAAGCATCGACTTCTTCTTGCGTCAGATCACTATACAGACCCGTTTTCAACAGATTGATGACGTCTTCTGTCTGGTAATTGAACTGCTTGATCCGCCCTAGCGATTCAATGACCTGAATCAAAGGATGGTGGACCATGGCCTCACTTCGTCCTAAGTAAAAGGGGATCTGATACTGGTCAAAAATGGTCTTGAGTTGCAGTTGATAAGCTTCTACATCGCCTAGCAAGACCCGAATATCCCGATAGCGCGCTCCGTCATGAAGACGTTGACGGATGGATTTAGCGACAAATTCCAATTCTTCTTTTTGTGTATTGGTTTGCCAGAGTTGAACAGCGGTTCGATCTTGGTTCTCCAGTTCATCTTCCACTTGTGAAAAATCGTAGCGCGCTTCTAACATGCGGGTCATGCGACTAAAGGAGTCTTCGATCGCTTGCCCACGATACTGAGGCTGAACCTGAAAAGTCTTTGCCAACCGGAGGAGAAAGTCAACACTAGCCTGATAGAGATTGCCCTCTCTAAAGGTTGCTCGATAAGCTTTTTCACTGGCATAAACCCCGATAACAATCTCCACTCCTTTTCGGTGAAGTAGACCAATCAAGGCCTCTTCTTCCGCAGAAAAACGAGTAAAGCCATCGACGACGATCGCCACATCCTTCAATTGCTCTTCCAAGTGCCCCTCTTCAACCTGGTGGAGGAAAATGGCAATCTTGGACTGGGATTCATACCGGTGCTGAACCAGCATTTCAGAGACAGCTTCAAAAAGCGCCAAGAGGTCCTCTCTTTTTTCAGCTTCCTCGAGCAACTCTAAATCTGTAAAATCCATCTGGGATGTCTGTAATTCATGGTAGAGCTGAACCAGTTGCTGGATAAACTGAGGATCCTTGCGCAGGGCTCCGTAAACCTTAAGATCCTGGTCCTTCATGTGGGAAAGAGCTTTAAAAAACAGCATGCCTAGACCGATGTCATCTAACGGTTGCTCCTCAAAAACCTGATTCAGGATGAAATAACGGGCCATTTGAGCAAAGCGCGTAATGGTTATGGCAAAAGAAGCCTGACCTTCTAAATAGGACAAGACCTTGGCTTCTTTTTCAAAGGAAAGAGAGTTAGGGGCAATGTAAAACACACGCTTACCATCTTCTACTAACCTTACGGCTTCTTGCGTCAGGACCTGGGTCAAGGGGGTCCGAACATCCGTATAGAGTAATTTCATCCGATCCGTTCTCCTTTTGGCACTTTCTTGAGAGCTTATTATCTTCTTATTATATCATTTTCGCAGGAGGGACTAAAGCAAGAAGTCATGCTCCTCTTGCCCCAATTTTAGGACATTTGTGCTACAATAAAGGCTAAAGAAACAGAAAGGATGATCCCGATGACCAGCATTTATGATTTTTCTTTAGAAAACCAACAAGGGGAAGAAATTTCTCTTTCCCACTACCAAGGTAAGGTCCTCATCGTAGTGAATACGGCGACCGGTTGTGGCCTAACCCCACAATACCAAGGACTACAAGATCTCTACCAGCGCTACCAGGAAAAGGGGCTTGAAATCCTAGACATCCCTTGTAACCAATTCATGGGGCAAGCCCCAGGAACTGCCGAAGAAATCAATCATTTCTGTAGCCTCAACTACCAGACCACCTTCCCACGATTCGCCAAAGCCAAGGTCAATGGCAAAGAGGCCCTTCCTCTTTATGACTGGCTCAAAAGCCAAGCAGCCGGACCACTGGGCAAACGCATCGAATGGAACTTCGCAAAATTTGTCATCGACCGACAAGGCCACGTCGCCCAACGCTTCTCCTCCAAAACAGAACCAGCATCCATGGAAGACTTGATCCAAGAATTGCTTGATAACTAAAAGACGCTCTAGTTAATCATAAAACTAGAGCGTCTTTTATTAATTAAATCAATAATAAGTTATTGGTACAACACACAACCAATAGTTTCAAGCAAAAATTTGATAGTAATTTACTTATAAAAATCCTTCATTAAGTTATTTAAGTCAGTTTTTAGAATAATTTGCCTATCTTGAGTTAATTGACATTTTTCCTCATGGATTAGCTTTTCTAATATCTTTTCTCCTAATACTCCACCAATATGAAACTTTCTTTCAGAAAAATCTAAACATAATTTGATATTAGGATTAGACTGATAACCCAACCATTGCTGTATAGCATTACTTCCTGCTTGAGTTAAAGAGTAGCTGATAGGGGATTCCTGTTCCATTAATTTATTTTGAATAAACCACTCAAATATTGAAACTCCTGCTTTCCCTGCTAAATGGTGAAAACATGTCCGTGCTTCACCAAGCTTAATTGCTTGAGGACGTCTAGACAGTTTTGCAATAGCTTGTCTTCCTTGCTCCGTGGTGAGAGTATTATCATTATTTAATTTATAGTAAATTCGGCCGTAAAAGTTAAATAAAACTATTTTAGGACTAGCCTTTAAAAAAGCAATTTCACTTTTCGATAAAGAATACCCTAAAGTTCTTTCAATCTCATTTTGGGTGAGAAAACGGTTAGCTGATAAAACCGAGATAATTTGTGACGTTGACATAGTAGTTCACCACCTTTTTAATGATTAAAGCCTCAATTTTTAAAGAAATGGTAGAAATTCGGCATAAGTTGTGTAATGAGCTGTGTTGGCTCATAAAGAACGAATTTTTTAGCTTTAGTTGTCGTTAATAAGTTAGCATCCTTTAAAATTTGTAAATGTCTGGATATACTTGAATTACTCATTAATAAAATTTGAGCCAAAGATTGTGTCGTACTTGGTTTATCAATAACATAATTCATAATTTGTAAACGGACAGGGTCACTCAAAGCTTTAAAAATAGTAATCAAATTTTCCGGTGTGGAGTTATAGTAACTTGGCTGTTCTGTAATATCATAGGTAATAGCAATTCCTTGGTTGAAAGATTCAACAAACAGATGAGGCCAAATAAAATAACTTGGTAATAACATAATAGAATCACTATCTTGCAGTTGGATTTCTTGGTCAAAAGGTTTAATGATGGCCAGCCTGTCCTTTCTCCAATGAATGCGGTCAATTTGCAAATGATTAAACATTTCTTCAAAACCATTTTCCCTTAAAAAAGAAGCTTGATGTTGGATTTCTGTTAAGAGCTTTCGTTGAATACCTTTACTTTTCCAAGTTTCATCAAATATTTCTTGGCGGTACCAATCAATAAAAGAGAAAAGATGTTGATAAACACCAGAGGCATTCTTCCTCAAGTCTATAAGTAACTGATTATCCTCATTCAAAGAAAAATCCTTCCATTCTAATCCTTTTGCTAATGTTGGAATGAAGGAGTTTTCTCTGTCACTGGACACTTTCTCTAAATGCTCAATTAATTGAATAGTTGGGAATTCATCAAGAAATTTCTTTAAATTTTTTATCTCTTCTTCAATCGTTGTCGCATGATAGCGAAAATTACAAAGTAAAATAGGAGAAACACCAAGTTCATAAAAAAGTTGAAAATAGTGAAGCTTCTCATAGAAATCATCTGTCAATCTATCTTGTATCTCAATGACCCAATCAATATTTGTACCATGATGACGCGGGTTCAATAAGATATGTAAGCTTCTAAAAAGTTCATTTAAGGGTGAGTACACAAATTGTATCCTTTGTGTTAATGTTTCATCCGTTTTCAGAGCATAGTTACTAAATTGAACTGTAATAGTCATGTGCATGTTCCTTCTAAACGATTCGATATTTTTAGAATCGATTGATTAAAATTTTATTACATTGTATCATATTTATAATTTTTAGAAAAGAGGTTATATTTATGATACACGATACCAAACATTTAATTTACACAGCTAAACCCAAGGAGGAAATTTTATGAGTAGACGGTTGCAGGATTTACTAATAACAGTTATCGCAGGTATGGGAATGTTATTGTCAACTTTAGATACTGGTATTATCAATGTTGCACTATCTTTCCTAAAAGAGCAATTCCATACAACAGCTAATACTGCAGCTTTTACAATAACTGGATATGCACTGGCATTGGCAATATTCATACTTCCTTTAGGCATTTTTAGTGACAAATTCGGCAAACTAAAAATTTCTTACTTAGGATTCGTTCTTTTTGGACTTAGCTCGCTTTTTTGTGGGTTTGCTAATAGTATTGGTTGGCTTATCGCTGGACGAGTAATTCAAGGAATTGGGTCAGCTGCCTTACAAGCTACTTCTGCAGCTTTGATTACAACATTAGTATCAGAAGAACAAAAAAATAGCTCTATTAGTATTTTAGGAGTTATGATAGGTTTAGGTCCTGTATTAGGTCCCTCTTTAGGTGGCATATTGCTATCTTTAAATGTTTGGCGGTTTATTTTTTGGATAAATGTCCCTTTCGTAATTATTGGTATTATTTGCAATCACTATCTTCTTAACAAAGTTTCTGAGCAGACTAACAATCAAAAATTAGACACATCTGGAACAATTGTTAATGCAATAATGTTAATTTGCCTATTGTTAGGACTATCATTATTAAGTAAGAGTCATTTACAAATAATCAGTCTTATTCTAATAATAATTAGTTTATTGATCGGTATTTTATTTTATCGAATTGAATTTATCCAAAAAAATCCACTTGTCAATGTTAAGGGACTTAAGGAGAATTCTAAAGTAATTTCTTACCTTTTACAGACGATTGCTTTTGGTTTTGCCTCTGCCATGATATTTTTACTACCTCCATTTATTTTTGAACAGTTATATCATTTAGGAGTAGGAGTTACTGGATTTCTTGTTTTGGGAGCTCCAGCTGGATTAGTTATCTTTTCACGAGTATCAGGAAAATTGAACGATGGGAGTAAAAACATAACTTTTAGCCGCTTAGGTTTGGGTATTATTTGCCTGTCTTTAATTTTCTTAGTATTTCTTAACACCAAATGGTCTTATCTGTTTCTAACTTTTGAACTTTTTATTTATGGTGTTGGTGGTGGCTATTTTCAGCCTGCAAATATCGCTAGTATTATGCAAGCCAGTCCCATGGAAATGCAAGGAAGCACGGGAGCTTTACAACGAATGGTACAAAATATTGCCATTTCGGCTGGTTCAGCAGTCGGTTCAACCTGTCTAAATCTTTGGCCAAACAATCTATTATTAGCTGCTCGGATTGGATGGGGAATTACATTAGTGTTAGTTATTATGAGTTTAAAGGACATGATTTTTTCAAAACACAATAATTAACTATAAAAAGGATTTCAGTGACTACTGAAATCTCAGAAAGTAGACAAACGTCATTTTTGGCGTTTGTCTTTTTGTTATGTGACTTTTAGTCCGTCTCGCACCTAACGGAGCGAGACGGACTAAAAGTCACATAATCTAAAAGCTTGAGCTAACGCTCAAGCTTTTTTTCTTAATCAATTTCAAGTCCACCGGTGTAGAGGCGATAATAGGTGCCACGTTCTGCCATCAAGGAAGCATGGTTGCCTCGTTCGATGATGCGTCCGTGGTCCATCACCATGATCACATCGGAATTGACAATCGTCGACAGGCGGTGAGCAATGACAAAGACTGTCCGACCTTCCATCAAGCGGTCCATCCCTTCTTGCACCATCTTCTCAGTCCGAGAGTCGATCGAAGACGTCGCTTCGTCCAGAATCAAGACTGGCGCATTGGCAAGGGCTGCACGGGCAATGGCGATCAATTGCCGTTGACCATTTGAAAGGCCAGCTCCATCATCCGTCAAGACAGTTTCGTAGCCCTGATCCAAGTGTTTGACGAAGGAATCCACATTGGCAATCCGAGCTGCCTCTAGGATCTCCTCACGAGTCGCATCAGCACGGCCATAAGCGATGTTTTCCGCAATGGTTCCCGTAAATAAGTGCGTATCTTGCAAAACAATACCGAGGGAGCGACGAAGGGAATCCTTATCGATTAATTTAACATCGATGCCATCATAAGTGATCATTCCAGACTGAATATCATAGAAACGGTTGATCAAATTGGTAATGGTAGTCTTACCCGCACCGGTCGCACCGACAAAGGCCACTTTTTGACCTTTTTCCGCATAGAGATTGATGCCTTTAAGGATCTGCTTTTTCCCATCATAGGAGAAATCAACATGGTCAAAGACCACATGCCCCACCAGTTTGACCAATTGGTAGCTGCCATTTGGACGAGGATGTTTCCAAGCCCATTTGTTGGTTTTCTGATCAGTTTCGACCATTTCTCCATCGACCAGTTCATAGTTGACCAAGGTGACTTTCCCTTGATTGACTTCTTCTTCCTCATCCAAAAGATCAAAGACACGATCTCCACCAGCCAAGGCCATGAGGACAAAGTTCAACTGTTGAGAGACTTGAGCAATAGGACCTGTGAAGGAGCGGTTCAATTGAAGAAAGGCCATCAGTCCACCGATGGTCAACCCACCGACGCCGTTTAGGGCAAAGAGTCCACCGACCAAGGCTGTCAAAACAAAGGAAACATTTCCTAGATTTCCAAGAACCGGCATGAGGACATTGGCATAGCGGTTGGCTTGGTAAGAAGATTCAAAGAGTTGGTCATTGATACGGTCAAAATCTTCGATACTTTCTGCTTCATGAACAAAGGCCTTGACCACTTTTTGACCAGACATCATTTCTTCAATAAAGCCATTTTCAATCCCTAAGTTCTTTTGTTGGGCCCCAAAGTAACGACCAGACTTGCCAGAAACATCCTTGATAATAAAGAACATAACAAGGACCATCACCAGAACAATCAAGAACAAGAGTGGACTAACCGTCAGCATGGTAATCGTCACTCCAAGGATGGTAATGGCTGAAGAGATGAGTTGGGGAATGGATTGTTCAATGGCCTGACGAAGGGCATCAATATCATTGGTATAGATGGACATGATGTCCCCGTGTTGGTGGGTATCAAAGTAACGAACCGGCAGTTTTTGCATGCGAGCAAACAACTGATTCCGAAGACTTCTAAGCGAGTCTTGAGAAACCGTCGCCATAATCAAGGTAAAGCCATAGTTGGCAAGAACCCCGATCAAACAGATCAAACCAACCCGCATCAAAAAGGACAAGAGCGGTCCAAAATCCTGGCTGTTGCTTGTCAGCATGGGCTCCACATAGACATCGACCAAGGATTGAATCGAAGCTATCACATTGACCGTCGCAAGAGACGATAGAACGATCAAGATAGAGGAGATGATCAGGGCAAGTTTATAGTTCTTCCAAAGGAAGTTGAGCAAGCGAAGGAGCGAGCCTAGATTTGCTTTTTTCTTAGTTTTCATCTGCTTCTCCTTTCCCTTGTGTTTGCATTTCGTATACTTCTTGGTAAATAGCGTTGGTCACAAGCAGTTCCTCGTGACGACCGATGGCATCAATCTGACCATCGTTCATGACGATGATACGATCTGCATCTTGAATCGAGGAAATTCGTTGACCAATGATAATTTTAGTCGTCTCTTTCAAGCTGGTGGCCAACCCCTGACGGATCAAACTATCGGTCTTGGTATCGACCGCAGAAGTCGAATCGTCCAGAATCAAAATCTTCGGATTCATGAGAAGGGCACGCGCGATACAAAGACGTTGGCGCTGTCCACCGGAGACGTTGGATCCCCCACGCTCAATCTTGGTGTCATAACCCTCTTTGAAATCTTGAATAAATTCATCGGCTTGGGCGATCTTACATGCTTCGATGATTTCTTCATCTGTCGCATCTTTCTTGCCCCAGCGCATATTTTCTTTAATCGTACCAGAGAAAAGGACATTGGTCTGAAGAACCATGGCCACTTGCTTACGAAGAGCATCGAGGTCGTATTCTTTGACATCGTGGCCTGCTACTGTCACTCGACCAGACTCGACATCATAGAGACGAGGAATCAACTGCACTAAGCTAGACTTCCCAGAACCTGTTCCACCCAGGATTCCAATGACTTCACCGGATGAAATCGAGAGATTCAACCCTTGTAAAACATGGGTCTTATCGCCGTTTTCATCGGTATAGGCAAAGGTTACATCTTCAAAATCAATCGCCCCATTGGCCACTTCTTTGAGGCCATTTTGGGGAGAGTCAATCGTCGTTTTGGTCGTCAAGACTTCATTGATCCGCTCGACAGAAGCCATGGAAATGGACAACATGACAAAGATCATCATAAACATCATGAGCGACATGAGAATGGTCATGGTGTAGCTAAACATAGAGGTCAAATTTCCAGTAGAGAGTTGCCCTCCAACGATCAGATGAGCCCCGATCCAAGAGATCAAAAGGAAGGAAGCATACATGGAAAGCATCATAGCTGGGCTACTAAAGACAACGATACGGATGGCCTTCATAAACATGTTGTAAATCAAGCGTGAAGCCTTCTTAAACTTAACCGTTTCGTCCGCTTCCTTAACGTAAGACTTGACCACCCGCATATTGGTGATGTTTTCTTTAATACTATTATTTAAATTATCGTAGGCTTCAAAAACCTCCGTAAAGAGCGGATACACAATCTTCATGATGATGCTGAGAACTGCTGCCAAAAAGATGGTCACGTAGACAAAGATCATGGCCATCTCTGCATTGATCATGAAACAAGCCACAATGGCAAAGATCAAATTGAGCGGTGCCCGCACACAAATCCGAATGATCATTTGATAAGAATTCTGCACATTGGTCACGTCCGTCATCATCCGAGTAACCAGCCCACCTGATGAAAACTGGTCAATATTCTCAAACGAGAAGGTTTGGACCTTTTTGAAAATGGCACGACGAAGGTTTTTGGCAAAACCAGCTGATGCATAGGCGCCATAACGGGCCGACTGAATCCCACAAAAGAGGGAGCAAAAGGCACAGATCAGCATGAGTCCACCATAAAACAAGATATTCTGCATATTTCTTTGTAGCACACCTTGGTCTAGCAAGCTCGCCATGACAAAGGGAATTGAAATCTCAAACATGACTTCAAAGACCATGAACAAGGAAGCCAAAATCGAGGGCTTCTTGAATTCTTTGATCTCGGAAATTAAGGATTGAATCATCATTACCTCCAATAAGTTTCATACTTTTACCCGTGGTAGAAACAAGGTTTCCTCCCACTAAAAACAGGTCAAAACACACAAAATTCCCTGAGGGAAAGACCCTAGGGATGACGCATGTATATTGATTAAGTACCATTGTAAACTAATTTCGCAAAAAAAGCAAGATTTTTAAACAGCATCCGTTTTTCTGTTGATCCTGTACAAAGAGTCTGGGACAAAACTCAATTGTCTTTGGATTGTCGAGCAAGACGCAGTGGTTGAGTGCTCAAAGCACTGCTTTGAGGTGGCGAATAGAACTTGCGAAGCAAGTATCCTAAGTCTTTGTTCGCTTTTTAAGCTTCAAAGATACCCTATGTTGACGGAAACTATGTTTCCTTTATCTGCAACCTTCAACAGTCTCCCAGACTGTTGAAGCTGTGCGGAGGTGAGACGACGAAATCGAATTCTAACGAATGACTGATTTCTGTCCCACTCTCTCTTCTAGTTATTCTGCTAAGAGTACTTCTTTGATGGTTTGTTTTTGGAGTTTTCTGTTGGATAGATAAAAGAGGCTTTCATAAACCACCGCAAAACCAAGCAAGGTCCAAAAGCAAACGTTCCAGTCAAAGTTGTGTTCAATCTTTTCAGGTACCGTGTCTTTGATCACACCAATCAAGATTTCCATGATGCCATATTGATAAGCCGTCCCAAGGGCAAATCCTAGATAAGCCCAGAAACGATAAGGAGCGAGAAGATGACTTTGGCATTCACGATCGGTGTAGCCAAATGCCTTCATAAGAGCCAAGGTTTCGCGACTTTCTGAGACCACAATTCCCAATGACAAAAAGAGAATCGAGAAAGAAAGGATCAGCCCAATCATGATCATCATGGTTTGGATGATGTCATCTGTGTAGTCCCTTAGACCAAAAGACAATTGAACCATGGCCGCAAAACACATGGAGCCAAAGACCACAAAAAACAGGATCGATTTTCTCCCCCAAATCAGCGACGAAGACAGCTCTTTTAGGAAGGATTTCTCTTTCTTAGGAACCCTTTTTCTCCTTTTGACCTTGATTGGACTTGGGGATTTTTTCAATAGGCGAAGGGCCGGCGTTTGTAGTTGTCTTCTAGCATAGCCAATCGCAAGGACCATAAAGAAAGTCGTTGGCAGTATCACCAAAGCAACTAAGAGCTGCCAGTGAAAATGAATGATAATTTCTGGCAAAATCCCCTTCTCATTGCGAAAGTCATAAAAATGCCCCATCATTAGAAAAGAAGCTAAATAGCCAAGAAGCGCTCCAACTCCAAAACTGAGTCCAAAAGCCCAAAATCGTTTCGCCAACTGGCCATTGCTATAGCCTAAAGCCTTTAAAATTCCTAATTGTTCCTTGTGGTCATCGACAAATTGTTTGATATAAAAACACATGAGAAGTATCGACGTCAAGGACAAGACAACCCCACTGACCATGGCCACCATCCAAGAGAGCGAAACCTGGGCATCATAGTAGGTCTGAATCATCGGATTGGTTTTAGAAATCTCCAACTGCTCGATATCCAGGTAAAAATTTAAGAAAAGATTGGCCACAAATACCGCACAAGCCCCAATGATACTGACGACAACTAATTTTCGAATATCTTTTACTGAAAACATGGCTTACCATCCAATCTCATAGGCAGTCTGAGGCTGATCGTTGATCACAACTTGGGTAATCTTGCCACTATTGACGCGAATGATGGTTCTGGCCATATCCGCAATATTTTGGTTGTGCGTCACCATAATGAGGGTAAAGCCTAGCTTTTCCTTCAACTTCCAGATATAGTCCAGAATCTTGCGTCCTGTTTCTTCATCCAGGGCTCCCGTCGGCTCATCTAAGAAAAGAATCTCTGGCTTTTTAGCCAAGGCACGGGCAATGGAGACTCTCTGCTGTTCCCCACCAGACAATTCACTTGGATACTTGTCTAGCTTATCGCCAAGCCCCAAATCTTCGATAATCTGCAAAAAATCATGATTATTTGCCAAATCAGCTCCCATCTTTACATTCTGTCTGACCGTCAGATTCGGTAATAAATAATACTGCTGAAAAATAAAGGCAATCTTCTCACGTCTAAAGGCTGTC
Source organism: Streptococcus sp. IMAU 99161 (assembly GCF_014435245.1). Classification (NCBI taxonomy): domain Bacteria; kingdom Bacillati; phylum Bacillota; class Bacilli; order Lactobacillales; family Streptococcaceae; genus Streptococcus; species Streptococcus sp. IMAU 99161. The sequence continues at coordinate 346,963 of NZ_JAAPAW010000011.1, read as the reverse complement.
AATTGAGTATCCGTGAGCTGCGATAAATCCTGCCCTTGAATGAGGATATGCCCCTCATCTACCTTTTCTAATCCGGATAATACGTTTAAGAGGGTTGACTTTCCTGATCCAGAAGGACCTAGGATAACCACATCATTCTGGTCTTGAATCTGCAAATCAATCCCTTTTAAAACATTGGTTTGGCCGTAACTTTTGTGAACATTTTTTAGTTGAATCATTTCTTTCCTATCATTTCTTTGATGAGAGATTGACAAACCTCTGTCAGTAATCCAATCACTTCTTCCATACTGAACTGGTAAATACCAGAAGCAACCATAGAGGCCATCCCGTGCGAGTAGATAAATAGATGCTGGTACAAGCGACTAGCATCCTCTACAGTCAAAGGATAGTCTGCGACAATTGAATCCAGAACCAATTGGTAGCTATGATCCTTCATGGGAAGAAAATCTTGAAAGCGACGAATCGGATCTTTGCTAGGATTTTGGAAAAGCAACTGAAAGAGTTGGGGCTCTTTTGAGGCGAACAGGATATAAGCAACCCCGACAGATCGAAAAGGCTTCTCATCTTCTAGGGCCTTGCGAATATACCCCACCACTACCATTTCCGCAGCAATAATCACCTCTGCTTGTAACTCAGCCATATTTGCAAATTGCCCAAAAATGACCCTTGGTGTGGCTCCCAGTTTTTCCGCTAATGCTCGAGCCGTCAAACTAGCCAAGCCCTCTTCTCTCACCAATTGTAAAGCTGTCCCAATCATAGTCTCTTTACTAAATTTAACCTTGGGTGGCATAAGACTCCTTTCGCGCAACAGTTGTTACGCAACATATGTTGTATAAAGAATACCATAACAAAGTAAGACTTGTCAAGAAAAATTCGTAAAGTATAAAACAAAAGACCAGCCCACTGATCCAAGTGAAGTCTGGTCTACTAATAAGATTCTAAGGTAAATCATTACCTGCAGCCAAGTAGATTTGGTACCATTCCTTGCGGGTCAAATTCACCTCTGCTGCTTTCCCTGCTTCAAGGACATGCTGGGGTTTGGTCGTGCCGATGACAGCCTGCATCTTACCTGGATAGCGGAGGACCCAAGCAAGGGCGATAGCTGTCGGAGTGACCTGGTATTTTTTCGCCAAGTCATTGAGGACGTGATTGAGGGCGGCAAACTCTTCCTTGCCCACAAAATTCCCCTTGAAATAGCCATGCTGGAGGACGGACCAGGCTTGAATCACCGTATCGGTTAAGCGACAATACTCAAAGACACTGCCATCTCGCACAGCTGCTTTTGGACCTTCCATATTGACATGAAAACCAGCTTCAAAGCTAGGCGTAAAGGCGGCACTCAACTGCAACTGGTTGACCTTGAGTGGTTGTTTGACAGCTGTTTTGAGCAATTCCATCATCATAGGATTTTGATTGGACACCCCAAAATGACGAACCTTACCCGCTTGCTCCAAGTGATCAAAAGCTGCCGCCACTTCTTCCGGCTCCATGAGGGCATCCGGTCGGTGAAGGAGGAGACTATCTAAGCGCTCGATCTGCAGACGCTCGAGGATGCCATCGACGGAGTCCAAAATATAGTCCTTCGAAAAATCAAAATAGGTAAAACCGTCTTTGCGAATCCCACACTTGGACTGAATCCACATCTGGTCCCGAAGATCCGGACGGCGCTTGAGAACTTTCCCCAGCAGGACCTCACACTGGCCATCGCCGTAGATATCCGCTAGGTCAAAGGTGTTGATCCCAATCGACAAGGCCGCCTCCACCAAGGCCTCCACCTCATCTTCACTCATCTGACTGATCCGCATCATCCCAAGGACAATCGTGGACAGACGCTCATTTTCAGCAAACTCAATATAGTTCATGTCCGCCTCCTTTTCTGTAGTTCTATTGTAGTGAAAAGGCTTGCAAAAGTCAATTTGAAATCAAAAAGCCCTCAGCTGTATCTGAGAGCTTGTTTGATTAGCGATAGCTGAGAGCACGTTTGATAGTCTTCCACGGTCCGAGGTCATCGGTCTGGAGGATTAAGCTCGCGTAGATTCGAGCAATGAGCACTGTTCCCACGATGGTAAAGAGGACCGCAATTCCCAATGAAGCCCAAGATTCAAGACCCGTCGCATAGCCATTGATGGTACGGAAAGGCATGAAGAAGGTTGAAAAGAATGGAATGTAGGAACCGATCTTCAATAAGAAGACATCACCGGCACTTCCCAAGGTGGTTACCCCAAGGAAGCTAAAGATAACTAACATCATTAGTGGCGAAATCGCTTTTCCTGAATCTTCAGGTCGTGCAACTGTTGAGCCTAATAAGGCAGAGAGCACCACATACATAAAGATCCCAAGGATAATGAAGAAGACGGTATTGAGCGAGATCGACTCTGCAAGGTGTTGGGTAATCGGAGAGTTGGGAGCGAGAATATCCTTGACAACTGGGATATCTGCTCTAAAGATCCAAACAGCTACTAAACCAATCACATAGACAAATATATGGGTAAAGATCACTCCGAAGAGTCCGAGCATGCGTGCGAAGAAATAGTCGGTTGCTTTGATACTAGAGAAGACCACTTCCATGATCTTAGTTCCCTTTTCACTAGCCACTTCTTGGGCTGTGATACTAGAGTAGAAGATCAAAATCATATAAAGCAACATTCCCAGACCACCTGCAACCATGGTTTGCACCATTTTCAAGCCTTCTTTTTTCTCATCAATTTTTTCTTTGAGAGAAACCTGTTGAGACAAGGCTGTGACTTGCTCTTTGCTTAGATTGGCACGCGCTAGATTGATCCCTTGTTGGACCTGGCTTAATTTCGCAGAGACAAGGCTTTTCAATTCTGTTTTCATGGCTTGGTCACCCACATAAGTCGCTTCTAGCTGGCCATCTTTTTCATCGACCGTTAGGTAAGCAGCGGCTTTTTCATCCTTGATGGCTTTTTTTGCTGCAGCTTCATCTTTGTAGTCCAAGGTCAAGCCATCGGTTCCTTTGAGACTTTCTTTGACAGCTGGAACTTCTGTCACCAAGGCCACCTGATTCTTCGCATCTGTAGAAGAATCCGTTAGATAACCGATTCCAATGCCCAACCCTAAAAAGAGGAAAGGGCCCAAGACCATGAAGAGAAAACTCCATGATTTCACTTGTCTGATATAGGTTTCTTTCATTACGACAAACATCTGTTTCATACTTCTACTCCTGATTCAAGTTTAAAGATCTCATCAATAGTTGGGGCTTGGTGGTCAAAGGTCGCAAGATAGTGGCCTTTGGTCAAGCGGTCAAATAATTCTGGACCAGCTGACGCATCATCCAAGATCAACTTCCAAGTCCCTTGCTTGGTCATGCTGACCTTAGTCACGTGTGGCAGAGCTTCTAGCTCTTCTTTGCTAAAGTCGTTAGAGACAAAGAGGCGAGTCTTGCCATAGCTATTCCGGACCTCTTGAACAGGCCCTGAAAGGACAACCGAACCATCACGGATCATTAGGATATCATCACACAACTCTTCGACGTTGGTCATGACGTGGTCAGAAAAGATAATGGTGGCCCCACGCTCTTTTTCTTCAAAGATGACCTGCTTGAGCACTTCTGTGTTGACCGGATCCAGGCCGCTAAAGGGTTCATCTAAAATGATCAATTTAGGCTCATGAATCAAGGTGATGATCAGTTGCACCTTCTGTTGGTTCCCTTTTGAGAGACTCTTGATTTTATCAGTCAATTTCCCTTTTACTTGGAGTTTTTCCATCCAGGTCGGTAATTTTTCCTTGACCTCGGCAGTGCTCATTCCTTTTAAGGCAGCCAAATAGCGGACCTGCTCAAAAATCGTGAGTTTTGGCATGAGACTACGCTCTTCCGGCAAATAGCCAATTTCTTTGTAAGTTTCTTGCGTAATCGCTTTGCCATCTAGGCAGATCTCACCGCTGTAGTCCAAAAAACGCAGGATGCTGTGGAAAATAGTTGTTTTCCCGGCCCCATTTTTCCCAACTAAGCCAAGGATATGCCCTTGTTGAGCTGTCAGATCCACTCCAAAGAGGACCTGCTTATCCCCAAAGCTTTTTTCTAAATGTCTAATTTCTAACATGAATGACTCCTTTACTCTTTATAATAACGTTTGGTAATCTTGTATTGTGAGACCAAGATATAGATATAAATCAGTGATACAACTACTAAGGCTAACAAGATATCGGTCTGGAAAGTAATGCCAACTAAGATTATCACCATCAAGGAAATCGGTAAGACATAATTGCTTAACTTGAAAACAATATCGAAGTTCTCCTCATAGCAAATTTGTTTTTCTGCTTCATCCATCATACTCATCATTAATTCACGGACTTCTGCACCACTAGAATTGCGTGGGATCGCTTTTCCATAAATCTGTTTAAAGGTTTTTCGAAACTGATGTTCCAATCCAAAAGTAAGGAAGAGCAAAGCAAGGAAAACAAACGGGATGGTGTATTTCCCAAGGGTACCTGTCAGTTTTTCTTCATAGACTAATTTTTGGCAAGAGAAGAAAATCACTAATAGATAGGGAACAATCATAACGCCTTTGAAAATCGTAGCCAAGTCATAGATTCTTCTCGTTTGACTTTCATAACGGTAGGCCTCATCCTCATCTTCTGTCTCCTCCATCATCTGATAAGACTGGCGGGATGAGATGAGGTAGGTAGACGCAATTCCGAAGCTCACCAGATATAAAATGATTGACCCTATATAGAGCATATCTCGATCAAATAGCTTTTGGATTTCAATAGGATGATCTGAACCAACTAATTCGATCAAAAAGCTGACGATGACACCTGATAGGAACATGGCCATGTTTCTCCAAAAACGAAAACGGGATGACCTCTCTTTTAACTTCTTTTTCACTTTCATTCCTCTCCCTCTACTAGACTAAAGACATTCTCCACCGGTTCCTTGAAAATTTGGGCGATGGTGATCGCAATGATAACCGAGGGGGTGTATTCCCCCCGCTCCAAGAGACTGATGGACTGGCGCGAGACTCCTGCTAGCTTGGCTAGCTCGGATTGGTTGAGCCCATCACGCGCCCTCAGCTCTTTCAATCGATTTTTTAAGATCATGGCTTTCGCCTCCTATAGCTGAACACCTTGAATATCTTCGATGCGAACTAATTTTGTCTCGCTTTGTTGTTTATTATTCACACGAGTCAATTTGACCCAATCTTCATCGATATCCACAATTTCATATTCGGTTCCAAAACCATTTACTGTAACAGTGGCCGTTTGGCCTTTCAATTCTTCTAAAAGTCTAGACATGTCTTGATTTCCTTTCACTTGTTTTTCCAATCTTTTGATGCGTTTGTTCAACCTTTTTATCTTCTTTTCTGAGCTTGCATAAATGATAAACAGAAAAGGGATAAACAGAATCCATATGGCTCCCATAAGAAAACCTTCCCTTCTTTCAACTAAAATCATTGTAACACTTCTTTTTCTTTTTGACAAGTATATTTGTCAAAAAAATAAAAATAGTTGTCAAAAATAGCAAGATGATTGACATGGATATTTTGAGCACTTAAAACAATTTCTTTATTTTTATAGGGTTTTAGGCCCTAAAACATACAAGTTTCGTAAGAAAAAACAGCTGAGAAATTCTCAACTGTTTAGAGTGAAAACAAACTTTTTTACATAAAATTGCCGAAGTAAGGCTGAAAAAATTTGAATGATTTTATACTATCAGACTAATGTAAAAATAAATTGAAACTTTCCGCCGTGAGAAAAGTGCTAGAAACACGATTGTTTCTAGCACTCGGGAGTTTTGGAACCTTAGGTCCAAAACTAAGTCATGGAACTTCTTCGAAGTTCGCTGACGTCCGTACTCACCTAAGGAAAGTTTCTAAGATGCTTTGAACTACATATTAACGAACTTCTGCATTGACTTTTTCTTCAAGGGATGCTTGAATTTTTTCCATATAGCGAGCGACTTCTTCATCCGTCAGGCTATCTTCTGGATTTTGGAAGGTCAGGCTGTAGGCCATGGACTTCATGCCAACCCCTAGTTTTTCACCTGAGTAGACGTCAAAGAGTTTGATGTCTGTTAAGCGTTTCACGCCAGCAGCTTGGATGGCATCGACTACCTCTTGGTGAGTCACTTCTGCTTTGAGGAGAAGGGCGATATCACGGCTCACCGCTGGGAACTTGGTAATTTCCACAAAGGCTGCAGCTGGTTGAAGAGCTGCTTCAATAGCAGACAAATTCACTTCAGCCACATAGGTTTCTGGAATATCATAGTCCTTAGCTGTTACAGGATGCACTTGCCCCAAGATCCCGATGACTTGGTCACCAAGTGAGAGTAAGGCTGTCCGTCCTGGGTGGAGGCTCTTGATTTCTTGTGTTGCTGTATAAGTCACTTCAAGACCCAAGCGAGCAAAGAGGGCTTCCAAGATTCCCTTGGCATAGAAGAAGTCAACTGGAACAGCTGGAGTTTGGAAGTCTTTTTCAGCAACTAAGCCAGTCAAAGCAAAGGCAAAGCTATTGATTTCATTTGGCAAGTCTTCTTTTGGATTGCCTTTTTGTTCAAAGACTTTTCCGATCTCGTAGAGGGCCAAATCTTTGTTCTTACGAGCTACGTTGTAAGCTACAGTATCCAAGATTCCTGAGATCATAGTTTGACGAAGGACTGAACGATCCACAGTCATTGGCCACATGAGCTCCGTTAAATTACTTGGCGCAGTTGTGAACTCTACTGCTTTTTCAGGAGTTGTCAGAGCGTAGGTAATGATTTCAGTCAGTCCCGCTCCTTCAGCAATAGTCCGAACTTGACGACGGAGTTTTTGAGTCGCTGTCAAGGCACCAGCTGTACCATCAGAAACGGGAAGACTAGCTGGCAGACGATCATAACCATAGATCCGAGCGATTTCTTCGAAGAGGTCTGCTTCAATCGAAATATCCCAACGGCGACGTGGCACGCTCACTGTAAAGCTTTCTGCATTTCCAGAAAGGCCAAATCCAAGACGGTGGAAGACATCTTCTACATCGGCGTAGGAAAGCTCTGTTCCAAGGACACGGTTAACGTCTGCAAGAGTGGAAGAAACTTCTACATCCGAAGTATCCAACTGGCCTGCTGAAACGATGCCCTTCCGCACAGTTGCACCTGCAAGCTCTGCAATCAAGCTCGCTGCCGCATCTAAGGCTTCATTGACAGTAGCCACGTTAATGCCTTTTTCAAAACGAGAAGACGATTCAGAACGAAGGTTAAGGCGACCACTGGTCTTACGGATTGAAGTTCCATCAAAGACGGCGGCTTCAAGGACAACACGAGTGGATTTTTCTGAGATTTCTGTTGCCTCTCCACCCATGACACCTGCAAGGGCTACTGGTTTGTCAGCGACAGTGATGACCAAGTCAGCTTCTGCAAGTTCACGCTCTTCTCCATCCAAGGTCACCAATTTTTCCCCAGCACGCGCTTCACGCACACGGATGTCGTTTCCTTCAAAGGTATCCAAGTCAAAGGCATGCATGGGTTGACCAAAATAAAGCAAGATATAGTTGGTCACGTCGACGACATTGTTGATCGGACGAATGCCTTCGTTCATGAGAAGGTTTTGTAACCATTGTGGACTTGGCGCGATGGTCACATTGTCCAAGATACGAGCTGCATAGTAAGGAGCCTTGTCTGTATCAATGCTGACAGAAAGAGCATCCGCCGCAACTTGGTCTGTTTCTGTTAAAGTAAATTCTTTGAAATGGACTGTCTTGTCATAGATAGCTGCCACTTCATGAGCCACTCCACGCATAGAAAGGGCGTCTGCCCGGTTTGGAGTGATGGAAAGCTCAATGATTTCATCATCCAAGTCTAGGTAAGAGAATACCTCGTCACCTGGAACAGCATCCTCTGGCAAGATTTGGATGCCATCTGCAAATTCTTTCGGTACAAGGGAGTCAGAAATACCCAACTCACCAAGTGAACAGATCATCCCAAGGGATTCCAAACCACGGATTTTCCCTTTTTTAATCTTGTAGTTATCTGCAATGCGAGCACCCGGAAGAGCCACCATGACCTTGATGCCTGCACGCACATTTGGTGCTCCACAGACGATTTGACGAGCTTCTTCTTCCCCCACATTGACTTGGCAAACATGGAGGTGTGTTTCTGGCACATCTTCACAAGTCAAGATTTCTCCGACGACAATTTTTGAGAGACCAGCAGCCGGTGATTCGACACCTTCTACCTCGATCCCTGTGGTTGACATTTTTTCAGCCAACTCTTCTGATGGCACATCCACGTCCACCAATTCTTTTAACCATTTGTATGATACTAACATAATACTGATCGTAAGACCTCAGTTAGCGAGATCTTCTCAATTCCTTTCTCTCAATATGAACCCACAATTAAGTTTGTGGAGCCTCCTTCAAATGCTTGCGCAGCAACCAGTCGGTATCCACAGTTTCCCCTGTGATAAAGTGGTGCTCGCTAAACCGTTCAAATCCGAATTGTTTGTAAAAGTTTTGGGCCTTAAAATTTCGTTCCCAAACACCAAGCCAGGCCCAGTCGAATCCACGTTTCTGAGCTTCTTGCAAGGCAAAGAGCAACATTTCCTTGCCGTATCCCTTGCCATGGTGTTCATTTTTGACATAGATTCGCTGAATTTCAAAGGCATTGTTCATTTCAACAGACTCTGTTTGCGCCTTTCCCCAGTTAAACTTGAGAAAACCACAAACTTCTTGGTCATGATCAAGAACAAAATAGGTTTCAGATTCCGGATTCTCCAAGTCCTTCTGGACCTGCTCTGGTGACAAGACTGTTTGGTAATAGTCTTCCAAATCATCATCCGAAATATAGGCACCAAAGGTGTCCCCGTAGGTTTCTACCTCTAATGTCCTTAAAAATTGAAATTCTTTCGCCTTAACTTTTACTAACATACTTATTTAAACTGTTCTGAAAAACGGACATCGCCTTGGTAGAAACCGCGAATATCATTGATTCCGTATCGAAGCATGGCAACACGTTCTTGACCAAGACCAAAGGCAAATCCTGAATAAACAGTTGAATCAATGCCACTCATCTCAAGGACGCGTGGGTGAACCATACCGGCCCCCATGATTTCAATCCAACCAGTCTTCTTACAGACATTACATCCCGCTCTACAACATTTGAAGCAAGAAACGTCCACTTCAACCGATGGCTCGGTAAATGGGAAGTAAGATGGACGCAGACGGATTTGACGTTCTGCACCAAACATCTTTTGCACGATCAATTGAAGCGTTCCTTGAAGGTCGGCCATAGAGATATTTTTCCCAACAACCAAACCTTCGATTTGATGGAATTGGTGACTGTGGGTCGCATCATCCGTATCCCGACGGAAAACACGCCCTGGAGAGATCATCTTCAAAGGCCCCTTGCTAAAGTCATGTGCATCCATGGCACGTGCTTGTACTGGTGAGGTATGGGTACGAAGCAAGATTTCTTCTGTGATGTAGAAAGTATCCTGCATATCCCGTGCTGGGTGATCTTTTGGAAGGTTCATCCGTTCAAAGTTATAATAGTCTTGTTCCACTTCAAAGCCATCTACGACTTGATAGCCCATCCCGATAAAGATATCTTCGATTTCTTCACTGGTTTGGGTCAAAACATGCCGGTAACCACTAGCAACCGGACGACCTGGAAGGGTCACATCAATGCTTTCGCTAGCTAGCTTAGCTTGGACTTTCTTTTCTTCCAAGAGTTTGGCTGTTTCTTCAAAAGCAGCAGTCAAAACATCACGGGCTTCATTAACGTGTTTCCCGATAACCGGACGCATCTCAGCTGAGACATCCTTCATTCCTTTAAGAATTTCCGTCAGAGATCCTTTTTTCCCAAGGACTGAGACCCGTAGGTCTTGCATCTCTTTTTCATTTTCAGCAGAGATCTGCTTCAAAGCTGCCAGCGTTTCTTCGCGAAGCGCTTTTAATTGTTCTTCAATCGTTGACATAGTTCCTCCATCACAGTCCCTCTACAGACATAGAAAAAACCGCGCGCAAGCTCCTGATCGGAGCGTTGCCACGCGGTACCATCCGTTTTTATCTGTAAACCAGACCTTAATTCTAAATCCTTTACGCAAGTGAATTCACTCAGCTTTCATGCAAAGGGCTTTCAGTCACGGCCCTTCTCCCTGATGCACTTCCCTTGAGCTACTGGTCTTGCAGATTTCTATTCGATTATTATCTAGTTTAGCAGAATTTTAGTTAAAAAACAAGTTAGATGAGACTAATTTCAATAGAAAAGGGAACAAGACTCAGGGCATTCTCTATTCTTCATCTGCTTTTCTTTTCAATAGAAGAGTTGCGGCTTGGTTAAAACCATCACACCAGTTATACCATTTTGCTTCATACTCATCTTGGGGTAAGATACGATTTTTTAAATCCAGAATAGAGTCTATCTTTCTTTCCTCGCAAGCTTGCGCATAGAGAGCATACAAGGCATCGCCACCATCTCTATCAAACTCAGCAGAAATCATATCCCGACCTGCCAATAAAGCCTGATAAGCCCTGTGATGCCCGTCTGTAATCAAGAAGCGATTTCCATATGCAAGAATACTAATTGGATCCACATTGATGATTTCTGCCGACTGATCAAGCATCTGGATAGCTTGTAACTTCTTTTCTGATAAGTATAGTTGGGTCGGATGAAGATCTGTTATCCTAACGTTCATTTCTTTCTCCTCAAAGATCCCGATTGAAAGACCTGCCAAAGCCAAATTCCCCTTCCATTCTTCTTATTCATTTGGTTTTTATTTAATGACTTGTCCAGCTTCTTTCAAGACAGATTCAGGAATGGTAATGCCTAATTCATCTGCGACTTTTTTGTTGATGACAGACTTACCGTTTGAGAAGATTTCAACAGGTGTGTCTGCAGGTTTTTGACCTTTCAAAATCTTGGCAGCCATTTTACCAGTTGCCACACCAAGATCGTGTTGGTCAACAACGACTGAACCAAGACCACCTGCTTCTACCATGGCCGTCGCACTTGGGAAGATTGGTTTTTTAGCTGTTTTGTTTGCTTCGACAACCGTAGAGAAGGCTGAAGCAATGGTATTATCGATTGGAACCCAAATGGCATCGACTTTGCCTGACATAACAGACACGGTAGAAGCAATTTCATTTGTTGAAGGGACAGAATACGGAACCACCTTGTAGCCTGCTTTTTCAGCCAATTTTGTAAATTCTTCTACTTGAGATTTGGAATTGTCTTCACTGGTTGAGTAGAGAACCCCAATTGTTTTTACGTTTGGAGTCAACTCTTTGATCAATTTCAATTGTTGCTTCGTTGGATTATGGTCAGAAACCCCCGTGATATTCCCACCTGGTTTCTTCAGGTCTTTCACCAAGTTCGCGCCGACCGGATCAGTAACAGCTCCCATGACGATGGGTTTGTCTTTTGTAGCACTAGCCAAACCTTGAGCAGATGGGGTTGCAATCCCAATCAAGACTTGGTTATCCTTGTCTACCAATTGTTTACTCATGGTTGCAACCTTGTTTTGATCGCCTTCTGCATTGAGGAAATCAATGTCCACTTTGTCCTTGTCATAACCTTCTTCAGCCAAACCATCTTGAATTCCCTTGTAGATCAAGTCAAGAGAAGGGTGGCTGACCAACTGCAAGACCCCAACTTTGGCCTTTTCATTGCCAGTAGCCGCCTTATTGCCTTTACCTGCTGTAGCTGAATAGATCGCTGTCCCAATGACTGCCGCTGCAATCAAACCAATAATTCCCATTAAGCGTTTATTTTTCATGTTTCCTACCTCTACTTTTTTTATTCTTCTTTACAGTTTTCTAAAGACTGCGACGCCATCGTTTCTTCATCAGTTACTCCCTTCTCATCTAAAACAAAAAACACGCCCACACATAGCAAAAGCTATGTGAGGACGTGTCATCGCGGTGCCACCTCACTTATGGGAAAAGGATAGTCTCCTCCCATATCTCAGTCTTGTCTAACAACAAGTTGCACGATAAGGTGTGCCAACCGAATTTTTATTGTTTCAAATTCATCTTATTATCATTAGTCCAATTTCATAAACTGCCGCTACCCACTCTCAGCAACCGTGGGCTCTCTTGAAACTTTCATTTACTACTTTTCTAATTTCTTACATTTTAAAGTTTTCTTTCAAAAATGTCAATACTTTTTCTGCATTTTTTTGAAAACGTTCGCAATTTCTGATTCATTTTCTTTCTAGTCCCCATCTTCTCTCTGGGCTTTCCTCTCTAATTTTGATATAATTTACTAGAATAAACGCTAGAATGATGAGGAATCCCATGTCTTTTGATGGATTTTTTTTACACCATATGGTGCAAGAATTGAAGGCTCAACTCCTAAGTGGACGCATTCAAAAAATTAATCAACCCTTCGAGCAGGAATTGGTGCTCCAAGTCCGAGGCAATCGGAAAAACCAAAAACTCTTGCTCTCTGCCCATTCTGTTTTTGGACGGATCCAACTGACCCAGACCAACTTTGAAAATCCTGCCTTTCCCAACACCTTTATCATGGTGATGCGCAAGTATCTTCAGGGTGCCGTCATTGAAGGGATCGAGCAATTAGAGAACGACCGAATTCTCGAAATCCGAGTCTCAAATAAAAACGAAATCGGAGATGCCATTTCTGTCAGTTTGATGATCGAAATCATGGGCAAGCACAGTAATATTATTCTCCTGGACCGGACCAGCAATAAAATCATCGAAGCCATCAAACATGTGGGCTTCTCGCAAAATAGTTATCGGACCATTCTCCCCGGCTCTACCTATATTGCACCTCCAAAAACGGATGCGGTCAATCCTTTTACAATCAAGGATGAAGCCCTTTTTGCCCTTCTTCACAAGGAAGAGTTAAGCCCCAAAAACCTTCAAAAATACTTTCAAGGTCTTGGTCGAGACACTGCCCAAGAATTAGCCAAGCGACTTGAATCCGATGAAAAATTAAAGACCTTTCGTGCCTTTTTCGAGTCTCCTACTGAGCCTCGCCTCACCACCAAATCCTTCTCGGCTATTCCCTTTGCAGATGCGACCAGTCAAACGTTTGAGACACTTTCAGATCTGCTAGATGACTATTACCGAGATAAGGCTGAGCGCGATCGGGTGCAACAACAGGCCAGCGAATTGATCCGGAAGGTCGAAAATGATCTTGAAAAGAACCGAAAAAAATTAGCCAAGCAAGAAGCTGAGTTAGCAGCGACCGACAATGCGGAAGAATTTCGTCAAAAGGGGGAACTCCTGACAACCTTCCTCCACCAAGTGCCAAACGACCAAGATCAGGTGGTTTTGGATAACTACTATACCAACGAGCCCATCACCATCCAGCTCAATAAGGCTCTGACCCCCAACCAAAATGCCCAACGCTACTTCAAACGCTACCAGAAGTTAAAGGAAGCCGTCAAACATTTAACCATCCTCATTCAAGAAACCAAGGAAACCATTTCTTATCTTGAAACGGTTGAAACAGCCCTTTCTCAAGCGAGCCTAGCTGAGGTGGCAGAGATTCGTGAAGAGTTGATCCAGACTGGCTTTATCAAACGGCGCCACCGTGAGAAAATCCATAAGCGAAAAAAACCAGAGAAATATCTGGCCAGTGATGGAAAAACCATCATTTTAGTGGGTCGTAATAATCTGCAAAACGATGAACTGACCTTTAAGATCGCTAAAAAAGACGAACTCTGGTTCCATGCCAAAGATATCCCAGGCAGCCACGTGGTCATTACCGGAAATCTCAATCCAACAGATGAAGTGAAGACCGATGCCGCAGAGTTGGCAGCCTACTTCTCCAAAGGTCGCCTCTCCAACCTGGTCCAAGTCGATATGATCGAAACCAAGAAACTCAATAAACCAACTGGCGGAAAACCAGGCTTTGTGACCTATACCGGCCAGAAAACTCTGCGGGTTACCCCAGAAGAAGAAAAAATCAAAGCCATGAAACTAACAGACTGATGTCAAAAGCAAAAAGGTTGGGCGACGCTCAACCTTTTATTCTGCTTTATTGATGTCTTCTTTGACCTCATCGACATTGAATTTGGCAAAGAGGTACTGACGGTCTTGGACTGGAAAACGTTGATCCAGCTGATCGATCGCTCCGACTTCTACGATCCCTTCTGTAATCACAAAATCCATCACATGACCACCAAAGGTATGGTCATCCGAAATAAAGTGCAAATGATAACCCGCTACACTCACACCATGGAAAATCTCAGGTGTCCAAAAACCGACGATGGTTCCCGTCACGTTTTCACATGTATACTCTGGCTGATGGGTTGCAACCTCTGCAAACTTCATCTCTGGTGTTGATTTTGGAATCATGCGGACATGCATCTTGGCAAAGTCACCATGAATCTTAATGGAGCGGAAAAGATTTTCCCCATCGTAATAAGATTCAATACGAGCTTCCAATTCCTCGTCCGTCATTTCAAAGCGTTGGCGGAAAATCACCTCAGCTTGGTGGGGAACGACTGCTGCATAAGGAACCTTGGCATCCGGAGAAACTTCGACAATTTCAGGATGGTCGCCTGATCCCTTGGCCTGATATGCCTTGCCATCTAGCACGATCAACTCCCCATCAATAGAATCAAGCGTTCCAACTCCCAGATCTCCATGTTCTAAAAGCTCTCCAATGGTAAAGGATCCCCCATAAAGACCAGCCATCAGGGCCCCCAAAGTATTGTATTGAAAAAGTTTCACTGGTTCCATGTTTCTCTCCTCATTCTATCTTCTACCAGTATACCACAAACTGTCCCAAAACTTCACTAGTTAGTTTTTCTTATAAACTATCATAGATGGACTGCATTTGCACATCGTCTGGCACAATCGCCAAATACTGATTGGCCACTTCACGCGCCCTTGTCACATCTCCAGCCTCACGCAACAGATAAACATAGGCTTCGAGGAATTCTGGATTGTCCTTCAAGTCTTCATAAAGCTCTTGGTAGGCAGAAACCGCCTCTTCTGTTTTCTCTAAGGCAGCTAAGGCACGGGCAATGTTCCAACGGGTGACAACCGTTTCAATTTCTTCATGTTGCCAATCTAAGACTTCGTCAAAACGTTCCTGCTCCAGATACAGGGTAGTCAGACGCAGAGCAATCTCTTCCACATCCTCCGCTATTTCTTTGGCTTCTAACAGGTAAGTTTCTGCTTGCTTTGTCTGGTGCAATTCATATGAAAGCTGAGAGGCAAGAAGCTTCAACTGTGCATCAAAGGGATTCTTCCCAATCCCTTGTTTGGCAATCTCAAGTGCTTTTTCGCGATCATTTTCTGCCTGCAAGGCCAAGGCATACCCGTACTCATAGCCTTCAAAATCAGGCGACAAGGTGTCAATTTGTTTGAAGTAGATCAGGGCTTTTTGGTATTCTTCTTGGTCGGACAATAAAGTCGCTAATTCATAAGCAATCTGATCATCAAACTCAATTTCCAAAGCTTTCTCTAAGAAGGGCACAGCCGCTTCGAACTTACCAAGATTGGCATAGGCAAACCCAATCCGTTGATAAGTAGAAATTCCTGTCGCTTCCAAGATTTCCCGATTGTCCAACTGGGCATATTCTTGAATAGCTTCTTGGTAATGTTCCAATTCCAAATCAATCTCTGCAAGCCCTAATTGAATAATAGGATCATCCGAGAGGCTGGCTGCCTCGACCAATTTTTCACGCGCAACGTCCGCTAAACCTTCCAACTGATAGAGATCGGCCTTAACCAAGAGACTGGCCACATACCAGTTTGATTCCGGACCAATTTCTTCCAAATAAGCAAAAGCCTGATCCGTCTGACCATCCTCTGCCAGAATAGTCGCCAAACTCAGATATACTTCTGGATAGGTTTCTGCAATTTGTTCATAGACTTCTCTCGCTTGAGGATAAAATCCAATGCTTTCAAGGTATTGCCCCAAATCTAATAGCTCTGCTTGATCATCCTCTAACAAGGCTTTTTGAAATTGTTCTTCAGCTTCATTTAGCTCTTGCTTTTCAAGAGCCTCTACCATTTGTTGACTATGACTCACTGTGTTTTTCCTCTACTATTTCATGCTCTTCTTCGTACAAACCACTGACTTCCTTGTACCATTCAAAGATGGCTCCGATCACCACCTTGGCAGACGCATAGACTGGAATCCCAAGGAAAACGCCCCAGATCCCAAACATCGAACCTGATGTCAATAAGACAAATAAAATGGTGATGGGATGGATATTCAACTGGCTTCCCAAAACCAAAGGTGATACAAAACGTCCTTCAATGGTTTGCTCCACGGCAAATACAATCAAGACCTTAATAAACATTTCTGGTCCTGCCACCAAGCCCAAGACTAGAGCTGGCAACATGGCTAGAAAACTACCCAAGTAAGGGATCAAATTCAAAATCCCCGCAGAGATCCCCAGTGTCACGGCATAGCGCAAGCCAATGATCTTAAAGAAGATGATAAACATAATGGCCACGACAATAGCCACCGTGATTTGCCCCCGAACATAGTTGGAAAGTTGCGTATTGACATCTGAGAGAACTTGTTCAGCAGGTTTGCGAATCTTGGTTGGTAAGAACCGAACAATGTGACCCTTTAGATTTTTTCCATCTCGAAGAAGATAAAAAACGATAAAAGGCATAATGATCAAGGCCACAATCACTTGTGAGGCGATGCCAATCAAATTGCTGACCCAATTGACCGCACGGCCCGAAATCGTGCTCGCCCAAGCCGTAATATTTGCAGACAATTCTTTGGTGATCTCATCCAACTGGGGTTTGATATCAGATGAGACGCGATTGTCTAGAAAATCGTCAATAGTTGCATTGGCCTTCTCCAAATAAGTTGGCAGGTTATGAAAGAAACTCACCACTTGTCGTTGGACAGCTGGAATCACCACTGCAAGCCCCCAAACCAAGAGCACAGCGATCAAGAAAAAAACAAGGGAAATCGCAAAAATTCGCTTGAGCCCCTTCTTTTCAAGAAAATCAACAATAGGGTTAAGCAGGTAATAAAGCAAACCAGAAATAATGACAGGCAACATGACTGCTCCTGCAAACTCAAAAACCGGAATAAAAATAAAGGTGATTTTGCTTAAAACCAAGAGGTTCAAGCCCAAGAGTAAGGTGACTAAAAATACCGTGATCGCCTTGTTATCTAAAAACCATCTAAAAAACCAAGATAGACTAAACTGTTTCTCTTTATTTTCCACAGAAAACTCCTTTTCATTTCAACATGCTTCTATTTTAGCATTTTTTGAGCTTGAAGTTATGAAAAAACTTGCAAATTCAGAAAGAAGGAAGCCAGTTTTCCAACATCCAACTAGCAATTGCCTTCCCATAGGAGCTTTGATATAATAAAGCTAACAAATCAAGCGAGGTGACCTATGTCTCAATCAATTTATTTCGGAACCTATACCAAAAAAGAATCCAAAGGAATCTACAAGGCGCAATTTGACCCTGAAACAGGGAACTTGAGCGATCTTGAACTAGTGGCAGCCGAGCCTAATCCAACCTTTATCGCATTTTCAGAAAAAGGGAATCTCTACAGTGTCGGTGCCCAAGACGGAAAAGGTGGCATTGCCAGTTTCACAGCAGATTTTCAACCGCTCAATCACGTTGTTGAAGAGGGGGCTCCTCTTTGTTACGTCTCAGTAGATGACAAACGCCAACTCGTCTACGGGGCCAACTACCATAAAGGCCAAGTCCTCGTCTACAAGATAGAAGGCGATGGCCAGCTGAGCCTCATCGACCAAGACACTCACGAAGGCAAGGGACCACACGAAAATCAAGCCAGTCCCCATGTTCACTTCGCTGATCTGACACCAGATCAGTACTTGATTACCTGTGATCTGGGTACCGATAGCCTGCATACTTATGAGGTTAGCGATCAAGGAAAGTTAACCCTTCTCCATCACTACCAAACGGCACCAGGGGCAGGACCTCGACACCTTGTCTTTCATCCCCATCATAAGATCGCTTATCTGATCAATGAATTAAATGCTACCATCGATGTGCTCTTCTATGATGGTATGGGTGAATTTGAACACTTCCAAACCGTTTCAACCCTCCCTGAAGATTATGACGGCCAAAAATGGGCTTCCGCCATTAAGCACTCAGCTGACGGAAAATTCCTCTATGCCTCTAATCGTGCACACAATTCCATTGCTGTATTTGAAGTGATCGCTGACGGAAGCTTAAAACTCATCGAGATTGTCCCAACAGATGGCCTCAATCCTCGTGATTTCACCCTCAGTCCCGATCAACACTACCTCATTGCAGCCCATCAGGATTCTCCAAATGCCACTGTTTTCAAACGAGATCCAGAGACTGGACGGTTGTCTTCATTATCCCATGACTTTTACGTTCCAGAAGCCGTTTGTACCGTTTTTCACTAAGTCGTTTCAGTTGTCAAACCTTTCAAAAAATGATTAAATAGATGAGAAAACGGCAGACGCCCGACTTCATACATTATATTTTAGGAGATCCAAGCATGAATCCAATGGACTTATTTAATCAAGTAAAAGAAATGATCGAAAAGAAAGATTTCGATGCTGCAAAGAAATTTGTTGAAGACAACAAAGACAACCTCGGTGACTATCTTGAACAAGCAAAAGGGCTGGTTTCAGGAAACGAAATGGTCAGCGGTGCCTTGGAGAAACTGAAAGGTTTGTTCTAAGAAATTATTTTTATGAAACTCACAATGATTCCATTTTAAGGAAGAATTCTCTGATCAAAAAGAGGCTGGGACAAAAGTCCTAGCCTCTCAATTGTCTTTGAATTGTCGAGCAAGACGCAGTGGTTGAGTGGCCTCTACTACGCTGACTTCATCAGCTTTTACAGCCCTATTCAACTGTGCGGAGGTGGGACGACGAAATCGAATTCTAACGAATTACCGATTTCTGTCCCACTCTCTTTTTATTGTATACTTAATTTCACTGCTGCTTCCAATTTACCAAAATTAAAGCAAATACTACCATTGCTCCACCTATCAACAAGTTTAACGTAAAGGCTTCATGCAAACCTATAATTGAAAAGAGTGTAGAAAATACCGGAACCAAGAATAAGAAACTACTAGCTGTCGTTGCTCCTTTTTGACCTAAACTAAAGAACCACAATCCAAAAGAGCCTACAGAAGCAGGTATAATTAACCAAACAAACCAAATCCAGCCCCAAAATCCTAAATGCAAAAAATCATAACTTTCATGTAGGGGTAATGAAAATAGATAGAGGAAAATACCTCCAAGCAATAATTGCCAACCGGTAAAAATCCAAGGTCCATTATCAAATGGGACTTTTTTAGTGATAATCGTATTGACAGACCAACAAAAAGAACCTAGTAAGGCAAACAAGGCTCCTAAACTAAAAGCAGAACCATCCCATCCAATGCATGTCACAACTCCTGCAACTCCTAATAGTAGCGCACTAATTTTTTTGAAGGTCAGTTGATCCTTTAGAAGAAAATGAGCTAACAAGGCTAACCAAAGCGGATTGGTAAAGAGGATAATCGATGACATAGAGGACGACAGGCCATAAGCTAAAGCAAGATTCAAAAACCCCATAGTTCCAGCAGTTTGCAAGAGTCCGATTATCATTACAAGAACAAAACCCTTACCTATTCTTGCTCCACTCTTAGGAATAATAGAGGACCAGTTCCCATGTAAACATTTTAAAGCTAACATCAAGGCTCCCGCAATCATGAACCGCACACCTCCAATTAATAGAGGGGGTGTCTGTTCAACAGCGATCAAGTACTTCCCCGTTGGAAAAGAGGATCCCATAAAAATCGTTGTCAATAATATGGCTGACAAAAAGATAAAATTCGATTTATTTTTCATGACTACTCCTTTAAAAGATATTAAAGATATTTTTTGTCTTTTATTTTACTCGTTTTAAAACAAATGTCAAGAAATCCCCAAATAATTTCAAAAATCTTTTATCCCACTGTATATTGAGAAATCATAAAAAAAAGTCTATACTGGTATTATGGATGTGAATTATCTTTATATACGGAGGTACACAGATGCATTTATCATCTGGATGGGAACAGTCTATCTACGTTCTACTCATGCTTGATCAACTACCAGAAGGAGAATATATCAATTCGATTTTCTTGAGTGAACGATTAGGGGTTTCGGATTCCTATTTAAAAAAAATTATTAAACTATTAGATAATGAAGGATTAGTAAAATCCGTTCGAGGAAAAAATGGAGGCATTGCTCTTTCAAGACCTCTGAGCCAGATTAGTTTTTATGATGTCTTTGTTGCTATCGAAGGGAAAAATCGTATTTTTGAAAGTCAAAACCTTCTAAAAAGATTCTTGGGAGAGGAAGAAGGAAAAAAAGCCAAGAGATGCGTTGTCACCAATTCACTGGATGTTATTGAAAATACGTTGGTCTCCACTCTCACTTCTATCACCCTCAGTCAAGTTGCTTTTCAGGCTGAAATGAACTATGATTTAACAGATGTTCGAAACTGGATCAATCATCATCAAAAATAGTTGGGGAATTTTTCCTCAACTTTTTTATATAAATTCTTGACAAATATTTTCAGAGGGTCTATACTTAAATTGAAGATAAAGATTATCTTCTATATCGTTAAAAAGATGCTTCTTGCATCCTTTCTATAGCTAAAGTAAAGAAAGAAGGTTCTTATGAAAGTCATTTTAGCTACTGACCGAGATGGTTTCCAATTAAAAGAAACTGTCAAAAACTTTTTGCTTCATTCCGGTTATGAAGTTATTGATCTCAACTCTACACATGGTTCAGAGGATTTTGTAGACTCTACTGTCAATGCTGTTCAAGAATTTCGCAAACATGAATACGCTCGTGCGATTCTTTTCGATAAGTATGGTCATTCTTTTATGGCTGCCAATAAGTTTAAGGGGATTATCTGTGCAGCGGTTTCCGATGAACACTCAGCCATGATGACCATTCGACACAATTCCACTCCAATTATTAATCTCGGTTCTGGAATTACTGGAGATATTCTTGCGGTTGAAATTGTAAAAACTTTTTTGGAACATGACTATGACGCTGGACGTCACCAAGTCCGCATTGATATGCTAAACAAACTCTGCTAGGAGGGAATACTATGAAAATTGCACTCGGTTGTGACCATATTGTAACAGATGTAAAAATGAAGATTTCTAAACACCTCAAAGAACAAGGACATGAAGTTATTGATGTCGGTACTTACGACTTTGTCCGCACCCACTACCCTATTTACGGCCGCTTGATTGCTGAAGAAGTTGTGAAGGGAAATGCTGACTTTGGTGTTGCCCTTTGTGGTACAGGTGTTGGTATTGCAGTTGCTGCTGATAAAGTCCCTGGTACTCGAGTAACCCTTGTTGGAGACGTAGTAACAGCTCGTGCTGCACGTGAAAATCTCAATGCAAATATTGTAGCCTTTGGTGGAGCCATTCTCGGTATTAATTTTATTAATAACATTGTAGATGAATTTATCAATACTAAATATAATCCAAATCCTGAAAAAGAAAAGTTGATTGCCAAAATTGATAAGCTTTCTGAAGTGACTCCAGATGTAGCTGCTAATGATCATATCTTTGACGAAGAAAATGCAAAATGGGCTCGTGGGGAATATCACGATTAGTTTTCTCAACCATTTTTAACAATTTACTCAGATGTTGAAATAGGATGAAGGAGGAGAATAAAATGGTTGTTAAAGTTGGAATAAATGGATTCGGTCGTATTGGTCGCTTAGCTTTGCGTCGAATCCAAACACTTGATAATATAGAAGTTACTCACGTCAATGACTTAACTGATTCAAAAATGTTAGCTCATCTTTTAAAATATGATAGTACCCAAGGGAAATTTGAGGGAACAATTGATGTTAAAGAAGATGGTTTCGTCATTAACAACAAGTTTATCAAAGTCACGAGTGAGCCTGATCCTGAAAAAATTGATTGGGCTTCTTCAGGAGTTGACATTGTATTGGAAGCAACAGGTTTCTTTGCAACAAAAGAAAAAGCCGAAAAACATCTTCATAAAAATGGTGGTGCAAAGAAAGTAATTATTACCGCACCTGGTGGAAATGATGTCAAAACCGTTGTATTTAATGTCAATCATAAAACCTTGACTGGTGAAGAAACAGTCATTTCACCAGGTTCATGCACAACGAACTGTCTCGCACCCATGGCTAACACTTTAAATAAGAAATTCGGAATTCTAGTTGGGACTATGACAACTATTCATAGCTATACTGGAGATCAAATGACGCTTGATGCTCCTCATCGCAAAGGTGATTTACGACGTGCGAGAGCTGCTGCAGTAAATACGGTTCCAACTTCATCTGGTGCTGCCAAAGCTATTGGGCTTGTTATTCCAGAATTAGATGGTTTGCTAAAAGGCCATGCACAACGTGTGGCAACTCCTACTGGTTCTCTTACAGAACTAGTTAGTCTCGTAAAAACACCCGTTACTGTCGAAGAGGTAAATGCAGCAATGAAAGCTGCACAAAATGAAAGTTTTGCCTATAATGAAGATTTCATTGTCTCTAGTGATATTATCGGTGATACCCATGGTTCAATCTTCGATGCAACGCAAACAGAAGTCACTACAGATGGACAAAATTATCTTGTGAAGACGGTAGCTTGGTACGATAATGAAATGAGTTTCACAGCCCAATTAATCCGCACCCTAGAATATTTTTCTAATATCTCTAAGTCATAAAATCTATCTATTATATGCTTCAACTTGTAAATAGCTATAAAACAAATCACGTAAATTGTTTAAGACAACCTCGGTGACTACCTTGAACAAGCAAAAGGCCTGGTTTCAGGAAACGAAATGGTCAGCGGTGCCTTGGACAAACTGAAAGATTTGTTCTAAGAATAGAGTAACTCCTCAACCATGTGTTGGGGAGTTTTTGTTTGGCTAGATTTTTAAAAAAAGAGAGTGGGACAGAAATCGGTCATTCGTTAGAATTCGATTTCGTTGTCCCACCTCCGCAAAGTTGAGTAGGGCTGTAAAAGCTGATGAAATCAGCGTAGTAGAGCCCACTCAACCACTGCGTCTTGCTCGACAATCCAAAAACAAGAAGAGGCTAGGACTTTTGTCCCAGCCTCTTTTTAGTCTAGCTAGTAAACTAGATTATTTTTTCAAGTTGTAGAATGATTCCAATCCACGGTATTCAGCAACTTCACCAAGTTGATCTTCGATACGAAGCAATTGGTTGTATTTAGCGATACGGTCTGTACGTGAAAGTGAACCAGTCTTGATTTGTCCTGCGTTTGTTGCAACTGCGATGTCAGCGATTGTTGAATCTTCAGTTTCACCTGAACGGTGTGATACAACGGCAGTGTAACCAGCTTCTTTAGCCATTTCGATAGCATCGAATGTTTCAGTAAGAGTACCGATTTGGTTAACTTTGATAAGGATTGAGTTAGCACATTTTTCTTTGATACCACGTGAAAGGTAGTCAGTATTTGTTACGAAGAAGTCGTCACCAACCAATTGAACTTTCTTACCAAGACGTTCAGTAAGAGCTTTCCAACCTTCCCAGTCGTTTTCATCCATACCATCTTCGATAGTGATGATTGGGTATTTGTCAACCAATCCTTCAAGGTAAGCGATTTGTTCTTCAGCAGTACGAACAGCAGCGCCTTCACCTTCGAATTTAGTGTAGTCGTATACTTTACGTTCTTTATCGTAGAATTCTGATGATGCACAGTCAAATCCGATAAATACATCTTTACCTGGAACATAACCAGCAGCTTCGATAGCAGCGATGATAGTTTCTACACCATCTTCAGTTCCTTCGAAACGAGGAGCGAAACCACCTTCATCACCTACGGCTGTTTCAAGTCCACGAGATTTAAGGATTTTCTTAAGAGCGTGGAAGATTTCAGCACCCCAACGAAGAGCTTCTTTGAATGATGGTGCACCAGCAGGTACGATCATGAATTCTTGGAAAGCAATTGGAGCATCTGAGTGAGAACCACCGTTAACGATGTTCATCATTGGAGTTGGAAGAACTTTAGTGTTGAATCCACCAAGGTAGCTGTAAAGTGGGATTTCAAGATAGTCAGCAGCTGCACGAGCAACGGCGATAGACACACCAAGGATAGCGTTAGCTCCCAATTTACCTTTGTTAGGAGTACCGTCAAGAGCGATCATAGCACGGTCGATAGCTTGTTGATCACGTACATCATAACCGATAATAGCTTCAGCAATAATGTTGTTTACGTTGTCAACAGCTTTTTGAGTACCAAGACCACCGTAACGAGATTTATCACCATCACGAAGTTCAACTGCTTCGTGTTCACCAGTAGAAGCTCCTGATGGAACCATACCACGTCCGAAAGCACCTGATTCAGTATAAACTTCTACTTCAAGTGTTGGGTTACCGCGTGAGTCTAGGACTTCGCGAGCGTAAACATCAGTAATAATTGACATTTTCTACTCTCCTTATGAGTTATATTTTTTACACCTCTATCATACCTTAATTAGCTTATTTTTTCAAGAAAAAACAAGGAAATCTTTGAAATTTGAGAACTTTTTAACATAAAAACGGTTTCATCGATGGATCCAAATGGAATTTTGATCCTTTCCATTTTTTTCGTTCTCCTTCTCCTTTTCTTCCCTCCTTTATGCTATACTAAAGGTATGACAGATATCAATAAAACTATTTTAGAAAAAGCTGCTGGGCCTAGTCGACTTCATCCCGATGAGCAGCGTCGTTTTTTAGAGACTTATAGCGAGCGGGTCATCGCTTCTTGTAGTCTAGCTGACGCACGCGAGAAGGCCCTTCTCCAAAACTTTCCAACCATCCTGACGGATAGTTCTGATCATTTCCAACCTGTCTTTGTCAAGATTTCACCTTCCTTGGATGAATCCTACCAACTTCAGTATTTAAAAATGACAAAAGAACAAGAAATTGTTGCAAGTATTGTTTCGGATGATTGCAAGAACTCTCCTTTCGGCCTCATCATCCATACAGACCACCCGTCTGGAATCGATCCAACTGATATGAGACTCCAGTATTCCCAGTTATTTGAAGAGGAGAACAAAGCTCCTATAAGCAAAAAACCATCCTTATGGAAACGGCTCTTTGGCTAAAGAAAACCCAATGGAAAAATCCAATCCATTGGGTTTCTTTTTACTGAATATTTAGTAATTGGCCAATATTTCGTGCACAAGAAATTAGATTTTTTTCTGCATTTCCGAGGGCTTCAGAAACCTGGCAAGGACCTGGTACAATAGAAAAAGCAGCGCTTATATTGTGACTTGGAAAGCTAGGTAAATCAGCCCCTAAGCTACCACAGATAGCAATGACCGGAATGCCGGCTGGCGTTCGTTTCGCTACGCCAACTGGAGCCTTCCCTGAAAGGGATTGCTGATCCATTCTTCCTTCACCAACTACCACTAAATCAGCCCTTTGAACCTTGCGGTCAAAATCAATTAAATCGAGACTCTTTTCAATTCCAGAGGAAATGTGACCTCCTGCAAAGGCCACTAAACCTGCAGCCATCCCTCCTCCAGCACCAGCACATGGCATTGATAAGATGCAAGGATCTACTAATTGGTAGAAGCTTTGCATGGCCTGATCAACCGCTGGAATTAAGAGAGGATTTAGACCCTTCTGACCACCAAAAATAAAGGTTGCTCCTTGAGGTCCGCATAAGGGGTTGGTCACATCCGTTAAGACTTGGAGTTCGATGTTTTGTAAAGCTTTTGGAACCGCACTGGTATCTATTCTAGCCACACGACCGAGCGAAGCCCCCACAGGACGAAGCAGATGGCCTTGATCATCATAGAAGGCTACCCCAAGTCCAGCTGCCATTCCAATCCCACCATCATTCGTCGCAGAACCGCCAATTCCCACACAAATCGTTTGCACACCTTGATCGACTAGGTGCAATATCAGTTCACCAATTCCCCGAGTTTCTAGTTCTAGAGGATGACGTTGATCAACTGGGATAGACTCTAACCCGACTAGTGCTGCCATCTCAAAAAAAGCCATCTGCTCTCTCCGGTAGTAGGGCATTAGGACTGGATTTCCAAAGGGTCCCGTGACGGAGACCTGCTCTTTTTTTAAGGCTAACACATCTGCCAAGGTATCCATGGTTCCTTCTCCCCCATCTCCAATAGGGAGCAGGTCGAAAGTTGCTTCCGGCAGGGACTCTTTAAAGCCTTTTTCTAGGGCTTCTGCTACTTGTTTTGCGGATAAAGATTCTTTAAACGAATCAGGTGCTAAAAGGATGTGCATTTCTTGTCCTTTCCATGTTGGTCTATGATGTTTAGAACTTGACTAAGATCTCTCTTTTCAATGTGATAGGGAGCTTTTTCAGCTACAATGGGCTTTGCCATAAAGGCTATCCCAATACCCGCAGCCTCTATCATGGGAAGGTCATTGGCTCCATCTCCCATGGCGACGGTTTGGTTCAGCCTAAGATGGTACTGATTAGCCCAGGTCAGGAGTTTTTCCCTCTTCCCTTCAGGCGTAACGATCGGACCATAGACACGTCCTGTCAGGTAGCCCTGCTTTGATTCCAGACGATTGGCACAAACCAGATCAATCTCTAAAGCGGATGCAAGTGGATCAATCAATTCATGAAAGCCACCCGATACAAGACCGACTTTGTAGCCCCTTTGATGCAATTCCGTGATGAGTTGCTCAGCACCTGGGTTCACTTTTATTTGTTTCTGTAGATCAGCGAATACCGAGGTCTCAAGTCCTTTCAGAAGGGCCACCCGTTCATGCAAAGAAGATGAAAAATCTAGGTGGCCATTCATGGCTTTGGAGGTGAGACGTGCGACTTTCTCTCTTACACCAGCTTGATGCGCTAAAAGATCAATTCCTTCTTCTTGCACCAAGGTCCCATCTACATCCATGACAAGCAATCCCTTTACATCCATGATCCTCTCCAATCTCTCTTTTACTATACAAAAATAGGGCCCTAATTTCAAGTTTCAATAAACTATAGGACTAAAAAAACGACCTCTAATGAAGTCGTTTTCAGTACTTAGAAGCGAATTTGTTCGCGTGTTTTTTCGTAAGATGTGACAAAACGTTCTGTTACACCCATTTCAACCATTTCCAAAGCATCTGAGATCACTTTGAAAGAGGCACTATAATCATATTCATGTTCAAAAATATAGAGTGCTTGGTCGAAGGCTGCTTGTACATGATCATCAAATGAACGGTAGCGGTTGGAGTATTGCAACAATTGCTCTGTCAAGGTAGCATTTTGAACAATACGATAAGCGGCTTCTTCCAATTCATTCATGTCATTGGTCAAGATTTCCAACATGCGGTTTGAATTTTCAATGTTGACTTTATCAGCTTCCAATTCTGCTACCAAGGCTTCGGTATTATTGCTTGCTGTAAAGAAAATTTCTAAGAATTCTTGTGGGATACCTGGCAAATTGCGCTTGTCCATGTATCGTTTGATCGCATGCAAACGGTTGGCATAAATATTAACCTTTTGACGTGCATTGGCATCGTCTTTTTCGATTTTTGAAAGGGAATCGCTCAAGCTAATTTGTTCATCTTCAATCTCTTTCAAACGATCTTCAATTGCTTCTAACTCTTCTTCTAAGATAGAGTAGGCTTTTTGTGTTTCAGATGAATCACTAACCGCATCTTCGACAACACCTTCTTGGGCAGCCAACTCAGCTTCTAAATCTTTCAATTGACGACTGAACATATCATTGATTTCAAAAGCTTTTTCAAGGCGTTCTACCTCAGAGGCAAGATTGCTATTGTTCTCTTTTGCGTGTTTTAAATAGCCTGGCAATTGCTTAACTAATTTGTGCACAACTTTTTGCGACTCAATTTCACGTGTAAAGATGCTATACAAGGCATCAATCTCTTCTTGGATTTGCTCATTTTCATAAATGGCATTGTCCAATTCAAGCGCAGAGACATTTGACATATTGTTCTTCAAGGAAGAATGCAATTGTTGGAAGCGAGATTCGATATCTGTTTCTGCGAAATGATAACCAGATTCTAACAGCTTGCGGTGACCACTTTCCAAATCATCCAACTGGTCTGGAAGTTCGGATTGAAGAGCTGTTACAATTTCAGGAACACGCTCAACAATATGAGACAACGCCACGATATGGTTCTCAGCTGTATCCAAAATTTCTGCCGCTTCAACTGGATCTCCTGATGAATTCAAGGTCACAAATTGAGAGAACTCAGATTGGATGTTACTGATTTGTTTTTCGATCTCAGGAAGGGCACTTCCATAGCGCTCAACATCTGAAGCCACATCGTTTTGAAGGTTTTCAAACAAATCCAAAGCGTGAACCACGCGCCCACTATTTTTTTGTTCTTGCTCTTCAAGATCTGATAGGGCTTGGCGAATGGCTTTGATGTCTTCATCGATCAATTGGATTTGGCTTTCGATATTGTCAATCGCTTGTTTGGCCTTCAAGAAACGGAAAGAATTGTTAAATCCTTCTGCTTCAAAGAGATTGTTCTCAATATCTGCAAATGAATTTAAGGATAAATCTACCCATTTTTGATTCCATTCGCGAAATGCAACTTGACTTTGACCAATCAAATGCATGTTTTTTACAGCCTCTACTTCATCGTTGACTGGAAGGTTGTATAACTTTTCTTTTCGTTCTTCCAGTGCTGCCAGTAAGGCTTCATTTCGTTTTCTCAAAATTACTGCGACGACATATCCGACAATCAAGATAAGGGCAACAATAATGATGAGAATAATTAGTCCACTAGACATATAAAAAACTCCTTCATCGTATTACTTGAATGTAATCCTTGTCATTATACCATAAAATATCCATAAATGGTGAAATATCGTTGAATTTTATACATCAAGTGTACTATATTCAGCGTTTTCTTCGATAAATTCACGGCGAGGTTCCACTCGATCTCCCATTAACATATCAAAAATCCGATCGGCTTCTGCCGCGTCATCTACAGATACACGCGCCATCAAGCGGTGCTCAGGATTCATGGTTGTTTCCCATAATTGATGGTCATCCATTTCACCCAGACCTTTGTAGCGTTGGATTGTTGGTTTTGAACGACCTTCTGAATATCGTTCTAAAGCTGCTGTCAATTGAGCTTCTTGGTTGGTACCAGGTTGGATATACTCTTTGATTTCACTTCCAACTTTGACGCCATAGATCGGTGGTTGAGCGATATAGACATAACCAGCTTCTAGAACTGGTTTCATATAGCGATAAATGAGGGTTAGGAGAAGAGTTCGAATGTGGGCCCCATCGACATCGGCATCCGTCATCAACACCAACTTATGGTAACGAGCCTTTGTCACATCAAATTCAGCACCGAAACCAGTTCCCATAGCAGTAAATAAGCTACGAATTTCTTCATTGGCAAGAATCTTGTCCATACTTGCTTTTTCAACGTTCAAGATTTTCCCGCGAATTGGAAGGATTGCTTGGAATTCCCGATTACGCCCTGATTTAGCAGATCCTCCTGCTGAATCCCCTTCGACGATAAAGAGTTCTGTTTCTTGCGGATTGTTTGACGAACAGTCTGCCAATTTACCAGGCAGATTGGAAATTTCAAGGCCTGATTTCTTACGGGTTACTTCCCGTGCACGCTTGGCCGCTACGCGAGCTTTGGCAGCCAAAATCCCTTTTTCAACAATTTTCTTTGCAATTTGTGGATTTTCCAAAAGGAAATCAGAGAAAGCATCGCTAAAGAGACGATTGGTGATTTTTACGACCTCAGAATTCCCGAGCTTGGTCTTGGTTTGCCCTTCAAACTGTGGGTTTGGATGTTTGACTGAGATAACAGCTGTCAACCCTTCCCGAACATCCTCACCTGTCAGGTTGTCTTCATTTTCTTTTAGAAGTTTATTTTTCTTAGCATAATCATTGATGACACGCGTCAAAGCTGTTCGGAAACCTTGCTCATGGGTTCCACCTTCATGCGTATGGATATTGTTGGCAAAACTCATGACGGTTTCGTGGTAGCCTGTGGTATATTGCATGGCTACTTCAACGGTGATGTCATCCATTTCACCGTCTGTGTAGATCGGTGTTTCAAAAATGACATCTTTATTTTCGTTGATGTATTCCACATAACTTGCAATCCCACCTTCATAGTGGTAATGCTTTTCTTGGTTCATTCCCTCACGCTTGTCGGTTAAGGAAATACGCAAGCCTCGGTTCAAGAATGCTAATTCTTGAATCCGTTTGTTCAATGTATCAAAATCATACACTGTTGTTTCTGTAAAGATTTCAGGATCTGGTACAAAGTGAACAGTGGTTCCTGTCCGATCTGCCTCCCCGATAATCTTCAAATCATCAACCACATGCCCACGTTGGTATTCTTGATAATAGATATTTCCATTTTTATAGACACGCACATCCAACGAGGTCGATAGGGCATTAACAACAGATGAGCCTACGCCGTGAAGACCGCCAGAAACCTTGTAGCCGCCTCCGCCGAATTTTCCTCCGGCGTGAAGGACTGTAAAGACGGTTTCAACGGCCGGACGGCCTGTCTTTTTCTGAATGTCTACAGGGATCCCACGTCCATCATCGACAACGGTAATGGAATTATCCGGTTCAATGAATACTTCAATATGGCTGGCAAAACCGGCCAAGGCTTCATCGATCGAGTTATCAACGATTTCCCAAACCAAGTGATGAAGACCCTCTTTTGAGGTTGAGCCAATATACATACCTGGACGCATCCGAACCGCTTCAAGACCTTCTAAGACCTGAATTTGACTCGCATCATATTCTTGCGCTTGCATTTCTTGCTGTTTATCCTCTGTCATAATTTCCCTTTTCTAGTCAAAAATAAACTGGTGGAGAGCTTGCATGGAATCAAATAAATAAGTAGCGAGCCCAGCTGCCTTTCCGGCTTCGATATCGATCGGACGATCTCCGATCACCAGACCATTTTGAATCTGGTACTTTTCCTTCAAATACAACATAGATGCTGGATCCGGCTTACGAGGAAAGCCCTCGTCTGCTGTTACAATCTCTGTAAAGAAGGGTGCAATGCCCGTCTGATCCAGAAGTGTCAAAACTTGGCGATCGCGATGGGACACCAAAAAATGACGACCTCCATGTGATTGAATTTCTTGAAGCAACTCTTTTGCGCCTTCAAACAAAATTGGATTCTGCAGCCCCAAGGCTTCTTTTTTCTTGTATTCCGTTCGAAAATTCGGAATGTGGGGCGCATAGGTCTCAATCGCATTCTGAGTTGAAACTTTTAATGCTGCATAAACAGAATCATGATCAGCTCGAATCTGAAAGTCCTTTAAGGTAGCCACAAAGGCATTTGTGGACGTTTCGTAATTATCCAAGAGCGTTCCGCCAAGATCCCATATATAATCACGATAATTCATAATTTTAATTATACCACAAATGAACAAAAAAAATAAGCTAAAACCCTCATTTAGGAGGGATTTTAGCCATTTTCTTTCGTATGTTATCAGTAGCATCACAGCTGATCTACTGACTGAATGAAAGCGCTACGAATCTTGACCTGTTTTCATTCAAGAAAAGGGACTCTTACTTGTCTCCAAAAACGTCTTGATAGAGCATGCCCTCACGCAGACTTTGGGCATCTCCACCGAGATGGTCCACCAAGGCGTAGGCCAAGGCTAAGGCTGTTGAAGGGCCACGACTAGTCAGAAGATTACCGTCTTTTACCACTGTCTCTTTAAGATAGTGACCATCTTGGATCTCTTGTTCGAAACCATCGTAGCAGGTATAGTTTTTTCCTTTTAGCAAGCCTGCACGTGCCAATACAATAGGTGCTGCACAGATGGCAGAGATGGTTTTCCCATTGTTCCTTTCTGCTTGAAGAGCTGCAATCAACTCTTCATGATCCCGCAAATTGGCTGCGCCTGGCATCCCACCTGGTAAAAAGATGGCATCATAATCGGACAAATCGCCATTCCAGAGGCGATCGACTTCCACTATGATCTGATGAGACCCCGTGACACTTTCTTCAAAACCAATGGTATCGCAATCGATTCCTGCGCGTCTGAGAACATCCACAATGGTTAAGGCTTCAATTTCTTCAAAACCATTTGCTAGAATAGCGGCTACTTTTTTCATGTTCATACCTTCTTTCTATTGCGCCTTTTTCAAGACGACTTTTTTACGAACCGGAGCTGGAGGATCGACTTTCTTCTTTTTCACACTTTGATTGTGAATCGAAAGGACCAGTCCAATACCGATCAAATTACTGATAATAGCAGATCCCCCCTGTGAAACAAAAGGAAGCGGAATCCCTGTCAATGGCAAAATACCCGTCACTGCACCGATATTTTCAAAAATATGAAAAACCAGCATCATGATAAACCCAATGGAAATATACGTATAAAATTGGTTATTAGACTGGAGGGTAATCTTTAAAATTCGGTAAATAAGACAGACATACAAAATCAAAAATACAAGAGAGCCAGCAAAGCCAAAGTCTTCCCCTAAAACGGTAAAGATCATATCGCTTTCTCTGACAGGCACCAACAAATTTGAAACATTGAAACCTTGTCCAAAGAGGCCTCCACTGGCAATGGCCAATTGACCCTGAGCTTGTTGGTAAGTTGTGGTTTGTGCATAATCAAATGGATTTAACCAGGCTAAAATCCGGTTCATTTGGTAGGTCGGCATGCCCAATTGTTGATGAAGAAAGGCTCTACCACCTTCTGATAAAAAGAGAAAGAGAAAGCCTGCAACGCCACCTACCAGAACAAAGACAACTGGTAGAATGATTTTCCAAGAAACTCCTGAAACCAAGACCAGACCTGCAAAAATAGCCATGAAAACAAGGGCAGTTCCCAAGTCTTGTTGGAGGGCTAATAAGACAAAGACGGGAATCGTATAGATCGTTAACTCAAGGATCAAAAACCAGTCTTGGCGCAACAAACGTTCACGCCCCTTATTTCGTTGCAAAAATTGGACGATGGAACGAGACAACATCAGAATAAAAGGAATTTTCATAAATTCCGACGGTTGAAATAGGGTAATATTCCCGTAAGCCACCCAGTTTTTTGCCCCTGTAGAGGCTACCAGACTTGGATTATAAAAGATCAAGGGAAGCACCATTAAGGCTAGTCCAAGTACATATAGAAAAGGGGTGATTTGCCAAAGAAATTTGGTGTTAAAGATTGTTACGATCAGACAGATGAAACAGCCCATGCCAATCCAGGCTAATTGTTGGCCTAAAAAGGACCAGACCATCTGAGGGTAATCATGAGAAACGGCAACATAAACCGATAAAATCCCAATGAGGAGCAGGGCAGACACGATTCCTACTATTGGGAAATCAAATTGCACCTCAAAGAAATGCTTTTGCTTCATTCACGTTCCTTTCTATGATGATTTAATGACGGATTCATTAATAGAGTAACATTTGCAGAATTAAACTAGAACCTGCTACGCAGAACCAGGCAATCAAGCCCACCAATAGTGGAGCTGATCCAGCTGAACGAAATTGTTTCCAGGAAACTTTACTTCCAATACCAACCAAGGCCATCGCCATAAAGAGTTGAGAAATTTCCTTGAGATAAGGAATGACGACTTTTGGAACTAGCCCAATTGAAGAAAGAATAGAGGCGACAATAAACCAAACGATGAACCAAGGTACGATTTTTTTCAACATGCCTTTTTGGCTTCCTTGTTGTTTCGTGCGATACAATTTCAAACCGATTAATCCAAGACAAACCGGCACGATCATGAGAGCCCGTGATAATTTAACGATCGTCGCCATTTCACCAGCGGCTTTACTGTATGAAAAACCAGCAGCCACAACAGATGACGTATCGTTAATGGCCGTTCCTGACCAGAGCCCAAAATGGAAATTAGACATATGCCATAAATGCCCCAATACTGGGAAGATAAAGACTGCTAAGATATTGAAGAAGAAAATCGTCGACATTGAAAGGGCAATTTCTTCTTCATCTGCTTCGATGATCGGAGCTGCAGCAGCAATGGCTGATCCGCCACAAATAGCTGTACCAAAGCCAATAAGGGTCCGTAGATGGGACTTGAGATGAAAGACCTTCCCAAAAATGATGGCCGCAAGAAAGGCTACTGTAATCGTTGGTAAGCTAATTTTTAAAGATGAAAG
Source organism: Streptococcus sp. IMAU 99161 (assembly GCF_014435245.1). NCBI lineage: Bacteria > Bacillati > Bacillota > Bacilli > Lactobacillales > Streptococcaceae > Streptococcus > Streptococcus sp. IMAU 99161. The sequence goes on along the minus strand of NZ_JAAPAW010000011.1, from coordinate 313,012 downwards.
ACCAGTAGAGGCTACGGTTGCAATGGGCAAGCTAAATCCCATGAAGATAATCGAATACTGCAACAATTTCTTACCGGACCAATTTAAGCCTGGGCGAGAATTCTCCGGTAAATCAATCAATTCATTGAGTAAAATTCCTAAAATCAAGGCAAAGACACTTGATCCAATGATGGGAAACATATTCCCTAAAAACATAGCGCAAAGAGCAAATCCTGCAGCTATCGCAATTCCTAAACTTTTTGTTTTCATTTTTCTGTATTCCTTTCAAAAAAGTGCTGGGCTTGATCCACTAGTTGACTCCTCAGAGTTGTCTGAAGGGGCAAGACCTGTTTCAGCCCATCTAAAATTTGTTTTCCATATCGTTTGGTGAGGACACGCTGATCCAATAAGAGCACCAAAGATTCCTGCTCATCTGAACGACTGGTCCTTCCGATTGCCTGCTTTATTCGTAAAATCGCTACTGGCAAACTATAGTCATAAAATGGGTTCTTTCCCTGATCTCTTAATTGGGCGTTAACTTTTTGCACCATGAACTCTTTAGGATTGTCAAAGGGAAGGCGCGTGATGATTTGAATCACTTCGTTCTGGTGGGAGAAATCCACCCCTTCCCAAAAGCTTCCAGTTCCCAGTAAAATCGAACTCTCTCCACGATCAAACCGCCGTTTTATATTGGCAGCATCCCCATTTCGGTACTGGGCTAAATGAGGAACCTTTAGGGCATTTGAAGTCTCTAGCAGCAATTCTTTTGAAGTAAATAAAAGAAAGATTGATTTTCCAAGAGGAAGCAAGTCTTCAACAAGTTGGCTAAGTTCAAGCGCATATTCTGATGCAGACAAGGAAACAACGTCTGCAAAATCAATCGGTAGCAACAACTCCTGATGCTGTTTTCGTTCTGATGGAACCTGGTACATTTGCTGGTTCCGATAGCCCAATAGAGAAGGAAGATCAACCTTTCGACTAATGCCGATCGTTGCCGATACGAAGAAGACCGGTACATCCTCTGTCAGAAAGTCCTGAAACGAAAGGAGTCCCTCCACTCCTGCATGGAGATGCATGATGTGATGGTCCTCAAAAGTTTCCTTATCTATCCAATAACTCTGGTAACGTTCAGCAAAGAGTTCCTTTAAATTTTCTAAGGATTCATTCGCTAATTCCCTCACATCCTGTCGCATTTTCGCTACAGTTTGCTCAGATAACACCGCTCGTTTCCCTTGCGCTACTTCTTTGCTACAAGCATTCAATTCAAACTGTATACTTTCTAACAGGCGCCGTTGCAAGAGATCTTTTTCCTGATCGAGACAATGCTGGATATCTATAAGAAGAGAGGTTAAGGACAGTTCTTTCTGTGAAAATTGCTCCAGTGCAAAGAACAGTTTCTGCGCTTCATCCACCACTAGAACTGCATCTTCCAGTAAACTCTGATCATCTTCTAAACGGGTTAAGAGATAGGCGTGGTTGGTGAGAATGACCCGACTTGTTTTCACTTTTTCCTGACCCAAACGCCAAAAATCTTCCTGATAAAAGAGTGAACGTTTGGACAATTGCCCATCATGGCAAATCTCCGCCACAAAATGGGTATGGCGATAGAGTTGTCCAACCTCACTCAACTCCCCTGTCTCTGTCATGGTTAGCCAGACTAAAAGCTGCATCTTAAAACGCTGCACCATCCGATTGTCGGATTCTCTGTGGAGGGTCTCATAAAATTTATCCAATTGCAGATATTCTTTAGGACTTTTTAAACTATGAAAAGAAACCTGAAACAGATCTTGAATTGCTTGGGCTTCCTTCTTCATTAGTTGGTCCTGAAGGATTTTAGTCGGAACACTGACAAGGATGCGCTTCGAGGTTTTCACAAGAAGTGTTAAGAGATAAGCATAGGTCTTTCCAATCCCTGTCGGCGCTTCAATAAAGCTTGGAGAACCATGCTTCAAGCCTTCCTCAATGTAGGATGCAAACTGCTTTTGCTCAGGATAAGCTTCCATTCCTAGCAACTGCATATTGAGGTCAAACTGTTCTGATAAATGACGACTTTCTAAGGGCCGGCGCTGTTTTTTTACATATAAGCCATGGACTTCTTTAAGGGAGGGGGGCAAAAAGGCTGAACTCTCTTCATAGGCATCTTCGATCAACAAACGTGACTCATAAATCAAACAATCCGCCATTGAAAGAAGTTCCTCAAGCAAGCCTCTTGGTAAGCCCGCAATTTTTTCTCTCAATTTCAAGAGCAACTGGGCTGTAGCAGTCGCATCCGCCAGCGCCGAATGGGCGTGGTGCAGCTCAATTCCTAGTTCAAAAGCCAGTGCTCCTAAATTATAACGCTCAAAGGTAGGATAGAAAATTTGAGACAATTCAACCGTATCAATTCGCGGAGTTGTCAGTTCAAACCCTTCCCAAAAAAGGGCTTCCGCCAATAAATTCGCATCAAACCGAACATTGTGGGCCACAAAAACGGCATCGTTAATCAATTCAAAAATCTCTTTTGCCACTTGTGCAAACTCTGGGGCTTTTCGCAAACGAGCATCTGTCAGGCCAGTCAATTGTTTGATATGTTCATCCAGACGCTCATGAGGATTGACGTCCGTCTCATAGGACTGAGTGATCTCCCCATTCTCGACGATGACAATCCCAACCTGAATGATTTTCGCATTGCTTCCAGCACTGGTTGCTTCCAGATCCACAATGGCATATTTTCGTTTCTGTCTTGTCATAGTACTTAAAATTATACCACGTTTCAGCAAGCTCCGCATATTTTTTTATGAGAAAATAAGAACTTCTATCTCCTTATTTCCCTCTTAATTTGATACACTATACTAGAAAGGAGTTCCTATGAAAATTTATCGCACTGTCAATCCAGTAGCTTACGAAAACACCTACTACCTAGAAAACGACCATTCTCTCATCCTTGTAGACCCAGGAAGTGACTGGCCAAGTATCCAAAGAAAAATTGAGCAAATTGGGAAACCCATCGCAGCTATTCTCTTGACCCATACCCATTACGATCATATCATGAGTCTTGAAAACGTCCGTCAGCACTACCATTTTCCTCCGGTCTATGTCCACCAGGCTGAAGCTAGCTGGTTATCTTCTCCTATCGATAATTTATCTGGCTTGGATCGCCATGCAGATTTGGAAGATGTTATTTGTAAAGATGCCGAGTTTCTTTACGACATTCGAAGCGACTATCAATTGGCTGATTTCCACTTTTATATCCTTGAGACACCAGGACACTCAGCAGGAGGTGTCTCCATTGTTTTCCCTGACGACCACTTCGTTTTATCTGGTGATGCGCTCTTTCGGGAAACGATCGGACGGACAGATCTACCCACTGGAAATACCGACCAACTTCTTACCAGCATCAAAGAAGAGCTCTTTACCCTCCCATCCTCATACTCAGTCTATCCAGGCCATGGATCCGAAACCTCTATCGGACATGAAAAAATGTTCAACCCCTTCTTTAGACAGCCCTAAGGACGGACATCCTATTGCAACTTCCGATTCCAAGATTAAAATAGAATTTAGAACAAACAAAAAAGCAAGCGAACTTGCTTTGGAATGTAGACCATCTATTTTAATGTAGAATAAATTTAGCAATTCTGCAAAGAAATAAAGTAAGTTCTAATTTTTAAAATGAATCAAGAAAATACCAAAACTTTCCGCCGTGAGAAAAGTACCTGAAACAATAAAGTTTCAGGTACTCGGAATTATTGAGACCTCAGGCTCAATAATTAGTCATGGAACTTCATAGAAGTTCGCTGACGTCCGTACTCACCTAAGGAAAGTTTTTAATATGATTTTATCTTCAATTTGAAGCAAGCGAACTTGCTTTTTTTTTGCTAGATTTTCAGGAAGCGTCTCATAGAGATCGAAGAACCAATCGCCCCAATCAAAATTCCCAATCCAAACAAACCACCAACCATAGTAGGAATTAAGAGATGAGGACTGTAAAGATATAAATTTTGATCCGCCAAGTTATTGCTCATAGAAGTATAAACGAGGTTGTAAACATAGAAGACCAAGATTGAAGGAACCAAGGCTCCCAAAAGGCCAATCCAAGCACCTTCTAAGAGGAATGGAGCACGAATATAGCCGTTTTTTGCACCTACCAGTCGCATAATTTTAATCTCGCGACTACGTGAAATAATGGTAATCCGAATGGTATTTGAAATCAAGAAGATAGCAATGAAGATCAACAAACCAACACCGATTAATCCCCAGTTCCGAATGAAGGTTCCAAGAGCAAACAAGCGTTGGGTATCAACCCCACCATCTTTCACTTCAGAAACCCCTTCAATTTTTTTAGCATCTGCTGAAACCTGTTTAACATATTTAGGGGCAGTTGCCTCTACATAATAGGCATCATACAAAGGATTGGCATCACCATCAAAAATTTTCCAGTTATTCCCAGCTGTTTTGATCAATTTGTTGTACTGATCTTCCTTACTAGAAAAATCAGCCTTATCAACATGTTTCATAGCTGTCAGAGCATCGTAGACCTTATGGTAGTTTTCATTGCTAACCATCTGACCATCTTTTTCGATTTGCTCGCTCTGATCTTGAATATCTTTGCGCATGTATACTACAACCCGCACACTATTTTGAATATCGTCTGAAAGCTTGATAGTGTTAGCAATAACAGAGGCAAAGATGGCAACTAAGCTAAGCGTAATCATAACCGAGCTGACCGCTGCAATCGTCATCCAGCCATTTCGTTTCAAGCTTTTAAGCGATTCGATTAAGTGTCGGAAAAATCTTCTAATCATCGTATCCGTACTCTCCTTCCGCTTCATCACGCACTACACGACCATTTTCAATCGCAATAACCCGGTGTCGTAAGGTATTTACAATCAGGCTATTGTGGGTTGCCATCAATACTGTAGTCCCTTGCAGATTGATTCGCTCCAAAAGGTTCATGATTTCCCAAGAATTATCTGGGTCCAAGTTTCCTGTTGGCTCGTCCGCAATCAAAACCTTAGGATTGTTTACGATGGCCCGTGCAATGGCAATCCGTTGTTGTTCCCCACCTGACAATTCATTCGGGAATGAACGAACCTTGTGTTTCAACCCAACCAGATCCAAGACTTCCATCACACGTTTTTTAATGTTCCGGCGACGTTCACCGATAACTTGCATCGCATAAGCAATATTTTCATAAACGGTCTTCTTTGGAAGCAATTTATAGTCTTGGAAAACCACACCTACATTGCGTCGCAACATCGGAACATCACGTTTTTTGATTTTATCTAAATCAAAACCTGCTACTTTCAATTTTCCTTTATCATGTTTTACTTCACGGTATAAAAGTCGAATAAAGGTCGACTTCCCAGCTCCAGAAGGACCTACAATATAGGCAAATTCTCCTGGTTCAATTTGGACAGATACCCCACGAAGGGCTGTTGTCCCGTTGTCATATTTTTTGACAACATCATTCATTTCAATCATTGACATGTAATGAAATTCCTTTCATTCGTTTTTGGGTCATCCCCTATAGCTTATTGGAGACGCCATTTGAGGTAGGCATCGATAAAACCATCGATATCTCCATCCATCACCTTATCTACTTGAGCAACTTCATAGTTTGTTCGGTGATCCTTGACCATGGTGTAAGGGGTAAAGACATAAGAGCGGATTTGACTGCCCCAGGTGATTTCTTTTTTATCCCCTTTTAGAGAATCCACTTCTGCTGCTTTTTTCTCTTGCTCCAATTGGTAGAGTTTAGCTTGCAACATCTTCATAGCTCGATCGCGGTTCCCATATTGGGTCCGATCCACTGTTGAAGCCACGACAATTCCTGTAGGAATGTGGGTCAAACGCACCCCTGTAGAGACCTTGTTGACGTTTTGTCCACCAGCACCACCTGAGCGGAAGGTATCCATCTTAATATCGTCATCCCGAATCTCAACTTCAATCGTATCATCCAATTCTGGCATGACTTCAACAGAAGTGAAGGAAGTATGACGCCGTTTAGCAGAGTCAAATGGCGAGATGCGAACCAAGCGATGGACGCCCATCTCAGATTTGAGAAGACCATAGGCATGAGGCCCTTCAAAGGATAAGGTCACCGATTTAATTCCAGCCTCATCTCCAGCCTGGTAATCCAAGACTTCAACCTTGAAACCGTGAGCATTTCCAAAGCGGGTATACATCCGAAGAAGCATGTCGCCCCAGTCCTGAGCTTCGGTTCCTCCTGAACCCGGATGGATTTCTAAAATGGCATTATTATTGTCATAAGGCTCAGACAACAACAAGGTCATCTCATAGCTGGTCATCCGTTTGTCCAACTCATCCAACTTTTCGATCAACTCATCCTTGACCGAATCATCTTCAGCCAAAAAGTCTAGTAAAATTTCTGACTCATCAAATAGATCTTGCATCTGATGGAAATTTTCATAGGTTTGCTTGAGTTCATTTAATTCCTGAGATGTCTTTTGCGCCGCAATATTATCATCCCAAAAATCAGGTTCTGTCATTTTATTTTCTAAAATGGCAATGTCTTCTTCCAATGCCTCTAAGTCAAAGAGACCCCCTGAAAGAAGCTAATTTTTCACGATTTGCGTCAATTTTTTGACGAATTTCTGAAATGTCCATATGTACCTCTTTCTATGTATCTGGTCTATTATACCATAATCTTTACCATTTTCCCACCTTCTGATATTGGATCAACTGCTTCACCACCACCAATCCAGCTATTTTTCAGTATTTTTCAATTCATTTGTAACCTAATTGTTAGTAAAAAGATTCCTCTTATGCTAGACTAGTAGCATGACAAGAGTAGCTTTTATGTCCGATTTACATATTGATTCCAACGACTTCGGAAAAGATGAAGTAAAAACCCTTCTCACTCTCATGGAGCAGAAAAAAATTCAACACCTCCATATTGCAGGAGATATTGCGAATGGTTATGAAAAGAGATCTCAAGAATTTTTAGCCCAACTCCAATGTCAGCTCCCCGTAACCTTTAGTTTGGGAAATCATGATATGCTGAACCTATCAGAAGAAGCCATCAAACCATTTGAATTTCAGAAAATTTCCTTTTCCAAACATACTCTCCTCGCCTTTTCGGGTTGGTATGATTACAGCTTTGTCCCGACCATCTCTCCACAAAAACATCTTCAAACTAAGAATCTGTTTTGGTTTGATAGACGCCTCAAACGAATAGGGTCTGATCCAGCAATCACCCAAAAGCTTATACAGGAGCTTGAACAAGAACTACAGGAAATACATCAACCGCTTGTCATCGCCATGCACTTTGTTCCCCATGGTCAGTTTCTCCTGCGCCACCCTTATTTTGAACGCTTCAATGCGTTTCTAGGGAGCCAAGACTTTCATGAACTTTTTAGACAATTTCCTGTTAGAGAGGTGATTTTTGGCCATAGCCACCACCGAATACCAGCGACAACGATTGACACGATCACCTATCATGCCAGACCTTTAGGTTATATCCGAGAATGGGAGCTTTGTAAACAATTCTTTGATGTTTTTCCAGAATTTGATTTTCCAAAACGCTATGATCCCTACAAGCGCTATCGAAAAATAAAAAATCTCCCCGAATTTCAAGCCTACAAGAAAAAACAACTCGCTCATGAATTCTCACAAGCCATGACGATTCTTGAACTATAATAAAAAAATTGGTCCCAGAGGAACCAATTTTTTATTACTCTTCTGTACCTAAGAGTTGTTTCGCAACAAAGGCTGCAAGGACTCCTCCGACAATTGGAGCCAAGATAAAGATCCAAAGTTGTTGAAGGGCTGCACCACCTACAAAGAGGGCAGGCGCCAAGCTACGAGCTGGGTTAACAGAAAGACCTGTAATGTTCAAACCAACAAGAATGATCAGGGTCAAGCTCAAACCAATTACAAGCCCAGCGATTTTTCCATTTCCCTTAGAAGCTGATGTCACGGTCATAATGACCAAGATAAAGATAAAGGAGGCAATCACTTCAAACAAGAATCCTCCCAAAGGAGTCACACCTTTAGCCAAGGCATTTTCACCAAGACTAGCTGTTGACATACCTGAATTGGACAAGAGGAAGAATACTGTAGCAGATGCAAGAACAGCTCCCACAACTTGCGCTACAATATAATTAACCAAATCCTTTGAAGACAAGCGTTTGTTGACAAACATGGCAATCGAAACAGCTGGGTTCAAGTGGGCACCAGATACAGTCCCAATCGAGTAAGCCGCTGCAACAATGGACAAACCAAATGCTAAGGCAATTCCCAAATGTCCGAGACCTTCTGTCCCGTTCCCAAAAACAACTGAGCCTGTCCCGATAAAGACAAGCATAAATGTGCCGATTACTTCAGCAAAAAACTTTTTCATAATATAGTTTCCTTTCTTCAAACTGTTGATTAGTTTACCAAAAATCCACACTTACCTCAAGAAATTTGCCCGGACATTTCTGCTAGCAAAAAAAGCCATCCGAAGATGACTTTCTCAATGCTTAAATCGCATTTTTATCTTTTCCAAGTGCGCGCTGAATAGCTTTTACAATTTCAACGAGGACAACAATCAAGAAGGATCCTGTTAAAACAGCTAACCATTGGGTCAAACTCAAATGAGAGACATGGAAGAGTTTATTAAATCCAGGAACAACAATCGTTGCCATTAAAAGAACGAATGCAAGAGGAATGGACCAATTAAAAGTCTTGTTCTTGAAGAGTCCCACTTTAAAGATGGATTGGTAAACCGATTTGACGTTAAAGGCATGGAGCAATTGGATCAAACCAAGAGTCGCAAAGGCCATGGTCAGTGCATCCGCATGGATTTCCGCACGAGTCGCATGTTCTGGCCATAACAAGGCCCAACCATAAACACCAAGAACGAGTAAAGTTTGGAAGACACCTTGATACAAAATGGCACCGAAGACACCACCATCAAAGAAATTAGATTTACGTCCACGAGGTTTATGGGTCATAACGCCTGGCTCAGCTGGTTCAACACCAAGAGCAATGGCTGGAAGCGTATCTGTTACCAAGTTAATCCAGAGAAGATGCACTGGTTGCAATACATCCCAACCAAAGAGGGTTGCGAAGAAAATCGTGAAGACCTCAGCCATATTGGCAGACAAGAGGTATTGGATGGATTTTTGGATATTGGAGAAGACCTTACGTCCTTCTTCAACCGCTACGATAATGGTTGCGAAGTTGTCATCAGCAAGGACCATATCAGAAGCACTCTTAGAAACCTCTGTACCTGTAATCCCCATACCAATACCGATATCAGCTGTCTTAAGTGATGGCGCGTCATTAACCCCATCACCAGTCATGGCAACAACCTTACCTTCTTTTTGCCATGCTTTCACGATACGAACCTTGTGCTCAGGAGATACACGTGCGTAGACAGAGTATTGTTTGAAGACTTTTTGGAATTCTTCATCAGTGAGTTCATTCAACTCAGCACCCGTGAAGACATGGTCTTCGGTGTCATTTGGATCGATGATTCCGAGACGTTTGGCAATAGCTTCTGCTGTATCTTGGTGGTCACCTGTGATCATGATTGGACGAATACCCGCTTCCTTAGCGACACGAACAGCTTCTGCAGCTTCTGGACGCTCAGGGTCAATCATGCCGACCAAACCAGAGAAGATAAGGTCAGACTCAACAATTTCAGATTCCAAGGTTGGAATTTCATGGCTTGTCTTATAAGCCATCATCAAGACACGAAGGGCTTGTTTGGCCAAGTCTTTATTGGTTGCAAGGATAGCTTTCTTATCTTCATCCGTGATAGGACGAACTTCCCCATTGACTTCAATACGCGTCACACGCTTAAGCAATTGGTCAGGTGCACCCTTAACAGCGATAAAGTAAGAACCGTCTGCTTCTTTGTGGATGGTAGACATGAGCTTACGATCCGAATCAAATGGCAATTCCGCCACACGTGGCTCGCCCTTCAAGACTTCACGAACATCAAAGTTGTGATCCAAACCAAACTGTACCAAAGCAGTCTCTGTTGGGTCCCCAATCAACTTGCCAGATGGATCCACTTTAGTGTCATTGGCAAAGTTCATAATACGTAGAGTATTGTTGCTTGCAGCGATTTCAGCTGCCGAGCTTTGCAATTGACCGTTGGTATAAATTTTTTCAACCGTCATTTGGTTCATGGTCAAAGTACCTGTTTTATCAGATGCGATGATTTCTGTAGAACCAAGTGTTTCAACTGCTGGCAATTTACGAACGATTGAATTGCGTTTAGCAAGGGTTGTAGTTCCTAAAGATAGAACGATGGTTACAATAGCAGGGAGACCTTCTGGAATTGCAGCAACCGCAAGAGCAACCGCAACCAGCAAGCCTTCCAATGGATGTTCCCCACGAACGAAGACACCAACTAAGAAGGTGATAATCGCAATCACAACAATCAAGTAAGTCAAGGCTTTAGAAAGTTGTTCCAAACTTTGTTTCAATGGTGTTTCTGTCTCATCGGCATTGGCCAACATATCGGCAATCTTACCGACTTCTGTATACATACCCGTGTTGGTCACGACACCAATACCACGACCATAGGTCACGTTTGAGTTTTGGTAACCCATATTGACACGATCTCCGATACCAGCATCTGCTTCCACCACTTGAGTCACATCTTTTTCAACTGGGACAGATTCTCCAGTAAGAGCTGCTTCTTCGATTTTAAGGGAGGCTGCTTCAAACAAGCGCATATCAGCAGGGACCACATCTCCGGCTTCAAGCAAGACGATGTCTCCAGGCACCAATTCTTTGGAATCAATTTCAATGACATGCCCATCCCGACGAACACGCGCTAATGGACTGGACATATTTTTCAGTGCTTCGATGGCTGCTTCGGCTTGTCCTTCTTGATAGACACCAAAAGCGGCATTCAAAACAACAACGGCTAAGATGATCATGGCATCTGTCAGACCATCCATTCCTTCTGTGAGCACAGAGAGAGCTGCGGCTACTAACAAGATGATAATCATCAAATCTTTAAACTGGTCAATAAACTTAGACAAGATACTACGTTTTTCACCTTCATCTAGTTCATTGTGGCCATAAGTCGCCAAGCGTTCTTGGGCTTGTGCTGAAGACAAACCTTCGATCGAAGAGTCTAGTGTTTTTAAGACTTCCTCTTCACTTTGTGTATAAAACAAAGCTTTATTTTGTTCTTTGGACAAAAAAACTTCCTCCTTATAACGTTCTTCCAGATCTCCTTTGCACAAAAAAGAGACCTGTTTGAAAAAACAAGTCTCGCCGTTTAATATAGTGCCGGAAATAATTTCGTAATGACGACACTATCGCGGAAAACCGCCAGCTACTCCCTTGAGTGGTTTTATTATATCATTTTTACGGAATAAAGCAAGCAGGATCTTTACAAATTTAGTAGGGCTTATTCTGCCCATTCTACTAGCAATTGGTAATTGGCAAATTCCTGCTCTCCATCAAGTGTTAATAAACGATAAGTCACTTGCAAACGACTTGGTTCTAATTGAAAGAGGTCTGTTGTAATCAAAAATTGCTGAATCCCCATAGGGGTCGGTATGATCGCTCCACCCTCTTCGTTTTTGTTAAAGCGCATGATGGATTTAGGAGTTGAAAATCGTGTCATGACCAATTCATCGTTGGAAAATTTCAAAGCAACCTTTTCATCTTCTTCATTGGTATACAAGAGGTATTGAAACCCTGCTTTTTCCTTCCATTCGCCTTGATAGTACTGATCAACGATTTCCATTTCTTCTCCAAATCGAATGGTATTTTGAATGCGAATCTGCATCTTTCTCTCCTTCTCATCTTTCCTTGCTTTCCTATTTTATCAAATTTTACTCATTTTGACTGCTTCTATTCGTCTCAAGATCGCAAAATAGGCTTTTTTTTGCTATAATAGACCCATGAATGAAAAAGTCTTTCGCGATCCCGTACATGATTACGTTCATGTGGATCATCCCATCATTTATCAATTAATTAATAGTAAAGAATTTCAACGACTACGCCGCATCAAACAACTGGGAACATCTGGTTTTACCTTCCACGGTGGAGAGCATAGTCGTTTTTCTCACTGTCTTGGCGCCTATGAAATTTCAAGACGGATTCTGTCTATTTTTGAGGAAAAGTATGCGGATCAATGGAATTCTGATGAAAATTTATTGACCATGGCAGCTGCCCTCCTCCATGACATCGGGCACGGGGCCTATTCCCATACCTTCGAGGGACTATTTGGAACAGATCATGAAAAAATGACCCAGCTGATCATCACCAGTCCGGAGACAGAGGTCAATCAGATCCTCATACAAGTGGCACCGGATTTCCCAAATCGCGTGGCTAGTGTCATTGATCATACCTATCCCAATAAACAGGTGGTGCAGTTGATTTCCAGTCAAATAGATGTGGACCGAATGGATTATTTGCTACGAGATGCCTACTTTACGGGTGCTTCCTATGGGAAATTTGATTTAACCCGTATTTTGCGCGTTATTCGCCCCATCGAAAACGGCATTGCTTTCCAACAAAATGGCATGCACGCTGTCGAGGATTACGTGGTCAGCCGTTACCAAATGTATATGCAGGTTTACTTCCACCCAGCTACTCGTGCCATTGAAGTCCTCCTTCAAAATCTACTCAAACGCGCTAGAACTATTTATCCAGATCAGAAAGAATATTTTCAACTGACTTCACCTCGCCTAATTCCATTTTTTGAAGAAGAGGTAACCATTCAAGACTATCTAAATCTAGATGACGGTGTGATGAATACCTATTTCCAAGTCTGGATGGAGAGCCCAGATACCATCTTGTCTGATCTTGCTCAGCGCTATATTAATCGGAAAGTCTTTAAATCGATTCTCTTTACCGAAGATAAACGGAAAGACTTAGCTATCCTTGAAAAACTGATTAAAGAGGTTGGGTTTAATCCAACCTACTACACAGCTATCCATCAAAATTTCGACCTGCCCTACGATATTTATCGGCCAGAGCTTGAAAAGCCACGTACTCAGATCGAGATGATCCGCAAAGATGGACACCTAGCCGAATTGTCTCAATTGTCTCCACTAGTTGCTGCTCTTGCAGGAACACGCTATGGAGATAACCGCTTCTATTTCCCTAAGGAAATGCTGCAGGCAACTGACCTTTTCAGTAAACAAGTCGAGGAGTTTACTTCCTATATCTCCAATGATTATTTTACAGGTAAAAAAGACAGCAAGGAATAGTTGTAGCAATTTTTTGTAAAACGTTTCCCCTCACTGAAACAAATGAAAAAACTGGCGTGCATTCGCCATTGCCATTAGAAAGTAGGTATTTCAACAACATGTACCATTACCAACTAGGAATTTCTGCCTCTGAACATGATCATTTTGTGATTCAAAGCGACCAAACCAACCTATTACAAAGTAGCGCGTGGGCAAAAATCAAAGATAATTGGGGAAATGAGCGAGTTGGTTTTTATCAAGAGGACCAATTGGTTGGTGTTGCCAGTATCTTGATCCAACCACTTCCACTAGGATTTTCCATGCTCTACATTCCTCGTGGTCCTATTATGGATTATCAAAATCAAGACCTAGTTACCTTTGTCATCGGCTCTCTGAAAAAAATAGCCAAGCAGCACAAAGCCTTGTTTGTAAAATTTGATCCCAGTCTTTTTCTAAGTAAACAAATGATTGGCCAAGAAAAAACAGAAGCGAGCGATGTAGAAGCCGTCATTACTACATTGACAAAACAAGGTGTTGAATGGACCGGTCCTACAAAGGACATGGCTGAAAATATCCAACCTCGTTTTCAAGCCAATATTCACAAAGAGTTTTTCACTGAACAAAATCTTTCAAAATCTACTCGACAAGCCATCCGAACTGTCCGAAACAAAGGGATTCAGGTGCAATTTGGCGGGACAGAATTACTAGATGATTTTGCATCTCTCATGAAAAAAACAGAAGCGCGTAAAAGTATCCATCTTCGTGGAAGAGACTACTATGAAAAACTACTCACAACCTATCAAGGGCAATCCTACATTACCTTGTCCACTCTGGATCTAGAAGCAAGAAAAACTTCACTAGTGCAGGATCTTGAAAAAAACAAGGCTGAAGCTGAAAAATTCACAGAAAAAACCAAACCTGGTAAGGTAGAGAATAACCAGAAAGAAAAAGAACGCTTAGAAGAAGAGCTGCAATTCCTTGAAGAGCATCTTCAAGCAGGATTGCGAACCGTACCTTTATCTGGTACCTTGACTCTTGAATTTGGTGGAACATCTGAAAATGTCTATGCGGGAATGGATGAAGAATTTCGTCGTTACCAACCTGCCATTCTCACTTGGTACGAAACCGCTCAACACGCTTTTGACCGTGGTGCTTCTTGGCAAAATATGGGAGGCATTGAAAATTCACTAGATGGCGGACTTTATCATTTCAAATCTAAATTTAATCCTGTCATTGAAGAATTTGTTGGGGAATTCAACCTTCCAACCAGTCCACTCTATCCACTTGTAAATAAGGCCTACAAGATCCGGAAAAAATTAAGGAGTAAATAAAGTCATATGACACTTACGACAATTTCAAAAGAAGAATTTACCTCATTTGCCAATGCCGTTTCTCACCGCTCGTTTATCCAGTCTGTTGAGATGGCAGATCTCCTTGAACGCAGAGGAAATACCGTTCAATTGATAGCCTGGAAACAAAATGATCAAGTCCAAGTAGCAGCTATCCTGTATAGTCTACCCATGATAGGTGGTCTCCATATGGAGATCAATTCCGGTCCACTATACCAAAACGAAGCTATGCTCCAACCCTTTTATGCAGCCTTAAAAGACTATGCCAAAGAGAATGGAGCTATTGAACTAGTTATCAAGCCCTATGATACCTATCAAACTTTTGATAGTGACGGAAACCCTACAACCGAAGAACAAACGCATTTCATGGATACCCTTACAAATTTGGGCTATCAGCATGATGGTTTAACAACTGGTTATCCAGGAGGGGAGCCGGACTGGCACTATGTGAAAGACATGGATGGCATTACTGAGAAAAATCTTCTCAACAGTTTTAGCAAAAAAGGAAAACCACTTGTAAAAAGAGCAAAATCCTTTGGTATTCAACTTAAGCAGTTAAACCGAGATGAGCTATATATTTTCAAGGAAATTACTTCTTCTACAAGTGACCGTCGAGACTATCAGGATAAGTCCTTAGATTATTACCAAAATTTTTATGATAGTTTTGGCGATAAAGTGGATTTTATGATCGCAACACTAAATTTTGAACTCTACCTTTCAAATCTACAAGAAAAATGGAATGATCTTCAATCTCAGCTTGGCCCTCTAATAGAAAAAATTTCAGAGGGGATCAATTCCGCTAAAGTTAATAAACTTAAGGCACAATTAGACAAACAAATGAATACACTATCGGTTCGAATGGATGAAGCAAAAGAATACATTGAAAAATATGGTAACCAGGACGTAATTCTGGCAGGTAGTCTATTTGTCTATATGCCACAAGAATCCACCTATTTATTTAGTGGTTCCTATACGGAATTTAATAAGTTCTATGCTCCTGCAGTTCTTCAGGAATACATGATGCTTGAAACAATCAAACGAGGAATCCCACGATACAATTTTCTCGGTATCCAAGGTATCTTCGATGGTTCAGATGGTGTTTTACGCTTCAAACAGAATTTCAACGGCTACATTGTTCGTAAGATGGGAACCTTCCGCTATTATCCACGTCCCTTAAAACACAAAGTCATCTCACTCATTAAACGACTATTAGGACGTTCCTAACTACAAAAAATCCAGCCGATTAGCTGGACTTTTCTTATACAAGTAAAAGGAGGCTGGGACAAAAGTCCTAGCCTCTTAATTGTTTTTGGATTGTCGAGCAAGACGCAGTGGTTGAGTGGGCTCTACTACGCTGATTTCATCAGCTTTCACAGCCCTACTCAACTGTGCGGAGGTGGGACGACGAAATCGAATTCTAACGAATGACCGATTTCTGTCCCACTCTCTTTTCATAATTATTTTACAAAGTCAAGCAATGCCAAGAAGCTTTCTGGATCAAGTGATGCGCCACCAACAAGGGCACCATCAACATCTGGACAAGCCATGTATGAAGCAACATTTTCAGGTTTCACTGAACCACCGTATTGTACACGTACTTTGTCAGCTACTTCTTGACCGAAGTCAGCAGCTACAACGTCACGAACAACTTTACACATTTTTTGTGCATCATCTTGTGAAGCTGATTTACCAGTACCGATAGCCCAGATTGGTTCGTAGGCAATGACTGTTGAAGATACTTGTTCAGCAGTCAAACCAGCCAAAGCAGCTGAAACTTGAGCACCTACGAATTCTGCTGCTTTACCAGCTTCGTAAGTTTCAAGACTTTCACCACAACAGATGATTGGAAGCATACCATTTTCAAAGATTGCTTTTGCTTTCTTGTTGATATCTTCGTTTGTTTCATGGAAGTAGTCACGGCGTTCTGAGTGACCGATTACAACATAGTCAGTACCGATTTGTTTCAAAACTTCTGGGCTAGTTTCACCAGTGAAAGCACCTGAATTTTTGAAGTAACAGTTTTGTGCAGCAACTTTAAGGTTTGAACATTTAGCAGCAGCAAGAACAGCAGTCAAATCAACTGCAGGAGCTGCGATACCTGCTTCAACAAGGTCAGATGAAGGAAGTTTAGATGCTACAGCTTCAACAAATGCTTTTGCTTCTTCTGGATTTTTGTTCATTTTCCAGTTACCAGCGATAAATGGTTTACGTGACATTTCACATACCTCGTTTTTCTATTTTTTATATCATCTATTTTACCATATTTTTCGTCATAATAAAAGGGCGTACAAGCTCATTTCCTTTTACAAAAGAAAAAAACCCCGTTTTCACGGGGCTTTTTCTGTCTGTCTATATAATTGTTAATCTGGGAACTAGATCGAATTAAGCTTCGATTTCAGTAACCATACCTGAACCAACAGTACGTCCACCTTCACGGATAGAGAATGTAGTACCTTGTTCAACGGCGATTGGGTGGATCAACTCAACGTCGATAGTCACGTTATCACCAGGCATTACCATTTCAGTTCCAGCTGGAAGTTCGATAGATCCAGTTACGTCAGTTGTACGGAAGTAGAACTGTGGACGGTAGTTGTTGAAGAATGGAGTATGACGTCCACCTTCTTCTTTAGTAAGGATGTAAACTTCACCTTTGAATTTAGTGTGTGGGTGGATTGAACCTGGTTTAGCGATAACTTGTCCACGTTCGATTTCATCACGTTGGATACCACGAAGAAGCACACCAACGTTATCCCCTGCAAGACCTTCATCAAGTTGTTTACGGAACATTTCAACACCAGTAACAACTGCTTTTTGAATTTCGTCTTTGATACCAACGATTTCGATTTCGTCGTTGACTTTAACAGTACCACGGTCGATACGTCCTGAAGCAACAGTACCACGTCCAGTGATTGAGAATACGTCTTCGACTGGAAGAAGCAATGGTTTGTCAGTATCACGTTCTGGTTCTGGAATGTATTCGTCAACAGTATCCATCAGTTCCATGATGATATCTTCGTACTTAGTGTCACCTTCAAGAGCTTTAAGAGCTGAACCTTGGATAACTGGAAGATCGTCACCTGGGAAATCGTATTCTGAAAGAAGGTCACGGATTTCCATTTCAACCAATTCAAGCAATTCTTCATCATCAACCAAGTCAACTTTGTTCATGAAGACGATCAAGTGTTTAACACCAACCTGACGTGAAAGAAGGATGTGTTCACGTGTTTGTGGCATTGGTCCGTCAGTAGAAGCTACTACAAGGATAGCTCCGTCCATTTGAGCGGCACCAGTGATCATGTTTTTAACGTAGTCCGCGTGTCCTGGCGCGTCGATGTGAGCGTAGTGACGTTTTGCAGTTTCGTACTCAACGTGTGCAGTGTTGATGGTGATACCGCGTTCGCGTTCTTCTGGAGCAGCATCGATAGACGCATAGTCTTTTGGTTGGTTAACTGCTGAAGGCAAGCGACGTGCCAAAACAGTTGTGATAGCTGCAGTTAGGGTAGTTTTACCGTGGTCAACGTGTCCAATTGTACCGATGTTAACGTGCGGTTTACTACGATCGTATTTTTCTTTTGCCATTTGAGTAAAAGCCTCCAATAAAATATATTTTATAGATAGACAGTAGGCAATACAGTCTAACTTTCCTTACTATTCTATCGAATTTCAGATGAAAATGCAAGCCTTTTACCTATATTTTCTTAATTATTCCTCTTCTTTTCTCATATTTTGTGATCTCAAGAAAATTTAAGAATCGGCTTCTAAAAAGGCCCTGCTTTTCATTCTCTAATCAAGTTTATAAAGGAACTTCTCCTTGCTTCTTTTATACAGAAAAAGTGGCTGGGACAAAAATCCTAGCCTCTCAATTGTTTTTGAATTGTCGAGCAAGACGCAGTAGTTGAGTGGACTCTACTACGCTGATTTCAGCAGCTTTTACAGCCCTACTCAACTTTGCGGAGGTGGGACGACGAAATCGAATTCTAACGAATGACCGATTTCTGTCCCACTCTCTTTCTTAACCTGAGTTTCTAAGTCCTGTAGCCACTCCATTAATGGTAATATGGATTAATTTGTCTTGATCCGTTGACAATTGACCCGTCCGTTGACGTCGAATCAATTCTAACTGGATATAGTTCAACACATTGAAATACGGCATCCGATAATCCAAACTTTCTTTTAAATAAGGATTTTCTGCTAGTAGCTCGTCATGCTCTTCAATCATTAAAATGACATCCTTGGTTAATTGCCACTCATCTAAAATGATTTGATAGATGTTTCTTACCTCTTCTTCTTCACACAATTTAGCATATTCAAAGGCAATGTCCATGTTGGCTTTTGACAAGACCATATCTACATTTGACAGCAAAGATTGGAAAAAAGGCCAAGTCTTATACATATAGCGAAGGGTTTCAATATTTTCGGGATCTTCATCGATGAATTCCTTAAAGCTAGAACCTACACCATACCAACCCGGGAACATCACCCGACTTTGTGACCAAGAGAAGACCCATGGAATGGCGCGCAAACCACCGATTTCTGTAATAGTTTTACGAGCCGCTGGACGGGAGCCAATGTTAAAGCTAGAGATTGCTTTAATCGGGCTTGATTCAAAGAAATAATCATAGAAATGTTCATTTCCAAATACAAGTTCTCGATAGATGTTGTAGCTACGATCAACAACTTTATCCATCACTTCTCCGAACCGATCAAACATTGAAAATGGACTCTTTTGTTCAGAAATCATTCGGTTGATGGTTGCAGACACCAGCATCTCTAAGTTGTAGTAGGCTGCATCTTTGTTCCCATATTTATTGCCAATTACTTCTCCTTGCTCCGTTAGACGAATGCGGTCATTAATCGATTTCAAGGGTTGAGAGGTAATGGCTTCATAAGTAGGACCTCCACCACGGCCAACAGTTCCACCACGACCATGGAAGAAGGTGATCTTCACCCCAAATTCATCACCGATTGCAGTCAATTGTTGTTGGGCTTTAAAGAGGGTCCAGCAAGAAGACAAATAACCACCATCTTTGTTAGAATCTGAGTAACCTAACATAATTTCTTGGTAATTGTTTTTCGATGCAATCCAACGTTTTGCAATTGGAAGAGACAAGTAGCTTCTCATGGTTTCTTCCGAATGATCCAAGTCTTCGATCGTTTCAAACAAAGGTACAATTTGTACGCGTGCTTTTTCAGTATCGATTAAGCCCACTTCTTTTAGCATCACAGCCAATTCCAGCATATCTGATACACTGGTTGCGTGGGAGATAATGTTTTGGCGGATGACTTCTTCACCCAAGCGGTCTTTCAATTCACGCGCTGTTTGGAAAATTGCTAATTCTTTTTCAAGTAGCTCCGATTTTTCAACATGGGTTGCTGACAAAATACGTGGATCTTCTAAGAGTTCTTTCATCAGAACTTGACATTTTTCTTCCTCGGTCAAGTCTGAATAATGGTCATTGATGCCTGAAGATTTCAGCAATTCAGCGACACAAGCTTCATGAACACTTGAATCTTGGCGCATATCAATCGAAGCTAAATAGAATCCAAAGACATCGATCGCTTCTAAGAGTTCAGCAAACTCCCCAGAAATCAAATATTCTGATTTATTCTCCAACAAGGATTCTTTAATTTTTTCAAGATCATCTTTAAATTCTTTAGCTGATGCATAGGCTGGAGCTTCTTTAGCATTGATTTCTTTTAAGGCACCTGAAATACGGTTGCCAATATAATCAGAAACTGGACCTTGTTGATGAGCACTTGCCCCCAAAAGTCTCTCAACGGCATAGCGATCTTCTCTCGTTTCCCCAACCATAATCCATTCTTTTAAGTTGACCAAAGTTTGAATGAGTTTAGACTGGATATAATGGAAAGCGCGACGATAGGGTTCTTTTTCACGAAAGACGGATGTATCACTAGATAGAGCCGCCATCTCAGCAACTGCTTCACTCGTCTTAGAAAGACTTGTTGAAAGAGAAAAATGACGATAGAGTTTTGAAATCTTATCGATGTAATAGTTTAAGATTACTTCACTTTGAATAGTGGCAGACCGTTTCAAGGTATCTGCTGTTACAAAAGGATTCCCGTCTCGGTCACCTCCAATCCACATTCCCATGGTGATAGGGCGTGGATGTTCCAACTTAAGACCATGCTCTTTCGCCAAGCGTTTGTATTCCAACATCAAGTTTGGAACAGCTTGCAAGAAAGAACTATTGTAATATTCCATCACATTCGTAATTTCATTGGTAACCTTTAGCTTTTTATCCCGAATCATATCGGTTTGCATCATGATTTCAATATTGCGACGAAGGTTACTATACCACTTCTGCTCATTCATCATACCTGCTTTGACATCGCGATGTTGGCGAAGCAAGGCATGAATATGGTTGGTCAAATCCAACATGGTTTTTCTTTGTACTTGAGTTGGGTGAGCAGTTAAAACAGGCACAATATTAAGATGTTCCAAAATTTCTTGGGCATCTTCGTGTTTAGCTACTTCTTGAATTGTAGATGATAGCTTCCCTAGGTATTCTCCATCAACATTGTTGAGGTGATTAATCTCAAAGGCTAAATCAACGTCTTCTGAAATATTGATCAAGAGGGGTAAAATCGCAAAATAACGCGAGATGACCGTCATCTCTTCATTTGATAATTTTTCTACTATTTGATTTAATTCACGATAATTTTTTGTTTTTGATAAATCTTTCAACTGAGAAATCTTGTCAAACGTTTCAGGACGGACCAAATTCTTTGTAATATCATCCAATAAATCTGTTAAGATTTCTGCTTCTTCTTTGATAATTTCTTTATGAGTGAAGTTTTCTAATTTTTGTAAGACCATTTTCTCTCCTTTTAAAAGGTCAGCTAAAACATCCTGTATTAGTAATAGGAGGTTATTTTCCCTTTTTCTTCAAACACCATTCCGTCTTTTTCCATTTGTGCCCGTTTTTCACTTGCATCAATATTTAGAACGAAAGCAATAGCAACAGAAATAACCCATAAGCTATTTCCACCTTGTGATAAGAAGGGAAAAGTCACTCCAGTAGAAGGAATCAGACCTGAGATACCACCGATATTCACGAAGGTTTGCACCAACAACATCCCACCAATACCTATGGCCATCATCGAATTGAAGGGATTCTTCGCTCGAATGCCAACCAAGATGATCCGTAAGATCAAGAAGAATAGTAGAGCAAGGATCAAGCTAGCTCCTACAAATCCCAATTCTTCAATGACGATCGAAAACACAAAGTCTGTGTGGGCCTCTGGTAAGTAGCCTTGCTTTTCAATAGAATTTCCTAATCCAAGGCCAAACCAACCACCATTACTCATGGCATAATAGGAATTGGCCAATTGGTGTCCTGCACCCGACAAATCCTTAAAGGGATTAAAGAAGGCACTAAAGCGTTTTGCTACATACCCAAAAAGAGGAACCTTTGCCACGCGATCTACACCGACTATCCAGATAGTCCCAAGGACAATCGTGGAGCCACTAACAACCAATCCGAGCAAAGAAGTAAACCATCGATAACCAATTCCACTAACTGTAATCATCATGAGGACAGTTAAGGCTAAAATCGTCGCATTCCCTAAGTCCGGCATGATCGCAACAATCCCAATAAGGATCAGGGTCAACCAGCGCCAATCTGTTAAATTCCTAGGGATCCACTCGTTATGGGTGAGGGCTTGGTAATCATAATCTTGAATTTCTTCTTGCCGTTTGGAGAAGGTCAAAGCCAAGTACCAGACTAAAATAACCTTGAGGTATTCCGCCGGTTGAATACTAAAGCCTCCTGGTATGGTTAACCAGCCATGAGCTCCATTGACAGTAGCTGTTACAAATCTTGAAAGAAGCAATAAAATCACTTCTACAAAAATCACTAGAGCCAATACTTTTTTATTTCGAAGAAAGTTTAAACTGAATTTATAAATTAAGGCGATCGTAAAGAGACTGAGAACAAAGAAGGCCCCTTGTGTCAACACCATCCGAATTGAACTTCCGCCACTTTGAATCGCTAAGGCACTCGTTGTCGAATAGACCATAATCAACCCGATAATGGATAAAATCAAATAGGGAATGAGAATGGAATAATTTAATAGACGTCTTTTTTCAATTTTCATAATTTACCATATTCCTAATTTTCATCCTTCATTATATCATTTTTACAAGTCAAAACCAAGGAAAGGTTTGAAAAGATTCGGTTTCTTCTCTCTATTGGCAAAAAATTGGCTTAATCCTTCTTATTTTCAGTTTTTTTGATTCATTTTTGGTAAAAAGATTCCTATTTTAAAAAAATATGCTGAAAAAGTGCCCATTTGAGTATTAAGTTTTGCCTTTTCGTTAGTTTTAGGGTAAAATGATTCTGTATGAGAAAAAGGATAAAACCCGTTGTTCTCTTAGTTTTTTTTATTGGTATCATTTCTTTTTTAGTTCTGTCACGAACAATTGCCGATATTCAAGCAAGAGAAAAACAACAAACAATCAAAACGATTCCGACATCCAATTCACATTCAAAAACCACTACTTCAAGTTCTTCTTCTAAAAAAGAGGAGAGCATCAATCCAGAACTAGTTGGGCGACCGATCATTGATATTTCAGGTTGGCAATTGCCTAGCGAAATCGATTATGATATCCTTTCTCAAAATGTTGGGGGCGTCATCGTTCGCGTACACAGTGGGGCCCAAGCCAAAAAAGAAAACGCCGCAACCTATCTAAATGGTCTGGATAAGTCTTATCAAACCCATATCAAAGAATTCCAAAAGCGCAATATCCCTGTAGCAGTCTATGCTTATGTCGCTGCCAAGGACAAAAAAGAGATGGAAAAGGAAGCAGAAGAATTTTATAAAGCTGCTTCTCCCTACAAGCCAACCTACTATTGGCTAGACGTTGAGGAAAAAACAATGAAGGATATGAATGCAGGAGTGGAAGCCTTTCGGGCAAAATTACAATCCCTAGGCGCTAAAAATATTGGACTGTATATCGGAACTTACTTCATGGAAGAACATAGTATCTCTACTGATAAATTTACCGCACTCTGGATTCCGACTTATGGATTTGATGATGGTTTTTATAACGCCGCACCAGATACTGCAACGGAATATGATTTGCATCAATACACTTCCCAAGGGCAATTAAATGGGTTCTCTCACTACTTGGATCTCAACCAAATTGCTCCGACACAAAACCAGGAAGCTATTTATCAGAAACTTTTTAAAGTAGAAAAAGATTAATCTTCCTCATAGCTATCAAACAGCAGTTCAAGTGTCTTCACTTCTTCTGCTGTTTTTTTATTCCAATACCATTCGTTAATTTCATTCTTATCTATGATATAATGATTGAATGAAACCTAATGCTGAATGATAAGAAATAGAAAAGGGGAAACAATGGCCAAGAAGAATAAAGTTAAAAAAACATTGGTTGAGCAAATCTTAACCAAGGCCAAGGTTGAACATCAAGGCTTACAGATCAACGCGCTAGAAGGTGTCTTACCCGAAGGCATCGATCGGTCGACCATTTTCAAAACCTTAGCACTTAAAGGAGATAAAACCGGGCCTGTGATTGGAATCCTTCCTATTACTGAGCATCTATCAGAGAAGAAATTGGCGAAGATATCTGGAAATAAAAAAGTTGCCATGATTCCGCAAAAAGATCTAGAAAAAACAACTGGTTATATTCATGGGGCTAATAATCCGGTGGGCATTCATCAAAAGCATGCTTTTCCCATCTTTATCGATGAATCTGCCCTACAATTAGAGTCTATGATCGTCTCTGCTGGTGAAATTGGTCATAGTATCCGAATCAAGCCACAGCTACTGGCAGACTTTGTGAAGGCAACATTTGCAGATATCTTAGAATAAGAACAGAACAAGGAGAAAAGAAAGTGAAACTATATTTTATCCGGCACGGACGAACAGAATGGAATGAAGAAGGACGGTTGCAAGGGGCAAATGGGGATTCCCCGCTCCTACCTGCATCGGTTGAGCAACTCGAAAAATTAGGTAAGCACTTGGCAACTGTTCCTTTTGATGCAGCTTATGCGAGTGATCTTCCTCGGGCGGTCCATACTGCCCAGATCATCCTTCATCAGTTGGAACACCCGCTAAAATTGCAAGCAACTCCTACTCTACGGGAGTGGAATTTAGGAAAATTAGAAGGGGCTAAGATTGCTACAATCACATCTATCTATCCCCAACAAATGCAGGCCTTTCGCCATAACTTGGCACGCTTTGACAATGAAATTTTTGATGCAGAATCTGTCTGTGAAACAACCAAACGGACCTGCGATTTTGTGAAAAGTTTGAAAGGAAAAGAGCTCGATACCGTACTCATCGTTGGACACGGGGCTAATTTGACAGCTTCTATTCGTACCCTTCTTGGGTATGATACTGGGGAACTCCGAAAAAATGGTGGTCTGGACAATGCCAGTGTCACCATTTTGACAACAGAAGATTTTGAACAATTTCACTTAGATACATGGAATGACACGTCTTATATGGAAGACTAAAAAGAGGCTGGGACAAAAGTCCTAGCCTCTCAATTGTTTTTGGATTGTCGAGCAAGACGCAGTGGTTGAGTGGGCTTTACTACGCTGATTTCATCAGCTTTTATAGCCCTACTCAACTGTGCGGAGGTGGGACGACGAAATCGAATTCTAACGAATGACCGATTTCTGTCCCACTCTCTTTCTTATTAAATTACTTCATAGTTGGGAAGAGAAGAACGTCGCGAATGGTTGTTACATTGGTCAACAACATAACCAAACGGTCGATCCCGATTCCAAGTCCACCTGTTGGTGGCATACCATATTCAAGGGCTTCAACATAATCATAGTCGATACCTGTCGCTTCATCATCACCCAATTCTTTTGCTTTAGCTTGGGCTTCGAACCGGCCAAGCTGATCAATTGGATCATTCAATTCCGTGAAGGCATTCGCATACTCTTTGGTCATGATGAAGAGCTCAAAACGATCCGTAAAGCGTGGATCTTCTGGATTTTTCTTAGCGAGAGGTGATACCGCTACTGGATGTCCATAAACAAAGGTTGGTTGGGTCAACGTTTCTTCGACAAATTCTTCGAAGAAGGCATTGATAATTTGTCCCACTTCTGTGTAGTGTTTTTCAACCGGTACATGTTTTTCATTTGCAAGGGCTACGGCTTCTTCAAAGCTTATTTCCTTCCAGAAATCAACACCTGTAATTTCCTTAATCGCATCCACCATGTGAATCCGTTTGAATGGTTCGTTGATCTTGATTTCTGTTCCTTGATAATCGATTGGACCATCTCCACGAACCGCTTTAGCCGCGTGTTGGATAATGCCTTCTGTCAAGTCCATGATATCGTGAAAATCTGCATAAGCTTGGTAGACCTCAATAGAAGTAAATTCAGGGTTATGAGTAGCATCCATCCCTTCATTACGGAAGATCCGTCCAATTTCATAGACACGTTCCATCCCACCAACAATCAAACGTTTCAAGTGAAGTTCTGTCGCAATACGGAGTACCATATCAATATTTTGGGCATTGTGGTGAGTAATAAAAGGTTTTGCAGCCGCACCACCAGCTTCATTGTGAAGAACAGGTGTTTCTACTTCAAGGAAACCTTGGCCGTCCAAATAACGACGGATTTCAGAGATAATTTGTGAACGTGTGACAAAACGATCAAAACTTTCACGATTTGAAATCAAATCCAAGTAACGTTTGCGGTAGATGGTTTCCACATCAGACAAGCCATGAAATTTTTCAGGCAAGGGACGAAGGGCTTTTGATAAGTGAGTGATGTGGGTAGCTTTAATAGAAAGTTCTCCCATATCTGTCCGCATGACTTCCCCTTCAACACCAAGGAAATCACCAAGGTCCGCTTTTTTGAAGATCTCATAGTTTTCTTCTCCAACAGCATCCTTACGAACGTAGATTTGAATTTGACCATCACGGTCTTGGATGTGGGCAAAACCAACTTTCCCTTTACCACGCTTCGTCATCAAACGACCTGCAATAGTAGCAGTTTCGTTGATTTCATGCAATTCTTCTTTCGTTTTATCAGCATATTTTTCTTTTAATTGACCAGAGGTAGCTGTACGTTCAAATCGTTTACCAAATGGGTCGATTCCTTGTTCACGAAGTGCCGCCATCTTTTCACGACGGACAAGCTGCTGGTCATTTAATTCTTCCATATGTTCAGTAGTCATTTGGACCCTCCTAAGTTATTCTTTCCTATTCTACCATATTTAGACTAGAAATTCACTAATAATTACCATTTCAGTAAAAATGAGACTAGGAAAAATCAATCCCTCATTAAACTTGTTTCCTTCAATGTGTAGACAATCCCGATCAAGAGTAGGAAATTGCCTTTTTAGAAGTTGCCTCCCCTATAGTGAAACCTCCTAGAAATACTGATTTTAGGGCATGGAATAGAATTTTGCACTATATATTCTAAAAGAAAAAGAGAGTGGGACAATGTACTGACCCCAAAAAGTTAGACAATTAATTTATCCAAAGGATTTAGTTCTGTATTGCACAGGACTGAGTCCTTTTCTACCATTTGTCAAGTATATCAAGGTATTTGATAAAAAATAGTTTAAGTTCCATATGTCAAACGAAGGAAATTGTCTTTTTTTGAGCTAAAGTTTAGTGTAAAAAGTGTACACAAAACCAACACCTTACCTAGTGATTTTTTTGATAAGGTGTTACAATAATAGGGCATAAACAATTTTACCGATTTTGGGTAGAAGTATAATCGTAAAGTTTGTTATGCGTTATGAGGTAATACATTGTTCTGATGAGACGATGTATAGAGGCAATCGTGTGTGGTTTGGTTGAAGTCACTTGCGATTGTCTTTTCCGTTTATCATAGAAGTCTGCGATATGACAAGGATTGGTGTGGCTAGCTGAAGCTATGTTATGAATGCACTTAAAGAGAATCTTTCTAGCATAGGGATTCCCACGTTTGGTGATATGTTCCTTAGCTAGAAAGTCCCCAGATTCATAGTGTCTGAGGTCAATGCCGATAAAAGCATTGATTTGATTGGCAGAGTGAAATCGACGAATGTCACCAAGTTCACCAATAATGCTTGTCGCTGTGGTTTCAGCTATTCCAGGAATAGAGAGAAGAATCTCGTATTCTGGCAAAGGTTGAGCCAATGTTACCATCTCCTCTAAAACACTTTGTCTATATTCAGAAAGCCTAAGTAACTCCCCTGCATAGTATTTGACCTCTTCCATCATTGGAGAGGTTTTCTTGACCGCACAATAAGACTGATTAGCTAGTTTTGTAAGCTTATCTACTAAGTAAGTCACACGTTTTTCAGAGATGCGTTTTGATGTAGACTGACGGATGATAGCTCTTAATGCGGCGTCATCCAACTCCAGTACAAAACTATTACATGGAAAAGTCATGACCAAGTTCCAATATTGTTCCCCAGTTGGTGCCGACAAGATGTTTTCCAATTCAGGAAAAGTGACCTGTAAAACCTTGTGCAGACGGTTTTTAGAGCAGACAATATCCTCAGTAAGATTCTGATAGAAACGGCTGAGGTCGCGTAATTCTTGATAAAGCGCTTCTTGGACATAGCTTGGTTTACGATTGAGGATGAACTGAGACATAGCTAGTTTTTCAGCGTCAATCTTATCGGTTTTACGTACTCGTAAGCTATCTAGTTGTTTCTTGGATTCTAAGGGATTGAGGCGTGTATAAGCGTAACTATTATCCTCAAAGAAGGCCTGAAGACGACGAGAATAGACACCAGTCGCCTCGAAGACAATCTCTGGCTGGTGAACAGTCTTCAAGTCCCCAAGTAGTCGATTAAATCCGATGGCATCATTTGGTATGGTATAGCCATGTACTTTCTCTCCATTGATCAAGATGGCTACTTCTGAACTTGCTTTACTCACGTCAATCCCAAAAACTACTCGCATGATATTACCTCTTTGTCTTGAATGATTCCTTGCTTTAGTGATGTCATTTTCAATACTCGACGTTTTTCGTCCCACATACTTTGATAACATTCTTCCTAAAACAGGTGTCTTGCCAGTTTTAGTTACGACGTCTAGCGCCAAAGGACTCATCGACTTAACAAGACACCTCTACTTTAACATAACGAAAAAAGTAGTGAGTACTTTCTCCCGTCGGAGATTTTCTCACTACTAATCTTAGTATGTTTTAGTTTTACTTTAATTCGTTTGTTGTTGTAATAATCAATATAGTCTACAATAGCTTGTTCCAATTGCTCAAGTGAGTAAAACGTCTTCTCATAACCATAAAACATTTCGGATTTCAAAATACCAAAGAAGGATTCCATCATGCCGTTGTCTGGGCTGTTACCTTTACGTGACATAGATGGCTGAATTCCCTTACCCTCTAAAAATCTGTGATAAAAATCGTGTTGATATTGCCATCCTTGATCACTATGAAGAATGGTATTCTCGTAATGTTCCTCACCGAAAGCCTGGTCTAACATATCTTTCACTTGTATCAAGTTCGGTGACGTAGAAAGATTATAGGCGATAATTTCGCTGTTAAAACCATCTAAAACTGGTGATAAATAGAGCTTTTGACTGCTTGCCGGAATGGCAAACTCTGTCACATCTGTGTAGCACTTTTCCATTGGTTTTGAAGCTTCAAACTGGCGTTGAATAAGGTTATCTGCTTTCTTACCAATCTCTCCTTGGTATGAAGAATACTTGCGTTTACGACGAATTCGGGCACTTAAACCAAGGATCTTCATCAGACGTTGGACTTTCTTATGGTTCACTACAAAACCACGATTCCTCAATTCTAGAGTCATTCGGCGATAACCATAATTTCCTTTGTGCTCAGTAAAAATAGCTTGAATTTCATCTTTAATATCATGATTTTTATCGCTTTTATCTAACTGCTTTAGCTGGTAATAATAGGTTGAACGTGCTAGCTTAATAATCTTTAGAAGAATCTCTAAGGCAAACTCTGTTACCAATTCTCGGACAATTTCTGTTTTTCTTCTAGCTCTTTTTCCTCCTTCAATCGGAGTTCTCTCAACTTTTTTAGAATGGCATTCTCCGCTCTCAGGTACTCATTTTCTGCTTGAAGACGTTCTAATTCTGTCATCTCTTCGGGTTTCTTCTTTGGTTTACGTCCCATTTTAGATGGTCTCCCTCTTGTTTTCTCAACAATAGTATACCCGTTTTTCTTATATTGTGCTATCCAATTAGGCAACATTCCAACACTTGGAAGAGCATAATCTAGAGACACCCTTATTTGAGAACGACCTTCAAGTAGAACTTTATCAATGATCTCTTGTTTTAGTTCAGGTGAATAGTAACAATTCTTTCCTTTTTTGACGATTTCTATTCCATAACGATCAATCAATTTAATCATGTACTGAAGATTGGGAATTGTTATCCCAAATATATTTGAAATCTCTTTGAAGGTTCGCCCTTGTTTTCTAAGTTCATAGATCTGAACTTTATCTTTATAAGTTAATTTCATAATAAAAACACCCCAAAAGTTAGATTTTTCTGTCTAACTTTTGGGGTGCAGTTCACAAAAGTCCTAGCCTCTCAATTGTTTTTGGATTGTCGAGCAAGACGCAGTGGTTGAGTGGGCTCTACTACGCTGATTTCATCAGCTTTTACAGCCCTACTCAACTGTGCGGAGGTGGGACGACGAAATCGAATTCTAACGAATGACCGATTTCTGTCCCACTCTCTATCCATTTTTTTCTTTTGTTATTCGTAGCGTAGCGCTTCAATCGGATCCAGTTTAGAGGCTTTATTAGCTGGTAGAATTCCAAAAATCATCCCTACGAAAGCTGAGAAAATAATACTTCCAATCGCAACTTTCAGGGAAATAATCGGTGGTCCTTCTAGGGTGCTTGCAGCAACTGTTGTGATTAAGCTATTAACGCCATAGGCAAGACCAAGCCCAATCAACCCTCCAATGATGGTCAAGACCATAGACTCAATTAAAAATTGAACCAGAATCTTACCTCGAGTTGCTCCCAAAGCTTTGCGAAGACCAATTTCTCTCGTCCGTTCGGTAACAGAGACAAGCATGATATTCATGACTCCTATCCCACCAACTAAGAGGGAAATCCCCGCTATGGCACCGATTACTGTGGTCATGATTCCAACCACTTTATTGGTTTCTTCTAGGATACTATCTAGATTAAAGATCTGGAATTCTCCTTGACGAACACCTGAAATTTCTGTTAACTTTTGAGCTGCTTCAATCCCAACAGATTTGATTTGTTTTACATTCGGAACGTGGACGACAATATTTTGAATCTCGTCTGTTCCAAATTCAGAAGCTAGCTGGGTATTGGCCATTAGCGCACTACCACCTGAAGAAGCTCCATAAAGGGCTGTCCCCGCATTTGGATCTTTAAACACACCAACAACCCGATAATTATTGTCTCCAACAGAGACAATCTGGTTCAGTGGATTCTCAGGCCCAAATAATTGTTGTGCTAATCCTTCATCTAGCAGCACGACCCGTGAAAAATTACTATAATCTGCAGGCGTTAATTTTCGTCCAGATAGGAGTTCCACCTTCTTGACAGAAAAATAGGTCTCATTTACCCCTTGGATATTCACCCCGTCTGCTTTTTTCTTTTGAAAAGCAATGGTTGCGTTAGAAGTGTTACCAACGTAATAGCCATCGATCCCTTTAATCTTGGTTAACTCCTTGACCCAGGATTCTTGAACAACTGGTGGTGCTTCTTGTACTTGACCATCAATATCTTCAGCATTTTCTCCATCCATATCCGATGGAGCTGCCATCCCTCGATCTTCAGCTGCAGGGCCACTTTCGCCTCCACCTCCTCCTTCTCCAGTCTCATCAGAAGGGCCGACATTAATTCCGGTCACATAACCACTCTTATTTGGAGAATAGGAGATTTGTACATATTCTTGATCCTTAGTGAAGGTCTTAGTAACACCAGCTTTCATGCCATCTCCAAGAGCCATGATGACAACGACAGAAGCAACCCCAATAATGATCCCCACCATCGTTAAGAAAGACCGTAATTTATGGCTCATGATGGAGCTCATTGCAAATTTCCAATTTTGCATCAGTCCCTCCTTTCCAACTTGCTATCTGAAGAGATCACCCCGTCACGAATGACGATGCGTCGATTGGCAAAGGCTGCAATCTCAGGTTCGTGCGTAACCATGATAATGGTCTTTCCTTCTCGATTTAGCTTGGTTAGTAAATCCATTATTTGCTCGCCTGTCTTGGTATCCAAAGCACCAGTCGGCTCATCTGCAAGGACGATAGCCGGTTGATTTACGAGAGCTCGAGCAATCGCCACCCGCTGCTTTTGACCTCCAGAGAGTTCCGAAGGCAAATGGTGCATGCGCGAACCAAGCTCTACCTTTTCGAGATACTGCTCCGCTATTTCCTTGCGTTTAGCAGGATGCACCCCTGCATAAATGAGAGGCAGTTCTACATTTTGAAAGGCATTGAGTTTAGAGAGAAGAAAGAATTGTTGAAAGACAAAACCAATCTGTTCATTTCGAACACGTGCCAACTTTTTCTCACTCAGATTTCCAACTTCCTGGCCTTCTAGAAAGTACTCTCCACTGGTCGGGCGGTCCAACAGGCCAATCACGTTCATCAAGGTTGATTTTCCTGAACCGGATGGGCCCATAATGGCCACAAATTCACCCTTTTCAACTTCTAGATCGATATCTTTTAACACGCGAAGTTCCTGATCCCCATTTTTATAGGTCTTATTGATGCCTTTTAGTTCAATCAATTTTGTCATATTTACCGATCTCTTTTCCATCTTCCAGTTTCTCATTAGGGTTTACAATGACTTGGGCATCTTTCTTCAGACCAGATACGATTTCTTGGTTTTCAGCATCGGCATTCCCCAGAGTGACCTTCACTTTCTTGGCCTTGCCCTTTTCGACGGTCCATACGTAACTCGTATCCCCATCAGCCATCACACTCGTCACTGGAACAAGGGGGTGTTGAGTTGAACTTTTGACCTCAATATTGACAGAAAAACCTTGCTTAAGCTCCCCAATCTCACTGGTGATATCTACTGTAAATGGATATTTGGTCCCCGCAGTTCCTTGCGCTCCGCCAGCTGTATTGTTGTTGGCTTGCCCAGAATCGGTTGGATAACTACCCACATAAGAGATTTTTCCTGTCCAGGTCTTATCCGGATAAACTTTGGAAGTAAGGACCACTTCTTGGCCTTCAGAAATATTGGCCAAATTGTATTCGGACAATTCCCCTTTTACTTGTAAATGGCCGTTGCTGACAATATGCACCAGAGTTTGATTAGTACCTGTGGTTGATTTTGAAACATCTTTATTGACTTCTACCACTGTCCCATCAATACTACTTTTGACTATTGTTGCATCCAGCAATGCCTTGGCCTTATTCATATTATCAACTGCATCAGCTCTTGCATCTCGCAAATCACTCGCTTGGGAATCCACTGTTCTTTGCGTTTGGGAGGCTGACTTAGCATCCTCTTCATCGTCGCCGGTCGTATCCACACTCACCCCATTGGTCATTAAATCGTTTAATTGGCGATCGGCCTTATTGACGGCACGAATAGCAGCATCGTAAGCAGTCTGGGCCTCTGTACTGCTGTACTGGACGATAGGCTGGCCGGCTGTCACTTGATCTCCAACATTGACCAAAATTGATTGCAAATCCCCCTTAGTCCCATCAAAATAAACATACTGTTCTTGGTCTGCAGTTACCTTCCCTGTTAATAAGACAGAAGATGCAATGGAACCATCCTTAACTGTTTGTACCATCGGAGTTTCTTTAGTGACTGCTTGATCAGAAGTACTTGGGTGCGAAAACATCATCACACTTCCTGTTCCGATCACCGCAATGGCTGCACCTGCAGCTGTCCAAATTTGCCATTTTTTAAATTTCTTCATCGTTTTTCTCCATAAAAGAAAGCGTTTTTTTCTATACTATAGTATACCATATATCCCTCCTTTTCTATCCAAAAATAACATCAGAAATAACATATTTTGTAGTAAAATCTTTACTCTTGACTTTTGTAACAATAGATATTACAATCAAACTGATCAGTCACTAAGGAGGACAGTATGAAAGAATTCGATATCATTGCAATTGGTGGCGGTAGCGGAGGAATCGCTACGATGAATCGGGCTGGTGAACACGGAGCTCGTGCTGCTGTCATTGAAGAGAAACAATTGGGTGGAACTTGTGTTAACAGAGGCTGTGTTCCTAAAAAAATCATGTGGTACGGAGCACAGATTGCAGAAGCCATTCGTGATTACGGGCCAGACTATGGCTTTACTTCTGAACAGACCAAATTTGATTTTGAAACGTTAAGAAAAAATCGCGAAGCCTATATTGATCGTTCTCGGAATTCTTATGATGGTAGTTTCAAACGAAATGGAGTCGAACTCATTGAAGGTCGTGCTCATTTTGTGGATACTCATACGGTTGAGGTCAATGGAGAAACCATCAAGGCCAAGCATATTGTGATTGCGACAGGAGCCCATCCTCATATTCCTTCTGTTCCTGGAGCAGAATTTGGTGAAACATCGGATGATGTCTTTGCTTGGGAGGAACTTCCAAAGTCTGTTGCGATCATTGGAGCTGGCTACATTGCGGTAGAATTAGCCGGTGTGCTCCACCATTTAGGCGTTCAGACAGACCTCTTCATTCGGAAAGACCGGGTTTTACGTCGGTTTGATTCCTATATTGTCGATGGCTTAATGGAAGAGATGGAAAAACAAAACCTTCCACTTCACAAACAGAAAGTTCCCATGAAGCTTGAAAAATTAGCAGACGGTCGTGTGAAGATCTATTTTGAAGATATGACCAGCCATGTGGCAGAACATGTCATCTGGGCAACCGGACGCAAACCAAACGTTCAGGATCTCAATTTGGAAGCTGCAGGTGTCACCTTAAATGAAAAAGGATTTATTGCAGTGGACGAATACCAAAACACCGTTGTTCCGGGCATCTATGCCCTTGGCGATGTCACAGGAGAAAAAGAATTAACCCCTGTCGCGATTAAAGCTGGACGCACTCTTTCTGAACGACTATTCAATGGAAAAGTCAATGCCAAAATGGATTATACAAGTATCCCTACCGTTGTCTTTTCTCACCCTGCTATAGGAACGGTTGGCTTAACGGAGGAAGAAGCCATACAAACATATGGAAAAGAGAATATTAACGTCTATACTTCTCAATTTGCTTCCATGTATACCGCCGTTACCCAGCACCGCCAACAGGCAAAATTCAAACTCATCACTGCGGGTCCAGAAGAAAAAGTCGTTGGTCTCCATGGACTTGGATATGGAGTGGACGAAATGATCCAAGGATTTGCAGTTGCTATCAAGATGGGAGCGACAAAAGCCGATTTCGACGCTACCGTTGCCATTCACCCAACTGGATCAGAAGAATTCGTAACCATGCGATAAAAAATGCTTAAACTTCAAGTTTGTGAATAAAGGAAACACTATTTACCTCATCATAGTTCATCTTTGGAACTTAAAAAGCGAACAAAGACTTTAGACACTTGCTTCCCAAGTCCTATCTGCCGTATGGAGCAGTGCTTTAAGTAAGCAACCTCTGCTTCATACTGTTATTTCTTTCAAACATCTAAGGCTGGACAGTTTCTGACCAGCCTCTTTTTCATTTATCCAATTATAGCAAAATGCTAAAAATTTCATAGATAAATTATTTTTTATAATTTAAATTTCACTAATTTGTGATATAATTCATTTTATAGGATGTTTTTTAATATAGACTAGTGGGAGGTGCATTTATAATGGTGCAGTCTTTAAAAAACCAACCTATAAAGTCATGCATGTTTTTGTAAGTTTTTAACAAAAACATACAAACTGATCTAAATAATTGGAGAAGAAAATGAAAAAAAGTAATTTAAGAAGGCTTTCGAAACTCTTCTTTCTTGTGTTTTTACCATTATTATTCATACTATTTTCGCAATCTGATATGGTAAAAGCTGGAGATGTGAGCAACAATATTAGCTCACTAACTGTTTCATCCGAAGAAATTACAGATGGTGGACAAACAACCGTTAAGTTTACCTTTGATGAACACGCACAAAAAATCCAACCAGGAGATACGCTACGAGTGAACTGGACAAGCTCTGGAACGATCTACGGGACAGGATTCAAGAAGACCATTCCATTAAGTATTGATGGTACTTATGTTGGAGACATGGTCATTACAGATGGTGCTGCGACAGTTACTTTCAATGAAGGTATCAAAAACATTCAAAACATCCATGGTTGGGGTGAATTTGAAATTGAAGGTCATAACGATACAGCAACCGATAAGGAGCATGTTGGAAAATTCACTATTATTAGTGGAGTTAGAACCGTCGATTTAAACGTTAAGAAAATGGCTACTGGTGTTAATAGTGCCCCATTCTATCTCAAAGCAGGTGATATGCATGCTAACGATCCTGAACACATTCTTTGGACACTAACCATTAACGCTATGAACTTAGAAGCTGATGGAAACGTTCGTGTTGAAGATGAAATTCAAGGCGGACATTCACTTGTGAAAGATAGCTTCAGTATTACTACAACTGGTAACAAGCCAGGATATTACAGTGGTTCGACTGCTATCGACGATTTCTTAGCAGCCTTTCCTGGAGCTACTTTTACAATCGAGGCATCAGGAAAAATTACGGTTACACTGCCTCAAAGTGAAATCAACAAGACTGGCGTCCTTATCTTTTACCAAACTAAGGTAGAGAATGACAAACAAAAGAATTTCTTGAATAATACTAAAGTATGGTATCAAGTGAAAGGTGAACAAGCAGTCGTTGCAAAAGAAGTCAATGCCTCTGTAGCAAATATAAATGCAAATGGTGGTGTGGATGGCGATATGACTTCAACAACAACCAAAGAACCTAAGACTACCGTTACTTCGACTGAAGAACCTAAGACTACTGTTACTTCAACTGAAGAACCGAAGACTACCGTTACTTCTTCTGAAGAACCTAAGACTACTGTTACTTCAACTGAAGAACCGAAGACTACTGTTACTTCTACCGAAGAACCTAAGACTACTGTTACTTCTACCGAAAAACCTAAGACTACCGTTACTTCTTCTGAAGAACCTAAGACTACTGTTACTTCTACCGAAGAACCTAAGACTACCGTTACTTCTTCTGAAGAACCGAAGACTACCGTTACTTCTACCGAAGAACCTAAGACTACCGTTACTTCGACTGAAGAACCTAAGACTACTGTTACTTCGACTGAAGAACCTAAGACTACTATTACTTCGACTGAAGAACCTAAGACTACTGTTACTTCGACCAAAGAACCTAAGACTACCGTTACTTCAACCAAAGAACCTAAGACTACCGTTACTTCAACCAAAGAACCTAAGACTACCGTTACTTCAACCAAAGAACCTAAGACTACCGTTACTTCAACCAAAGAACCTAAGTCAACTCCTACAAAGTCTACTACTAAACCAAACCTTTCTGGTACTACCGCAACTTCTAAAAGACCAGCTTCAAATGGGGACATCAAGGGAGATCGCAAAGTGATCTTACCTAATACTGGTGAAATGGTTGCAACTGGACTTGTATTGACAGGTGCTCTTGTCTTGGCAGGTTCTGTCGTTATGAAACGCAAATTGACGAAAAACTAATCTAGAATTAGATGGATCGTCGTATCTTAAAGCGTAACCATAAGAACATGAACTTCTATAATCTCAAGTAGATGTTCAACCTAAAAATAGGGAACCAGATTGATTCCCTCGGATTGAAGAAAAATCCCTTAGAAAACAAGTTTCTAAGGGATTTTCTTTGTATAAAGTCGCATAAAGGTTATTCTCACTTTAACGTATTTACATATCAAAAATTGGTGAAATGAATAGTGACGGTCTCTCTTTATTTTACTCTAAATTTGGTTTTCGGATGGATTACTAGATGATAAAGCTAATAGGTTCAAAAAAGACAAACGCCATATTTGACGATTGTCCCAAGCTTTTTTCTTTGTTTATGGTAAGATGGCAATGGCACGAACTGGTGAGCCAGTTGCCTTGTCCCAATGTGGGAAAGCAATCGAAATCAAAGCGCCAACAGCTGGTACTTGATCCAATTGGTTCAATACTTCTACTTGGTAGATGTTTTGTTCCAAGAGATAATATTCATTGACCAAACCATGTTCTGCTGCTGGAATACCTGCATCTGTATCAAAGGTTTCATGGCCTACTGCTTTAACATGACGTTCATGAATCAAGAATTCTAGAGCTTCACGGCTCCAACCTGGACTTTGTTGAACCCCATTTTCATCTAGGTTACGCATAGCATCTTGATCTGGCCAACGTTTTGACCAATCACTACGGAAAGCGACAAAGGCCCCCTCAGTAATTTGTCCATACTCTGCTTCGAAGTCTAAGATATCTTGTTTGCTCAAGATAAAGTTTGGATTGGCTGCAACTTCTTTCGATTTGTCGATGACATAAAGTGGCAAGAGGAGATCTTTGAGAGCAATCTCATCCAACCAACGGCCTCCTTCTACAAAGTGAATCGGCGCATCAATATGTGTTCCGTATTGCCCCACAACCGTGAATTTTTGAACATGAAAACCATCTTTAAGTGTAAAGAGGTCTTCTTGCTTCAAGGCCGGAAGAGCTGGAAAGTGTGGGCTTTCTGCATTGATTTGGTGACTCAAATCCACCCATTTTTTAGCTTGCAATTCCTTGTAAATACTTAGTAAATCTGACATTCTTTCTTCCTCCTGCTTATAGTTATACATTAAGCAATGAATGAATACATTGTAACACTCTAGTGCTTGATAAACAAGGGGTTAGGATAATCTAATATCTTTGATCTATCTATAGTTTTAACCTATATCTAAATAAAAAAAGAGTAGAGGACAAGCCCCCAACTCCCTTTAGCTATTCATTCTTAAAAGCATTCAATAGCACTTGAAATTCTTCATTGGTGAGCGTAATCCCCTTGCCCATCTTTGTATGATCAGGACTCCATGTCCGAAGGTCATACTTTGCAGGTGCACCATTAAAGCTCACACGATTGAGTTCTTTGGTCCAACCCTTGTCGTTTTCAGACAAAACCAACAGATGCTCTTCGATTTGAAACGAAAATTCAGCCATTTTTATCTCCTTTCTTTCCTTCTCATCTCTATTATTCGTAAATTATTTACAAATTCGTGGAAATTATCTATAATATATTGTATCAAGTTATGGAGAATTTAGCTATGAAAAAATTTCTCAAGATCGTGAAAGACCGCGCGAATGAGTTTTTTAATGGAAAAGTCAGTACACCTGCCCCATTAGAAGATGAGCGAATTACTGAAATTATTCAACAAGCACTACGAAAAAAACAAGGGGTTCACGTGATCTTTTCAAATAAGAGTTTTACAGGTGACATTGTAAAATATGACCAAGATCGCCAACAATTGATCGTCAAGAACTTCAAAAAAAGTATGTCCACGATTATCCGTATTGCTGAGATCCAGAAAATCAGTCTGGTTCCCAACAATATTCGCATCGCTCAGCAAAAAAGAGAGGTTTAGGCCTCTCTCAGATTGAAGAAAAAACGTCATTTTTGGCGTTTTTTTATTACCCTCAATCTAATTTCTAAATTTCTAAATTTGTAAAAATATCATAAAAAATTCTATCAAAGTTTAACTTTTTAAACTAGCAAAAAGTTAGAGTACACAATACTAGTATTTTACGCTACCTTGATTAACGAGGTTCCCAAATATTTCATAATTACATTTTCTAGGTTTAAAAAAAATAATAGCAATAAATTATATCAATTTAATCTAATCACCATAAGTTTGCTCCCATTTTTTCATTTCTTCAACGATACTTCTTAGAGCATTACCTTTCTTTGTCATTTTATATTCAACCTGTGGAGGCGATGTCGGTAAAACTTTTCTTGATAAAATACCTTCTTCCTCGAAATCATGTAACCGTTGAGCTAATATTCTCGGATTAATGCCTTCTACACTACGCAAAAGACTACTATAATGTATATTACCATCAATAATTTCAGATAAGATCTCAAGAGTAAATTTACCTTTTAGTAA
Organism: Streptococcus sp. IMAU 99161; assembly: GCF_014435245.1. Taxonomy (NCBI): domain Bacteria; kingdom Bacillati; phylum Bacillota; class Bacilli; order Lactobacillales; family Streptococcaceae; genus Streptococcus; species Streptococcus sp. IMAU 99161. The sequence goes on along the minus strand of NZ_JAAPAW010000011.1, from coordinate 273,506 downwards.
ATTCAAGACCCTTCTTGCTGGACAATTTGTTTTTTTCAAAGGTTGCATCTTGCAAGTCTCCATTCGTTTCCTCCTTTTTTGATAGTTACTATACTTTTTTTCCCTTCTTGTTTCAGAAATAATTACATGATAAGCTAATTATATCACTTGAAAGTGGAAATTACTATGAATATTATAACTAGGTTTGACCGTATCGAAGATATTCTCGATTTCGTTGATGAAAGATACTTTGGTGCTGGATATACTCAAGTAAAATATTTTCAGAAAGTTAAACATATTGCTTTTGATTGATAAATGAAAATTGGTTTTATGAAATAACGGAGGAAACTTGATGAAAAAAACAAATACAAAAGCGCCAGCTTATCTACTTTTTATTCTTTCACTAGGATACATTATGGCGGTCCTAGATACAACCGGAGTGGTTCTTGCTGTTCCCCATATTGAAACAGCTATGAGCGTCTCATTAGAGCAATCCATTTGGATTATTAACGCCTATACACTAGCTTTAGGTTCTTTGCTCCTACTTTCAGGAAATCTAACAACAAAATATGGCGCTAAACGAATTTTATTAATTGGAATGACAATTTTTACACTTGCCTCGTTAGGGTGCTCTTTTTCACCAAATATTGAAACATTAATTATACTTAGATTCATTCAAGGTTTCGGTGCTTCTTTGTTTATGCCAAGTTCATTAGCACTTTTATTCATTTCATACCCCGATTCTACTAGAAGAGCACGTATGTTAGGAATCTGGACAGCAATTATTTCTGTTGCAACCGGTACTGGTTCTTTTATTGGTGGACTGATTATTAACTACTTCGGATGGAGGGGTATTTTCTTAGTCAATATTCCATTTGGAATTTTGACAGTAATTTCAATATTACTTCTCGTGAAAAATAATATTGCCAATCCAAAGACCAGAATTGACATTTTTAGTAATATATTTCTAGTTGCAACTATCGGAAGTCTAGTTATTTACCTTGTTGAAGGGAATCAATATGGTTATAGTAACTCAAATCTTTTATTGTTTCTTCTCCTGTTTATATTATTTGCTATTGGTTTAATAGTCCAAGATAAAAAAAGTAAAGCACCTATTGTTCCCCACCAACTATTAAAAAATGCTAAGTTTATTGTCTCTAATCTGTTAGGTTTAGTAGTTAACATTTCATTATATGGCATTGTTTTGGTGCTAGGACTTTATTTTCAAACTTATTTAAACCTCTCCTCAATGGTTTCTGGACTCCTCATTCTACCAGGAATGATTGTCTTAATTATTGGTAATTTATTTTACGCACGTGCTGTAAAACGATTTTCTGTGGGAAGCCTCGCTACTGTCTCAATTATTTTTGCCATTGTAGGAGCAGCAGGAATTTTTGGAATGGGAGTCCTTTTTCATGAAATTCAACTATATATCCTAATCCCTTTATTTTCTTTAATGAGTCTAGGTATCGGTGTCTTAACTCCAGCAACTACAACCATTCTTATGGAAACTGCTGGTCAAGAATTATCTGGAATTGCTGGTGCAACTTTAAACGCCAACAAACAGATTGGTGGCCTTTTTGGTACAACAATCATGGGAATTGTAACTACTAATTTATCCCATGATTGGAATATAGTCATCGTTGTCGCATTTTTTGTTAACGTGATAATGTATATTGCTATTTGGTTAATTGCTAGTCGTTACCTTTATGGAAAAGAATAAAACTAAACAGAATGCATTCAATTTAAAAGTTGATTATACAGATTGAAGAAAAAGTCCGTTTTGGACAAGTTCCTTCAATCTTTATTTATAATCTTATAAAGAAAAAGCTCTTACAAATGCTACTAAATAGGCATTCCTAAGAGTTTTTACTATATGGTAACCAAACTATAGAGGAGAAATTTTTCTAGTCCTGATAGAGTTTGTATACAATCTGAAGAGAGGTTTAACCCTCTCTTTTTTTGTTATACTCGAACAGTTTTGCTTGCACCATCTTTTGAGTAAAGATTGATCAAACCTTCTTGGCAAGAACGGATCATATCTCCTGGTTTGACTTCCTGTGGAACGGTGATGGTAAGGAGTTCCATCGGATTTGGTGCACGATCAATTTTAACACCGTCTTTATCGTGCAAATCCTGAATATGGCATTCAAAATGACGGAAGCCTGGTCCGTAGAATTCCACTTGGTCCCCTTCATTGATCACATTCCGTTGACGAATCGTCGCTGTCATGGTAGATGGATCAAAATCTACGACTTCTCCTACAAATTTATATTGAGGAATCTTCCGACGTGCTCCAAACAATTGTTCATTTTCAGTAGGTGTTTGGTAGTAGAAACCAGTCGCCAACTCACGTTGAGCCACCTTCCACAATTCATTTATCAAATCATCCTTGATCGCATAAAAGGCTTCTGGACTTTCCATATAAGCATCACAAGCGGCCTTGTAACAGTTGGCAACCGTTGATACATAATGGACTGATTTCATCCGACCCTCAATCTTCAAGCTGTCAACTCCATTGTCAATCATATCAGGGATATGTTCGATCATACACATATCCACAGCTGACATAGAGTATTCTTCTGGGATTTGGCCTTTCACACTCTTGCGTTCTCGACCAAACGGCATATCATAAAGATCGTATTTCCAACGACAAGATTGGGAACAGCCCCCACGGTTGGCGTCTCGGTCAGACATGTGGTTGGAAAGCGTACACCGTCCTGAATAGGAAATACACATGGCTCCATGCACAAAGGCCTCAATCTCAAGGTCTGTACGCTTACGGATCTCAGCTAACTCTTCCATGGACACCTCACGAGCCAAGACGACACGAGTCAAGCCATATTCTTTCCAGAAATGGAAGGTTTCTACATTGGTCGCGGAAGCTTGAGTAGACAAGTGAATATGAAGACCTGGCGCATAGGTTGAGCAGATTTCAATCAAGGCTGGGTCTGATACGATCACAGCATCCAGTCCCATATCACGCAATTCGCGGAACCACTCACCAGCTCCTTTTTCATTTCCTTCATGTGTCACCATGTTCGACGCAACGTGTACATCTACCCCATGGGCATGAGCGTATTCAATCCCTTCGCGAAGTTCATCCATGGTGAAATTTCCTGCTCGGCTACGTAAGCCATAGGCTTGCCCACCAACGAAGACAGCATCTGCCCCGTAATTCACAGCAACTTTTAATTTTTCTAAGGTTCCAGCAGGTACCAAGACCTCTGGACGTTTTTTTGTATTTGTCATGTTTTCTCCAATTTACAAGATTGTCGATTTATGAATCGCCTCTTCGTTCCCTGAAAATGGGAAACTCTCAAACGAAGAAGCTGCTATTGTTTCTATTATTTTACACGATCTGGCGCATAATCGTAAAAGCCAGTGTCAAGTCCCCGATTGGCAGGATGCAATTTACGGATTTCTTCATCAAAGAGATAGGCTTGATCTTGCGTGAAGGTTCCTTTTTGGATCAAATCACGGGCTTTGATAAAGTATTCTGTAATCTTGACAAAGTTCTCACCCGGACAGTAGACACCATCCAGTTTCCAATGATCATACCCATGCTCCACCAACTCAGAGAGCTTGGTCATCATATCCAAATCATTGTTTGAAAAAATATGTGTTCCATGCTTGTCTTCATAGACAGAGTAATGAGAATCCGGATCTCCCGGCTCCGCTAGGAACAAATCACGCTCCTTGGTAACCGATTCTTCTGTCTTGATAAAATTATAATAATTGTGAAGCAAAGGACGCTTCGAATGGTGAATAATGCTGGCACCATAGACCAAGACTTCAGCTGGTATCTGTAAATTTTCTGCCATCATAAACAGTTCAGCAGATGGAATTTCACGAGCCAAAACAGCTTCCGAAGCACCTGCCTGTTTTCCCCAGAAATTAATCTGGCGACTTGAAGTGACCATGGTAGAGGCATCATAAATAGTTTTAAACGGATAGCCGTCACGCTTCAGGACATAAAAAACGCCCGCATCTCCGACGGTCACATAATCTGCCTGAATGTCCTTCAAAAAATCAAGGAAAGGCTTGATTGAATCCATCATCGATTGGTGCATGAGTGCATTTACAGCTACTGTCAATTCTTTGCCAGCAGCATGGACTAATTGGGCAATTCGATTTATTTCGTCATAGCTTAAAGTTTGAGGCAATCGTAATCCGTAGTCTGATTCGCCAACATAGATCCGGTCAACCCCTGCATTGATCAGGGTTTGGGCTTGCTCCACACTCTCCGCTGTTGCTGTAATAATTATATTTTTCATAGATCCATTATAACAAAAATTCCCCTATTCATAAAAAATTTCTTCATTTTGTAAAATTTGTAACATTTTTGTAACATTCAACTGCATGAATTCATGGTAGAATAGTAGAGAACTGTTAGGAGAGAGAATATGCCCGTAAGAAACTTAAGACACTATGATGAAGAATTCGATTATCTCGAATTAGTAAAAGATCAAGAAATAACCCCTATTCAGGATTATATGCCTGAAGTTGAACCTGCACCCCAATTAAGTGAATTGCTGTACTTTTTGAATATTGCGATTTTCTGTGTATTGACAGTTGTTTTTAGCTTTGTCTTTTTAGCAACAAAAATGAATACCTTCTTCGCCTTTGCTTTAGCGATTGCTTCTAGCTTTGCTAGTATTCAAGGATTTAGAATCTACTTCAATAAAAAAAGAAAATAAAAAATCAGGTCTGCCTGATTTTTTTGTACAAATTTTTAATAGAAAATGATATTTCAAAATAAAATATAATGAGCAATTAATCATTTAACTTCAAAAAAATGAGGCATAGAGAGCCTTAGAACATAGATAAGCTATTTTATCAAAGCAAAATAAGTTAAGAAATTCTGCAAAAAAATATAAATGTATTCTAATTTTTTGAACAAATCAAGAAATACTTAAACTTTCCGATGTGAGAAAAATGAGGCTGGGACAAAAGTCCTAGCCTCTTCTTGTTTTTGGATTGTCGAGCAAGACGCAGTGGTTGAGTGGACTCTACTACGCTGATTTCATCAGCTTTTACAGCCCTACTCAACTGTGCGGAGGTGGGACGACCAAATCGAATTCTAACGAATGACCGATTTCTGTCCCACTCTCTTTTTTATTCTTTCGTTTCTTCTACTGCTTCCGAGTCTTTTTCATCCAGATCAAGGACAATGTCTTCTGACTCAGTTTGTTTGCGAATGGATTGAACCAAGTCGTTTCCTGCTAAATTTTCTTTGTGGAGTTTATCTTTTAATGAATGATAAACTTCTTGTGACTTTTCAACCACATCCTGCGTCTTTTCTTTGACAGATTCTAAAACGGTTCCTGTTGTAATTTCGCCTGAACCAACTTTTTCTTTGGTTTGTTGGATCACTTCCGCTGCTTGTTTGGAAACATCTTTAGCAGTTTGTTTCACAGATTCATGGACTTCTTGAGGGTCTTCTTGATAGTCTTTTACAAAGCGTACGACCTTTTTAGTGACCTTCTTTCCTTTCTCTGTTGATAAATAGTAGGCTGCCGAAGCACCTGAAATAACACCGATTAATAAACTAGATAAACGTCCCATTTGTTTTCATCCTCATTTCTATTTAAATAATTTTGAAGCCATTCGAATCGCCTTTAATCCAATAGAGGCTTTCACTGTTTTCCCACCAGCTGATACAGCTTTGGAACCTAATTGACGGGCTTGGTCATTTAGATCTGATACAGATTCAGAAAGGTCCGCTACAGCTGTAAACAAGGGATCAATCGTCGCAACCTTTTGGTTCAAGTCGTCCGTTAAGACATTGACTTTTGCCAATAGGTCATTTGTTTGGTGTAAGGTAACATTGACATCTGACGTCAATACCTGGATGGTTTTTTGTGTCTCATCCACAACTTTTCCAATCTTTGAAAGAAAGAAAATCATGTAAATCACGAGAGCCACGAGAGCTAGGCCTAAGAGGCCGTATGTAATTTCAATAAACATAGGTTACTCCTTTACTTCTACATAATAAGGGGCTTTTTTGCGTCTCTGGTAAACAAATACACCGAGACCAACTAAAATCAATAAGATCGATAACCATTGGGAAACCCGGATCCCAGCAAACATCAGGCTATCCGTCCGCATACCTTCAATGATCATCCGGCCAAAACCGTACCAGATGAGGTAAAAACCTGCAACTTCACCTTGTCTTAAAAATTGGGGTTTTCGGCGTAACAATAAAATCAAGACGAAGCCTAATAGATTCCAGCAGGACTCGTATAGGAAGGTTGGCTGACGGTAACTTCCGTCTATATACATCTGATCACGGATAAAAGATGGGAGATAGTTGAGACTGTTAACGGCTCGACCATAGGCTTCTTGGTTAAAGAAGTTTCCCCAGCGCCCAATACTTTGTGCGATCATGACACTAGGTGCTGCAATATCCAAAAAGTCGATCGTATCAATCATTCGTCTGTGAGAAAAGAGATACAAGACGAGTGCCCCTGTTAACAAACCACCATAGATGGCAATACCTCCATTCCAGACGGCAAAAATTTCAGCTGGATGCTGGCTATAGTAGCCCCATTCAAAGATCACATAATACAATCGAGCCCCAATAATGGCTAGTGGAAAGGCGATCAAAATGAAATCAATAATATCATCTGGATTGATGCGTTTGCGAGGGGCTTCTTTCATGGAAAGATAGACCGCCAAGATCACACCTGTCACAATACAAATCGCATACCATCGGATACTAATAGGGCCTAATTGAAGAGCTATTGGATTCATTCCTTCACCTCATTTTGACTGATCAACTGAGTCAATCTTTCTTCAAAGGTTTTGGTTGCATCGTAGCCCATTTCTTTAGCACGTACATTCATGGCTGCAGCTTCAATCACAACGGAAATATTCCGACCTGTTTTGACAGGAATGCGAATACGAGGAATGGTCACCCCGCCGATTTCTATTTCTTCTGCGTTATTTCCAAGACGGTCATAGACCTTATCCGTGGTGTAATTTTCCAGATAAACGGCGATTTGGACTTGTGAAGAATCCTTTACCGCACTTGCTCCATAAAGGCTCATCACATCGATAATTCCAACTCCGCGGATCTCCAGTAAATGGCGTAAGATCTCAGCCGGCTCTCCCCAAAGAGTCATCTCATCACGGGCGTAGATATCAACCCGATCGTCTGCGACCAAACGGTGGCCACGCTTGACAAGCTCAAGGCCGGTCTCGCTTTTTCCGATTCCGCTATCTCCTTGGATCAAGACCCCCATCCCATAAATGTCCATCAAAACACCATGAACACTGGTACGCTCAGCTAGACGGCTATCCAGATAGCTGGAAAGTTCCCCGGACAAACGGCTGGTCGCAATATTGCTACTTAAAATAGCAATTTGCTTCTCTTCTGCTGCCCGTAACATTTCTTCAGGAATTTCCAAATTTCGTGCTACGATAATCACAGGAGTCTCTGGCTGAAACATCTTTCGTAAAACTTGGTGGCGATTGTGGGAGCTCATCTTGATCAAGTAGGACCATTCTTTCATCCCTACAAGAAGAATCCGCTCTGGGGTGTAATAATCAAAATAGCCTGTCATCTCAAGACCTGGCCGGGAAATATCCGAAGTGGTGATTTCCTTGTCCAAGAGATGATCTTCTCCGTAAATAACCGATAAACGAAGCTTTGCTTGTAAATCGCGAACAGTAACTGCCATAGCATTCTCCCTTTTCAAATTCTCTCTCTATTATAGCAAATTTTCTCTTCAGACGAGAGACTGAAGTGTTGTTTGCTCGATTCAATTTCCATTCTTTCTTACTTTTCACAGTTCGCTTTAAAACAATGATCCGCCCTATCAAGAGTAAAAAATGAGGCTGGGACAAAAGTCCAAGCCTCTCAATTATCTTTGGAGTGTCGAGCAAGACGCAGTGGTTGAGTGCTCAAAGCACTGCTTTGAGGTGACGGATAGAACTTGCGAAGCAAGTATCCTAAGTCTTTGTTCGCTTTTTAAGCTTCAAAGATGCCCTATGTTGACGGAAACTATGTTTCCTTTATCTGCAACCTTCAACAGTCTCCCAGACTGTTGAAGCTGTGCGGAGGTGGGACGACGAAATCGAATTCTAACGAATGACCGATTTCTGTCCCACTCTCACTCAAGCGATGAAGACTTTTTTGCTTTCCTAGACTCCAGCAGATCGATCAACATTCTTTTTAGACCCATTGAGATTCCGTAGACCAATGCGTTTGATGGAATTGCGAGCAAGCCTAATAGGAAAAAGGTCGGTCCACCTCCCAGTAGGGAGGAAACGAGGAAAAAGCCTGGCAAAAATAAGATAAAAAATCGAACAATTTTTGGTTCTATCTTACCTTTTGCCGGAAGAAACAAGAGATAAAAGAGACTATTTCCAAGACCTAGTGAGAAAAGAAATAGTGTGATCAGACCCGTCCCAAGTCCGTCCCCAAGAATTCGATTTAAAATGAAGAATTGAGCAATAAAACTGATATGGACGTATACGATAAAGGCAAGATAATAATATCGTTGTTTCACAAGGACCTCCCTTTAGAAAAATGGCTTGTCCGTTTGATCATAGATGGGTTCGGCTTCTTTTCTCCTACGGGGGCCATTCCTATACCTTACTTGCTCTTCTTCCTCCTTGTAGGGTAAGATAGCATCTAGTAGAAAGTAGATCACGACAGCCCAAAAGGCGCTAGAGAAGATAAAGAGAATAAACAAAAAGCGAAGTAGGGCCACGCTAATATCAAATTTATCAGCTAGGCCAGCTAGCACACCTGAAACCAGGCGGCGGTGTTTTAATTTATAAAATGATGATTTCATTAGATGTTCCTCTTTCTAGTTAGACCTATTTTAGCAGAGTCTAACTGGAAAGAGATCCGCCTACAGACCGATTCTTATTCTTGTCTCATTTCAAGGAATTGCAGGCGGCTGCGACAGCGACCGCAGGCATATTTCTGCAGATCGATTTTTCGCTTTCGTCTATACTCTTGACCACAATGGGGACATTGATAGAGATAGATGCACTTGACTCGCCTAGTCCTATCTGGTAGAGAGGGAGTGAAACGAAGACCATCCACTTGCTGAAGGAGTTGCTTAAAAGCTGGGTCTCTGTGGCGATAGCCTTTACCTTGATCGTAAAGATGGTAATGGCAGAGCTCGTGGCGGACAATTTTGCGAAAGACCTCTAACCCGAAAGCTTGGTATATTTTTAGGTTAAAATCAAGGTGTCGATCCTTGGGAAAGAAACGACCTCCAGTGGTTTGGAGACGTGAATTCCACACTGCTTGATGACGGAATTTTCTCCCAAAATCTTCTATAGATACTTGGCGTACATACTCAGTTAGATTCATTCGGTGCTACCAAACTGAGATTGACTTTTTCGCGTTCCACGTCAATCTTCTTCACCCAGACGGTTACCAAATCACCTACTGAGACGACTTGGCTTGGATGCTTGATGAATTGCTTGCTCATATGGGAGATATGAATCAAGCCATCCTCGTGAATACCAATATCGACAAAGGCTCCGAAATCAACCACATTGCGCACAACCCCTTCTAATTTTTGACCGATATGGAGATCTTTAATATCCAAGACATCCTGACGGAGCACTGGTGCATCAAAGGAATCCCGCAAGTCGCGACCCGGTTTTAAGAGATCAGCAATAATATCTTTTAGAGTTTCTGGTCCCAGATCAAGCTGGGTCGACATTTCCTCTATATTGACAGCTTTTAATTTTTCCTGAGCAGATTCATCCAGTTCGGTAATTTCAAGAAGTTGAAAGAGCTTTTCAACTTCCTTGTAACTTTCAGGGTGGACGCCAGTATTGTCCAAAATGTTTTTACTTTCAGGAATGCGTAAGAATCCCGCCGCCTGCTCGAAAGCCTTGGCTCCGAGACGAGGGACTTTTTTAATCTGCGCCCGTGAGAGGATCATTCCTTCTTCTTCCCGGTACTTCACGATATTTTCAGAGATAGTTTTATTGAGCCCAGCTACATGCGCTAAGAGAGAGGGACCAGCTGTATTGATATTCACCCCAACTTGGTTAACGACCGTATCCACCACAAAGTCCAAGCCTTCGGTCAATTTCTTCTGATTGACATCGTGCTGGTATTGACCCACACCGATCGACTTGGCATCGATTTTAACCAACTCAGCCAAGGGATCTTGCAGGCGGCGGGCAATAGAAATAGCCGAGCGTTTTTCAACGGTTAATTCTGGGAACTCATGACGGGCCAACTCACTAGCTGAGTAAACAGAAGCTCCGCTTTCATTGACAATGACATAGCGGACCCCTGGATGGTCATGGAGTACCTCTGCGACAAAGGCCTCGCTTTCACGACTGGCGGTTCCATTTCCAATCGCAATAATCTCTACGTCAAACTCCTTGATCAAGGAGGACAGATCCTTCTTAGCTTGCTCGATCTGAGCTGGTTTTGCAGGGGCAACTGGATAGATGACCTGGGTTGTGAGCATCTTTCCAGTTTCATCGACAACGGCTAATTTAGCACCAGTACGGAAAGCTGGGTCAAAACCAAGGACCACGCGACCCTTCAATGGAGGAATGAGCAATAGATTCCGTAGATTTTCAGAGAATAATTGGATAGCACCGTCTTCGGCAGCCTCAGTCAACTCTGTTCGAATCCGGCGTTCGATCGCTGGTACAATTTTTTTCTTGACGGCCTGCTGAATCACCTCATCGATATAGGTATTTTTCGTTTTAAATCGAGCTTCAAAAATACGAATGATTCGATCCAGATGGTGCTCAAATCCGACTTTAAGAACGCCCAATTTTTCCCCACGATTGAGAGCAAGCGTCCGGTAACCTTGCATACTCTTGATCTTTTCAGAAAAATCATAGTAGATTTCAAAAGTTCGCTTAGGATCTAAGCTTTCATCCTTTAGAGTTGAGGTCATGAGGGAATACCCATGAATTTCTTGATAGGTGAGAGCCCGCAGTTGGGTGTCCTCTGAAATAGCCTCGACCAAAATATCTACTGCACCAGCTAAAGCAGCGGTTTCAGTTGGGAAGATCTCACAGGTAAATTTCTGTGCCTCCGCTTCCAAGTCTGGACTATTTTGTAGAATAAGACGCGCCAAGGGGAAAAGACCTGCTTCTCGGGCAATCGTAGCCTTGGTCCGCCGTTTTTCCTTATAAGGCAGATAGAGTTCTTCGACATCCGCTAATTTTTCAGCAGCTTCAATGGCCTGCTTAAGCGCATCCGTCAACTTGCCTTGTTCAGCAATCTTGGCTAGGACGGTTTCCTTCCGTTCGGCTAGGGCTGTTAAGGACTTATCCCGATCAATAATGGCCTTGATCGCTACTTCATCTAAATTTCCCGTCAGATCTTTTCGATAGCGGGCAATGAAGGGAATGGTTGAGCCTTCCGCGGTCAGGCTCAATACGGTATCGATTTGTTTTAAGCTAACACCCAATTCTTGGGCTATTTTTTCATATTTATCCATAGCTTCTATTATAGCATATTTTGCTGCCATCAAGGAGTGAGATCGCCTGTTCTGGTCCCTGTTTCAGGGGTTTTCCATAGAATAATTTTGACCCTATTGATCTTTCCTTTTATGCTCCATTTCCCCCTTGCTCTTTTCTTTTTGTTATAATGATAGAAAATGAATAAGGAGGCCCAAAAATGGCTATTAAATTTTCTAAGACAGATGATCTTGATAAAATGTTTGAAAACTTTGCAAGTTTTCCAGATGTAGAAAAAAAAGTCGATTTCCCAGATGAGAAAAAAAAGGCTCAAAAAGCTCTTAAAAAAGAAGACGAGAAGGCTAAATAACTATGGCCCTCTTTCAACACCTACCCTCAAGCGTCTTGCAGGCTGGGGCTATTTTTCTTTCGATTATCATTGAGGCCCTGCCCTTTGTCCTAATCGGAAGTATCATTTCAGGGATCATTGAGGTCTATATCACCCCCGAGAGGGTCTACCGCTTTCTCCCCAGAAATAAATTTGGACGGATTTTCTTTGGGACTTTTGTCGGTTTCATCTTTCCTTCCTGCGAATGTGGGATTGTTCCTATTATCAATCGCTTTTTAGAGAAGAAGGTTCCTAGTTATACTGCTGTTCCCTTTCTGGTAACGGCGCCCGTTATCAATCCCATCGTTCTCTTTGCAACCTATTCCGCATTTGGGAACTCCCTAAAGATGGCTCTCTACCGCGCTTTGGGATCCCTTCTTGTCGCAACGGTGCTTGGGATCTTTCTTGGTTTTATACAGACCGACTCAATCCAAAAAGAACAGCGCAAGGCTGTGCATGAGCATAATTTTAGTGGCTTGAGCAAAGGGAAAAAACTCTTCCAAGTCTTGGTGCAGGCCATTGATGAATTCTTTGACACAGGACGCTACCTGGTATTTGGTTGCCTCTTTGCTAGCCTCGTCCAAGTCTATGTTCCAACGCGGATTCTCACCTCAATCAGTGCGACACCGATTATTGCTATTCTCCTCCTTATGGCCTTGTCCTTTCTCCTCTCACTTTGTAGCGAGGCGGACGCCTTTGTTGGATCCTCTCTTCTGAGCAGTTTTGGACTAGCGCCTGTTCTAGCCTTTTTGGTGATTGGTCCCATGCTGGATGTCAAAAATCTCCTCATGATGAAAAATTATCTCAAGGCTCGTTTCATCTGGCAATTTATCGGAATTGTTTGTGGAGTTGTGCTCCTTTATGCTTGGTTTGTGGGGGTAGTGCTATGATTCGTTTCTTGATATTAGCTGGCTATTTTGAACTCACCATGTATTTGCAATTATCTGGTAAGCTCAATCAATACATCAACTTACACTACTCTTACTTGGCATATATTTCCATGTTCTTGTCCTTTGTTTTAGCTCTTGTGCAGCTGATTATCTGGGTCAAGCAAATGAAGCTCCACAGTCATCTCTCTGGCTTCTGGGCTAAAGTAGCTAGTATCTTCTTGCTTTGCATCCCTTTGTTTGTCGGTCTATTTTTCCCAACCGTAACGTTAGATTCCCAAACAGTCTCTGCCAAAGGCTACCATTTCCCAGTGGCAGCTGGTTCCTCCAAGGAAATCCAGCAAGACGAAGGCACAACCACTCAGTATCTCAAACCGGATACCAGTAGCTATTTCACCAAGTCTGCCTATGAATCAGAAATGAAGCAGGCAGCAAAGAAATATGTGGATAAAAAGGTGATCCAGGTGACTACTGAGAATTACATGGAAGTCATGGAAGTGATTTATGATTATCCTGACCAATTTGCAGGAAAGACCATCGAGTTGACTGGTTTTGTTTACAATGACCCTAATAACAAAGACAGTCAATTCCTCTTTCGCTTTGGGATCATCCACTGTATTGCAGATTCCGGCGTCTACGGCCTCTTAACGACCGGGGCCCCTCAGCATTTCGAAAACAATACTTGGATCCAGGCCAAAGGAATCTTGTCCATTGAATACCACAAGCAACTCAAACAAAGCTTGCCAGTCCTCCACATTAGAGATTGCCAGACCATTACAAAACCCGACAATCCTTATGTCTATCGCGTATTCTGATGGAGCTTGGGTTGTGAGTCAAATATCTTATACCAGTCAAAGAGAGTGGGACAGAAATCGGTCATTCGTTAGAATTCGATTTCGTCGTTCCACCTCCGCACAGCTTCAACAGTCTGGGAGACTGTTGAAGGTTGCAGATAAAGGAAACATAGTTTCCGTCAACATAGGGCATCTTTGAAGCTTAAAAAGCGAACAAAGACTTAGGATACTTGCTTCGCAAGTTCTATCCGTCACCTCAAAGCAGTGCTTTGAGCACTCAACCACTGCGTCTTGCTCGACAATCCAAAGACAATTGAGAGGCTAGGACTTTTGTCCCAGCCTCTTTTTCTTTCACCGAGTCACACTCAATTGGAAATTGTGAGGAACTTAGTTTCTGTATAGGAAATCTTGTAGATTTTATGGTAAAATATGGTTAATAAAATAGGAAATAGGTACTTAAATGTCTTCAAAAGTTATTGTAACCATTTTCGGGGCCAGTGGAGATTTAGCTAAGCGCAAACTCTATCCATCCCTTTTTAGACTCTATAAATCAGGAAATCTATCTGAACACTTTGCAGTGATCGGAACAGCCCGCAGACCATGGAGCAAGGAATACTTTGAATCGGTCGTGGTAGAATCCATCACAGATCTGGCAGATAGCCCACAGCAAGCTCAAGAATTTGCCAGTCATTTCTACTACCAAAGTCATGACGTCAATGATACAGAGCATTACATCGCTCTGCGCGAATTGCAAAGCAGCTTGGATGAGAAATACCAAACAGAACACAACAAGGTCTTCTTCTTATCCATGGCTCCTCAATTTTTTGGAACCATTGCCAAACACCTGAAATCAGAAGGCATTGTGGATGGACAAGGCTTTGAGCGCTTGATCGTTGAAAAACCTTTTGGTACAGACCTAGAAACGGCCAGTCAACTCAACAAGGAATTGGAAGAAACTTTCGATGAAGAACAAATCTTCCGGATCGACCACTACCTTGGAAAAGAAATGATCCAAAATATTTTTGCCATTCGTTTCGGCAATCTGATTTTTGATAACCTATGGAACCGAGACTTCATTGACAACATCCAAATTACCTTTGCAGAACGCTTGGGTGTTGAAGAACGCGGTGGCTACTATGATCACTCTGGAGCCCTTCGGGACATGGTGCAAAACCATACCCTTCAGCTCTTGTCTTTGCTTGCTATGGATAAGCCTGCTACCTTTACCAAGGATGCGATTCGTGCTGAAAAAGTTAAAGTGTTCGAGCAAATGCACAATCCTACTGATGAGGAATTAAAGAAATTCTTCATCCGTGGCCAATACCATTCTGGAACCATCGAAGGAAAAAAAGATATCTCTTATCGCAGTGAACCAAATGTCGATCCTGAATCTACTACGGAAACCTATGCTTCTGGAGCTTTCTTTGTTGATAGCGATCGGTTCCAAGGAGTACCTTTCTTCTTCCGTACTGGGAAACGTCTAACTAAGAAAGGAACCATGGTCAATGTGGTCTTTAAGCAAACAGATTCTATCTTTGGAGACAGTTTACGACCTAACGTCTTGACCATCTATATTCAGCCAAATGAAGGCTTTTCATTGAGCATCAATGGAAAAGAAGTGGGCGAGCAGTTCAGTATCGCGCCGATTTCTTTCGACTATGAAACGGATGCAACGGCAACTGGAGCTTCACCAGAGCCATATGAAAAATTGATTTATGATGTGTTGAACAATGATTCCACCAATTATAGCCATTGGCACGAAGTTCGCGCTTCATGGCAATTAATTGATCGAATTGAAAGACTCTGGGCTGAAAATGGAGCACCCCTCTATGAGTACAAGTCAGGATCCATGGGACCAACTGCTTCTGATGATCTCCTTACAGAATACGGAGCAGAATGGGTGTGGAAACCTGAGCCTAAGAATTAAAACAAGCCACCTTCGGGTGGTTTTTTATTTCAATGACACAAAAAGACAAATTGTCGGAATAACAATTTGTCTTTTTCTATTGTACGGTTAAATCAATCCTTCTAAAAGGCCACGCATAAAGTTTTCTGAGTTAAATGGTCCGATGTCATCAATCTTTTCTCCAAATCCAATCAACTTCACTGGAATATCCAATTCTTCACGGATCGCAAGCACGACCCCACCTCGAGCCGTTCCATCAATCTTAGTTAAGACAATCCCAGTTACAGGCGTGATTTTTGAAAACTCTTTGGCTTGCACCAAGGCGTTTTGACCTGTCGAAGCATCGAGCGCAAGCAAGGTTTCGTGCGGTGCTTCTGGCACAACACGCTTGATAATCCGTCCGATTTTTTCAAGCTCCGCCATGAGGTTGTCCTTGTTTTGCAGACGGCCAGCCGTATCAATCATCAAGATATCGACATTCTCGGAAATGGCGCGTTCCATTCCATCAAAGACAACGCTTGCTGGATCCGATTTTTCAGGGCCTGTCACAACTGGAACATCCACGCGACGTCCCCATTCTACAAGTTGAGCCACTGCTCCCGCACGGAAGGTATCCGCCGCAACCAATAGGACTTTTTTGCCTTCTTGTTTGTATTTGTGCGCTAATTTCCCGATAGAAGTGGTTTTTCCGACGCCATTAACCCCGACAAAGAGCATAACCGTGAGGCCATCTTGAAAACGAATGGCTTCATTAAATTGGCCATCCTTTTCATACAAGTCTACCAATTTTTCGATAATCACGCGCTTGAGAGCATCTGGTTTTTTGGCATTCTCCAACCGGGCTTCATATCGTAATTCTTCAGTTAAATTGGAGGCAACCTGAACCCCAACGTCACTCATGATCAATAGTTCTTCCAATTCTTCAAAGAATTCTTCATCGACTGAACGGAAATTGGCAAAGAAGGCATTGAGACGGGCTCCAAATCCAGTCCGCGTCTTTTTCAAGCTACGATCATATTTTTCCTGAATGGTCTCTTGCTGAGGTGCGACCTCGGATTGAGCTTCCTGATCTGGAGCTTCCACCACTGGTTCAACAACCGGTTCTTCCACTTCAACGGGTTCTTCTGCTGGTTCAACAGGAGCTACTACTTCCGTAATTTCTTCTACCGGCTCAGCTGAGGCCACCTCTTCAGCAATTTCTTCTGCTGGCTCAGCAGGGATTTCCACTTCAGTAGGGGCTTCTGACGACTCCGGAGTTGCTACAAATTCAGTGATTGCTTCTACCGGCTCAGCTGAGACTACCTCTTCAGTAGTTTCTTCTGCTGGTTCAGCAGGAGCTTCCACTTCTGCAATTTCTTCTGCTGGTTCAGCAGGAGCTTCCACTTCTGCAATTTCTTCTACTGGCGCTTGGTCCTCACTAGCCTCTACACTCTCTTTTTCTTCAACAAGAGGTTCCTCTGATGACTCTTCTTGAGTGACGGTTGAAACAGGTTGATGTGTGGCTGCAATCCGCTCTTTAAGCTCTTGGTAATAAGCCTCCATGTCAGAGATCTTTTGCTCGTCCCGGTCTTGGGAAACAGCTTTTGGCTCCTCTGTATCAGCTACTTCTTGCTCTTTGTTTTCCGTCACTTCTTCAGAAGTCGGAAGGACTTTTTCTGTCTTTTCTTTTTTACCAAATAAACGATCAAATAATCCCATTTATTCACTCTCCTTTAGCACATAATTTTCAATTGCCCATGCGACAGCGTCTTGGTCGTTCGTCATAGGGGCAACAAGGGCTGCGACTTCCTTTACTTCTGGCACTGCATTTCCCATAGCTACCCCTAGACCAGCCCACTGGATCATGGACAGATCATTTGCTTCATCTCCACAGGCCATGACTTGATCCGCCTCAAAGCCCAAGAAGGTAGACAATGCTGCTAATCCCCTTGCCTTGTGAACTTTTTTGGGGCACCATTCCAGTAGCATGTCCCGAGATTTAAAAATTTCATAGTTTTGAAAGAGCTCCGGCTTTATCTGTGCAATAGCTGAATCCAAAAATTCTTGATCAAAAGCGGTCACACACTTGTTGTAGGAGATGGTCGCTGGCAAGTCATTCGCATCCACCTCAATAAAGTTCAAGTACGGATTGTAACGGGAGTATAGAGACTTCCGATCCGCATGAATCTCATAAACGGTTCCCTCACTGATGGCATCAAGAGGAAGGCCTAGACGAGCTGTTTCATCATGGATACGATCGACATCTTCTTTCGTAAAAACGATTTTCGAAAGGATCTCCCCATTGTTTCGCTGCACCAAGCCACCGTTGAAGGTAATCGTATACTCTTCTTTGAGACCGGCTGTTCCCAATTCTTCCAAAAGAAAATCCATGGCTTTCAAGGGACGACCAGTGGTCAATACCACTTTGATACCTTGAGCCCGTGCAGCAGCAAGGGCCGCCCGATTACGAGTAGAAATCTTTTTTTCAGAATTAAGCAGGGTCCCATCTAAATCCAGTGCAATCAAGGCAATCTGACTCATAGTACTTCCTCCATATAACGCAGAACAGAACCAGTCGCATGGTGGCCAATCACTTTTTCAGCAATGGCCAAGATTTCAGGGCGGGCATTCTCAGGCGCAACGGGATGACCGACGACCTGCATCATATGGAGGTCATTTAGGTTATCTCCAAAAGCCATGACCTGATCCATCGAAATTCCTAATTTATCTGCTAAGGCCGTAAGCGCCACGCCTTTGTCGACATAATCGAGGACAATATCAATCGATTCAAAACCTGTCGTCATTGCTTTGACGCCTGGGATATGCTCATTGACCCATTGCTCTCCTTCAAAGACAAGAGCTGCATCAAAGTTGGTGGTCAATTTGAAAATTTCATCCTGAATATCTGCTAAGCTTTTCACTTTTTGAATGTTTTCATTGTAGTGCTGACTCAAGGTCAGATAGTCAGAGTCTACCGTTTCCAAAACATAACTCCCTTTTTTCCCTGTCAAGAGAACCTTGTTGGGATCCGCATAGGGAGAGGATTTCAAAGCTTCAAAAACACCCAAATAAAAGTCTTTGGACATGGTGGCTTCATAGAGATCTTCTCCATGAAATTCCACCACACTGCCATTTTCAGCGATAAAAATCATTTGGTCTTGAAACTCTTTAAAAAGGGTCTTTAGCGAAAGCAGGGCACGCCCACTTGCTGCAGCAAAATACACTCCCTTTTCCTTGCAACTCGCTAATACCTTGCCTAATAGGGCTTGATCATACTGATGTTTGTCATTTAGAAAGGTTCCATCCATATCCGTAGCGATCAATTTGATATCATTATTCTTCATTTTCTAAGTCTTTCAATTTTACTGAGACGATTTTAGAAACTCCTGATTCCTGCATGGTCACACCGTAGATGGAATCAGCTGCTGACATGGTTCCCTTCCGGTGGGTCACGACGATAAATTGGCTTTCCTTATCAAAGCGATTGAGGTAATCACCAAATCGTTTGACATTGGCTTCATCCAGAGCCGCCTCTACCTCATCTAGAATCACAAATGGAATGGTCTTGACGCGAATAATCGAGAACAAGAGGGCCAAGGCTGACAAGGCTTTTTCTCCACCACTCATGAGGTTTAAGGATTGGATCTTTTTACCAGGTGGTTGCACAGAAATCTCAACACCAGCTGTCAGAAGATCTGGCTCTGTCAGGATCAAATCAGCAGAACCCCCACCAAACATTTGACGGAAAGTAACCTTAAAGGATTCACGAATGGCTTCAAAGGTTGATTTAAAGCGTTCCTTGACTTCATCATTCATGTCGTTGATGGTAGACATGAGCATATTTTTAGCTTCCAAGACGTCCTCTCGTTGGCTAGAAAGGAAATCAAAGCGCCCCTTCACCTCATCGTACTGCTCGATCGCGTCCACATTGACAGGACCCAGCGCCTTAATGTCTTTTTCGATGCTCTTGAGCTGGTTTTCAGCTGCCGCAAGATTTTCAATCGGTTTGGCCTGTTCTTTAGCTTGGTCAAAGCTTTGCATGAATTCATCAGTAATTTGCGTTAAGAGCTTGTTCAAGCGGTCTGCATGCTTTTCACGTGTCGCTTCAGCCTTAGCTTGTTGACGAATCCACTCTTCGTTTTTCTTGCGCGCTTGTTCCATCTGTTCTGCCACATCTTCGGCCTGGCCTTCTAAATCATCCAGCTCAAAGCGTTTTCGAATGATCCCTTGTTCCAAGTCCGTTTTCTTGGCTTGAGCCTGCGTCAATTGGTTGGCTAGCTGCCCTACATCGACTGTCTGAACTTGGGCCTCGCCTTGTTCAATCAGCAATTGCAACTGATGCTCTTCTACTTCCAACTGAGTGATTGTTTCTTCCAAACGACGAGCATCTGTTTGCTCGTAATTTTGTTGACTTTTATATTCCGTCTGTTGGAGTCGCAGTTCTGCCAATTGCTCTTGCAGGTTTTGCACCTTTTGTTGTAGGACATCTTTATCCGACTTCATGGTTTCAATGTCGCGATTCAAATTTTCTTTTTGAAGCTCAATCGCTGCCAATTGCTCAGTAAGGGACTCCTGCTCTTCTTGAAGAGATTGGGTCGCATCTGTTGCCAATTCTGACTTCAAAGCCTCTAAGAGTTCCTGAATTTCTTGCAGTTGCTCTTGACTTTGTTGGTAAGCCAATTGGGCCCGCTGTTGCTCCAGACGCGCTTGCTCACCTTGACTTTGAATGGAAGCCAGATATTCTTGTGCCTGCTTGAGTAAATTATCTTTGGTCTCTACCCCCTGCTCAGCTTCTCTCAAACGTGCGTCCAGAGTCTCCATTTCCTGTTTCAAGCTATCCAATTCTGGTTTGACAAATACCGTATTTTGGGAACGATTGGCACCACCGGCGTAAGATCCTCCGGTCCGCAATTCGGTCCCATCCAAGGTCACCATCCGAACTTGATAGTTGACTGTACGAGCCGCCTCACGCGCATGCTCCGTCGTGTCAAAGATGGCCGTTACTCCAAGCAAGTTTTGGAAAATCTGTTCAAAACGATGCTCATAGGTCACCAAGTCATTCGCAATTCCTAAAAATCCTGCACTAGTTTGAATCAACTCCATATTCCGCGGAGAGAGTTGACGGGCTTTGATCGTCGTTAGCGGAAGGAAGGTTGCCCGTCCTAAGCGATTGCGTTTCAAGAAATCAATCGCTCGTGTTGCAGCCTTTTCATCTTCGACAATGATCTGTTGGCTACTAGCTCCCAGTGCAATTTCAAGCGCTGTCTGGTAGTCTTTTGAGAAGCTTAAATTCTCACTAACAGCTCCACAGATACCTCCTAGACGTTCTGCTTCTTGTAAGACGCTCTTGACACCTGCATAGAAGTTACTATGATTTTTCTGAATGGCTTCCAAGCTATTGATTCGTGCCCGTTTGTTTTTGCTCTCATCCATCAAATCAAACATGGCAGCTTGAGCCTCTTGGTAGGCAGCCTTGGCCTGCTCCACTTTTACTAGCTGATCTTGGTATTCTGCTAGTAGGCCTTTAACCGTCGCTTGTGCCTGCTCTACCTCTTCCAATTGTCGGACTTCTTTTTCCTTGGCAGCTTCAAAATTGGATTGGGCCTTGGTCAAGTCCTCTTGACGATGGCTCGATTCTTGTAGGAGCGCTTGGATCTGGCTCTCAATCGCTGTGCGCTCATTGGATTTTTCGGCTTCTGTCTGTAAGAGCGCCACATACTGCTCGCGTAAATGCTCAATGACTTGTTCCGGATCTTCTTCGTAGTTGGCTAATTCTTTTTCCAACTGCTCTTGTTGCTGACGGTTTCCTGTCAGTCTTTGTTGAAGAGTTGCTAGCGTCTCTTGTTTTTGAGCCAGCTCTTGCTTCGCTTCTTCCAGACGGGCCAAAACAGCATCCAGTCGCTCTAGATTTTCCTTACGACTATGGGCTGCCTGACTCGATTGCAGCTTAGCGACTTCGATTTGCTTTTCCAAATCACTGATCAAACGAGTGACCTCAAGCAAGCTCGCCTGGTCCTCAGCTAAGCTTTCATCCAACTGATGGCGGGCTTTCTTAATGCGGACATTATCTTCTTCTAAAATCTGACGACGTTGGTAATAAGAGGACAACTGTTCTTGAATGGCTTTTTCTTCTTGATCAGCCTTTTCATAAAGGTCCTTTGTCAGATCGACTTGGGCAACCAAAACATCCAGCAAGAGTACCTGGCGTTCTTGATCCAATTCCAAGAAACGACGAGCAACCGTCGCTTGCTTTTCAAGAGGCTGGATCTGTCCTTCTAATTCATAGAGAATATCTTCTAGACGGTCCAAATTCTCCTGAGTTTGATTCAGCTTGGTCTCTGTTTCCTTGCGACGCGTCTTAAATTTCAAGACACCAGCTGCTTCTTCAAAGATGGCACGGCGTTCTTCCGGTTTGGAGTTAAAGATCTCCTCCACCCGACCTTGAGAGATGATGGAGAAGGAATCTCGTCCCAAGCCAGTATCCATGAACAAATCATGCACATCTCTGAGACGTACTTTCTTACCATCGATCTTGTACTCGCTGTCTCCTGAGCGATAAATATGACGTTCGACCCGAATTTCTTTCCCCGCTTGCTGGATAAAACTGTCCTGGTTGTCTAAAACAACCGTGACACAAGCATAATTCAGCGGTTTACGCGATTCTGTCCCTGCAAAGATGACATCGGGCATCTTGCCCCCACGTAGACTCTTAACGCTGGATTCCCCTAAGGCCCAACGCAAGCTCTCCGTGATATTTGATTTTCCAGATCCATTCGGCCCTACCACTGCAGTGACCCCTTTGTCAAATACGACTTTTGTCTTATCCGCAAAGGATTTAAAGCCTTGGATTTCAATCTCTTTTAGATACATGGCCCATCATTCCTCGTTTCAACTGCATTGCGGGCTGCTTCTTGTTCCGCTAATTTCTTGGAGCGACCATGACCACGACCTAGAGTTTTGCCGTTAGCGAATACTTCCACCTCAAACTCTTTGGCATGAGCAGGACCCGACTCACTAATCACTCGGTACTGGATCTCCACATCCCCGTGAACCTGCAACAGTTCTTGCAGACGGGTCTTGTAGTCAATAACTTGGGAAAATTGACCCGTTTCAACCTTAGGAATCATGACCTGATAGATGAAGCGTTTGACAGCGTCCACCCCTTTATCCAGCAACAAAGCACCTAAAAAGGCTTCAAATAAGTCACCAAGGATGGTATCACGATCCCGGCCACCTGATTTTTCTTCGCCTTTGCCCAGTTTGATATAGCGATCAAATTGGCAATCCCGAGAAAAGCCAGCCAGACTTTCTTCACGGACAATCATAGAACGGAATTTAGACAAATCCCCCTCCGGTCTGTTTGGGTGTTCCTTATACAAATATTCGGAAATAACTAATTGAAGAACAGCGTCTCCTAAAAATTCCAAACGTTCGTTATGTGAAATTTTTAAGAGGCGATGCTCATTAGCGTAAGAAGTGTGCGTAAAGGCGGTTTCTAATAAACTGCTATCTGAAAAAACGATCTGAAACCGTTCCAATAACAGGGCTTGTAATTTCTCCATAGGAAGCCTACTTTCTAATAAATTCATACCTTTAAGTATACCAAAATTTTATGATGATTGCTATTAGATATCCATTAGATACAGTTGATTACTTTTAACATATTTTATATGTATTTAGATATCGATCAAATAAGTTGAATATCACGTTTTGTAAGTTTGCTCCATGAATTTTAAGTTTCTTCAACTTTCGTATTTCTATAACTTACCAACATAACACTCATTTCTTATGTTAGGTTCTATCTCTTCATTTCCTTATTATTTCATTCCAAATCATTATTTGATATAATTAAAACAAAAAAGTTTGGAATTGAAATAATAAGGAGTATTACTATGAAAATAGGAGTTAGAAAACCCAATCTTTCAAAGAGTTTAAAAGCTAGGACAACATCTAAGGTAAAGAGGCAGGTTAAACGAGCAGTTATACCAACTTATGGCCAAAAAGGGATGGGCCTTATTAAAGATCCTAAACGTGCTATGTATAATAAGGTATACCACAAAACCACTGTAGATGCTCTCAGTAGTGTTAAGAAAGGAAATATAAATTTCCAACGTACAAATCAGGGCCTTTATACATATAGAGAGGCAAAGGTATATCCAGCTTCTTCTTGGTATTTTCCTGTAGGGTTGTCCGCTTTTTGTAGCCTTTTATACTTTACCATCAACCCTGTCATTGCTTGTATTTTTTTGATTATCACACTAATTCTCTTTGTTAAGAAAATAAAAAATAATCCTTTCAAGACACAAAAGGACATACAAGAAATGTTAGAAAAGATAACTGAGTTAGAACAATGATATAATAGGTATATATCACAATAAAAGGTATTTAACAAAAGATGTATCAACTCTTAAATATACTTTAATCATATTTAAGAGTTGATTCTTTTATAGAAAACTAAAAATCCGAAAGTCGATCACTAATTAAAATATATTGAAGCGTAGTCAGTACACGAAAACCCTTGATACACAAGGGTTTTTACTTTTATATCTTGAATATACAATATAAGTGCACAATAAAAACTCATAAGATTTTCTAGTAAAATAGAATTGAACGAACTAGTTACGAAAGGAAATCTTATGAGCTACCATCATTTTACCATAGACGAGCGTGAAAGTATTCTCATTTATCGTACGCAAGGCCTAAATTTTTCTCAAATTGGTAAGTTACTTCATCGTCATCCGTCTAGTATTAGTCGCGAGTGGAAACGACATCTAAGAGAAGGGAACTATTCTCCAAGTCATGCGCAGGAATCTTATTATATTGCTAAATCACACTGTGGGCGGAAACGGATACTTGAACTAGATCACAATTTAAGCAATACTGTCAAACATCTATTTCTCGAGTATCAATGGTCTCCTGAAGAAATAGAAGGTCGGTTGAGATTAGAGTTTGGAAAAGCTGTTATTAGTTATCAAACAATTTATAGGGCCATTTATAGAGGACATTTTGATGATAACTCAACTATCTCATGGTGCTCGTGGTGTCATTCGCAAGCTCCGCCATCGTGGAAAAACGCGTCATACAAAAGGTTATGTCGAAAATAGAGGGAAAATCTCTATTTCTCATACGATTCACGAAAGACCAGAAGACGCTAATAACCGAACTAGGATAGGAGATTGGGAAGCCGATACTGTTGCAGGGAAAACTGGAAAAGCTTGTTTAGTGACTCTAACTGACCGATATTCTCGTTTTCTAAAAATCCAGAAGGTAGCTGTTAAGAAAAGCAAGTTGGTGATAGAAGCTATGGTAAAAATGTTAGAACCCTTGACCAAGCATACTGTGACTCCTGATAGAGGGAAAGAGTTTACCTATCACCAGGAATTGAGTGATCAATTAAAAATTGAAGTCTATTTTCCTGACCCTCATGCTCCATGGCAACGAGGGACTAATGAGAATACGAATGGACTACTAAGAGAATATTTTCCAAAAGGTAGTGATCTAACATTGGTTGATGATAAGACTATTCAGTTGTGGGAGAACAAACTTAATAATAGACCTCGAAAATGTCTTAACTGGAAAACACCTTATGAAGTTTTCTATGAAGAAAATGTGCACTTATTTTGACAATTCAAGATCAAAAAAAGAAGCACGAACGCACTTCTTTTCCTAGTTCTAGGGGCTGAATTCTTCAATTTTAATCAGGATTCTCCTCTGTTGGTTTTTCCGTCTTATATCTTCGTCAAAGGAGTCGCGGTATCTGGCGAGGTATCCAGCACTTCAAAATCATGACCGACTGCTAGATCTGCCCGAGCCAGTTGGTTCTCCATGGTCATATGGGCCAATTCTTTGATATTGTTCTCTTTTGACAAATGCCCCAGATAAATCTTCTTGGTGCGATTTCCCAAGGTCCGGATCATGGCATCTGCCCCATCTTCATTTGAAAGGTGACCCAGATCAGATAAAATCCGTTGCTTGAGGCGCCAAGCATAGGAACCTGCTCGAAGAATTTCCACATCATGATTGGACTCAATCAAATAGCCATCTGCATCCGCGACGATTCCAGCTAGGCGATCGCTCACATAGCCCGTATCCGTCAGCAAGACAAAGCTCTTCCCATCCTTCATCAAGCGATAAAATTGAGGGGCTGCTGCATCATGGCTAACACCAAAGCTCTCAATATCAATATCTCCGAAAGTCTTAGTTTTGCCCATCTCAAAGATATGCTTTTGAGCATCATCGACCTTGCCTAGATACTTGGTTCCTTCCATGGCCTTCCAAGTAGCTTCATTAGCATAGAGATCCATTCCATACTTCCGCGCTAAAACACCCACACCATGGATATGGTCTGAGTGTTCGTGCGTAATCAAAATAGCATCTAAGTCTTCTGGTTTGCGATCAATTTCAGCCAGTAGCCCCGTAATCTTTTTCCCAGATAAGCCTGCATCAATGAGCAGTTTTTTCTTTGGTGTCTCCAGATAAAAAGAATTTCCACTGGAACCAGATGCTAAAATACTATACTTAAATCCCTTTTCTGTCATTGACTCCTTACTCTTCCTCTTCTGAATCCCAGTCATCGTCTTTGATCGCATCCTTGTCATATGGCAAGACAATGGTAAAGGTCGAGCCCTTGCCATACTCACTCTTGGCCCAAATAAAGCCTTTGTGTTGCTTAATGATCTCCTTAGCAATGGCTAACCCCAGACCAGTTCCACCTTGAGCCCGGCTGCGCGCCTTATCCACTCGATAAAAGCGGTCAAAAATACGAGGCAAATCTTTCTTGGGAATTCCCAATCCCTCATCAGAGATGGAAATAATCAACTGAGCATCTGTCGTTTTCATCCCGACTCTAATCGTCCCACCATCCGGTGAATACTTGATCGCATTATTCAAGAGATTGTCGATCACCTGCGTCATTTTGTCAGTATCAATTTCGACCCAGATCGGTGTAATTGGATACTCTCGAATGAGTTCATACTTTTTGGTATCCTCTTGCGATTGACTCTTGATCTTGTCAAATCGGTTCAAAATAAAGGTGATAAAGGCTGTAAAGTTAGTTAACTCAATCTCCAATTGACTGGTTTCGTTGTCAATGCGAGACAGGCTTAAAAGGTCTGTCACCATCCGCATCATCCGGTTGGTTTCATTGAGCGAAACCTTGACAAAGTCCGGTGCAACGGGCTCAAATATAGCTCCATCGTCCAAGGCTTCCAAGTAAGATTTGACACTGGTCAATGGGGTCCGCAATTCATGGCTGACATTGGAGACAAAGAGACGCCGTTCACGTTCTTCCTTGTCCTGCTCTGTCGTGTCATGCAAGACCGCTACTAGACCAGAGATAAATCCTGATTCCCGACGAATCAAAGCAAACCGTACACGCAAGCTCAAATATTCCCCATTTTCATCCTGGGAATCGATGGTCAACTCAGGCACTTCGGTAATCAAGGTTCGCAGATCATAGTCCTGCCCAATCGAGAGCAAATCCAAAATACTCGTATTCAAGACTTCTTCTGGATGAATATTTAATTGCTTGGCAGCCATTTCATTGACCATAATGATCTGCCCACGACGATTGGTCGCAAGCACCCCATCTGTCATATAAGAAAGGATACTGGTCAAGCGCTTGGTTTCCTGCTCCAAGTTTTCATGCGTGAGCCGAATCACCTCTGATAAATCATTGATACTATTGGTCATATCGGTCAATTCTGGGCTTCCTTGCATGTCAACAACTTCGGAATAGTCCCCTGCGATCAAATCCTTAATTTTGGCATTTAGTTGTCTCAACTTTACATTGTCCTTGCGGTTCTCCAGTAAGAACAAGGCTACGACGATCATAAAACCAATCGTAATCAGGACAAACACGAAGTTTGATGACATAACAAATTGTTTTAATTGATCAATCATTGTTTCTCATGTAATACCCAACACCACGGCGGGTCAAGATATACTCAGGACGTCCTGGTGTGTCTTCGATTTTTTCACGCAAGCGACGAACCGTCACGTCCACTGTCCGAACATCTCCAAAGTAATCATAGCCCCAAACGGTTTCAAGAAGATGCTCCCGTGTCATCACTTGTCCAACATGGGTCGACAAGTGATAGAGCAATTCAAACTCCCGATGGGTTAGATCCAATTCTTTATTGCCTTTTTGAACCAAGAAAGCATCTGGAAGAATGTGAAGATCTCCAATGACAATCTCAGTGTCGGCATCATTTTCAAGCTGAGGATCCGCAGCAAATTCAGAACGGCGCAACAAGGCCTTCACACGCGCCTGCAATTCACGATTTGAGAACGGCTTAGTCACGTAGTCATCCGCCCCAATCTCAAGACCGATGACCTTATCAAACTCCGTATCCTTGGCAGAAAGGACAATAATCGGAACATTGCTAGTCTTACGAATCGTACGCGCCACTTCCAAACCATCAATCTCTGGCAACATCAAGTCCAAAATCATAATATCTGGATTTTCAGCAGCAAAAACTTCCAAGGCTTCCCGACCATCAAAAGCCGTCAAGACTTCATAGCCTTCTTTCGCCATGTTGAATTTAATAATATCTGAAATCGGTTTTTCATCATCAACTACTAATATTTTTTTCATCTTACATACCTGTTTCTAATGCTTCTTTTCCTAATCAAATCTCTATCTTCTTATTATATCAAACTTATGCAGAAATGTGGAGCCTCAATGGCTAGACTTTCAAATAAAAGCATGAAAAAAAGACTGAGATCGTTCCATCTCAATCTTTTCTTTGTTCATTATTTCTCAACACGAGATTTGTTGGCGATATCAGCTAGGATTGCTGCTACAAACTCATCATGTTTAAACATTAAAACGGTATCTTCTTTCAGAGGAGATACCGTTCTTCCTTCTTTGAATAAGGAATCTAAAATTTCTGGCTTTCTCTATCTGTTCAATTGATAGATTTCTTCAGAGAAAGACTGTAAAATTTTTGATATAATATGTAGGATGGACTGATGGATATTTAAAAGATAATGTTCAAAAAAATTATAAGTGAGAATTAAAAATATGTCAGTTTGGACAGAAGTCTCTCTACCATCATCCATGTAGAAACAAGATTATATGAAATAAAAGGAATAACCAATGACCGGAAACTATTCAACACGTGAATTCCGAGAGAAACTATATGATGACCTTCATGTTCGATTAAGAGATACAGTAATTTTAATGTGTGCGATTTTTATTGCCTCTATAGGTCTAAATATGAATTCAACAGCTGTCATTATTGGAGCCATGCTGATTTCCCCTCTTATGACACCGATTGTTGGACTGGGGTTTGGTTTAGCTATTTTTGATACGCGTTTAATCAAGCAATCTCTAGAGGTTTTATTTACTCAAGTATTGGTCAGTTTGCTTGTCTCGACTCTGTATTTCTGGATTTCTCCCTTATCTTATGCAAGTAGCGAGTTGATTGCACGAACCTCTCCAACCATTTGGGATGTTCTCATTGCTATTGCTGGTGGGATAGCAGGTGTCATTGGTTCAAGGAAAAAAGAAGCAAACAATATCGTGCCTGGAGTAGCCATTGCAACAGCTCTGATGCCACCTATCTGTACTGCAGGCTATGGTTTAGCTAATGGAAATGTGCGATTTTTATTTGGGGCTCTCTATCTTTTCTTGATTAACTGTGTCTTTATCATGCTAGCCAACATTGTTGGAACAAGAATTTTGATGAGAAAATCTCCCTTAAGTTCATTTAAAGAGCTAAACATTAAAATGAGAATTGGGTTGATATTCTTAATTGTATTATTGGTTCTTCCAGCCAGCTATTCAGCAGTCACTCTGACGATGGATCAAGCACGAAAAGAAGGGATCAAACAGTTTGTAGGAAAAGAGTTCGCCAATCATACGGTCATTAATCAAGTCTACAAGTCTAGGGATAATGAATTGGTCTTGACAGTTGTTGGAGATCCGATTTCAGAAGAAGAATTAGAAACCATTCGCCAAAAACAAGCCTCTTACGGTATTCAATCTGTTCAATTAAAAGTCAATCAAGTCCATAATTCGACAAAATTAGATAGTGAGATGACCAAGGAATTTTATGAAACCATTAACAAGTATATCGATCAAAAACTCTCTGAAAAAGATTCACAAAACGATCTCGTAAAAGAAAATGAGGCAGACAAGGATTGAGGATAGTCAACTTATCTAACTCATGGAAGCAAATCTTGGGAGGATATCTTATAACCAAAAGTTAGTGGATAGAAAGGATTGTTGATGAGGCTGCCATTTGTGGTAGTTTAACCAATCACTACTAGATCAGCTTAGTCAAAATGTAAAAAAGCAACAACTATTTCAGTTGTTGCTTTTTTAGGTAGCTGGAAATCTTAATCCAGCTTTTATTTCTTATTTTTCAACACGAGATTTATTTGCAATATCTGCAAGAATCAATTCTACAAATGCATCTACTGGCATAGTTTCTGTTTCTTTTTGACCATAACGACGGACGTTGACAACATTCTCGTCCATTTCCTTGTCTCCAACGATCAATTGGTAAGGAATCTTCTGCGTTTGAGAAGCACGGATCTTGAACTGCATTTTTTCATTGCGTTCATCGACATCGACACGGACACCACGGTCACGAAGTTTCTTCGCCACTTCCCAAGCGTAGTCCACGTGTTTTTCGTTTGAAACAGGAATCACAGTTACTTGGTGAGGAGCAAGCCATGTTGGGAAGGCTCCCTTGTAGTTTTCAATCAGGATAGCTGTGAAGCGTTCCATGGTTGAGATAACCCCACGGTGAATCATAACTGGACGGTGTTCTTCGCCATCAGCTCCGATATAGTGGAGATCAAAGCGCTCTGGCAACAAGAAGTCAAGCTGGATAGTAGAGAGGGTTTCTTCTTTCCCAAGAGCTGTCTTCATTTGGATATCTAATTTTGGTCCGTAGAATGCGGCTTCCCCTTCAGCTTCGTAGTATTCAACGCCCATGTCGTCAACGGCTGCTTTCAACATGCGTTGAGCATTTTCCCACATTTCATCGTTGTCAAAGTATTTGTGCTTATCTGCAGGGTCACGATAAGACAAACGGAAGCGGTAATCAGTTAAGTTGAAATCTTCATAAACATCAATGATCAATTGAAGGATTTTCTTGAATTCATCTTCGATTTGTTCTGGAGCAACGAAAGTATGTCCATCGTTCAGTGACATTTCACGCACACGTTGAAGACCAGTAAGGGCACCTGATTTTTCATAACGGTGCATCATCCCGATTTCAGCGATACGGATTGGCAATTCACGATAAGAATGAACATGGTGTTTGTAGACTTCGATGTGGTGTGGACAGTTCATTGGACGAAGGACAAATTCTTCCCCATCTCCCATATCCATTGGAGGGAACATATCTTCACGGTAGTGGTCCCAGTGGCCTGAAGTCTTGTACAGTTCAACAGAAGCAATTGGTGGAGTGTAGACGTGTTGGTAGCCCGCAGCGACTTCCTTGTCCACGATATAGCGTTCGAGGATACGGCGAATTGTTGCACCGTTTGGCAACCAGAATGGAAGACCTTGACCAACTTCTTGAGAAATCATGAACAAATCAAGTTCTTTCCCAAGTTTACGGTGGTCACGTTCTTTGGCTTCTTCACGCATTTGAAGATAGTCCTTCAAATCTTTCTTGTCAAACCAAGCTGTACCGTAAATCCGTTGCATCATAGCATTGTCACTATTTCCACGCCAGTAAGCACCCGCAACATTCAAGAGGTGGAAGATTTGGATACGACCAGTTGATGGCACGTGAGGGCCACGGCAAAGGTCTACGTATTCACCTTGACGGTAGATGGTCAAGCCACCCGCATCTTCAGAGTGTTCTTCAATCAATTCCAATTTGTAAGGATCGTTTTTGAAGATTTCACGCGCTTCATCCTTAGTCACTTCTTCCCGAATAGATGGGAAGTTTTCCTTCACGATTTTCTTCATTTCTTCTTCGATACGAGGAAGATCTTCATTAGAGATTTGACCCGCTTGGTTGTCTGTATCGTAGTAGAATCCATCTTCAATAGCTGGGCCGACACCCAAGTGGATATCTGGGAAGAGGCGACGAGCTGCTTGAGCGAACAAGTGAGCCGCTGAGTGACGCAAGATGGAAAGAGCATCTTCGTGATCAGGTGTCACGATTTCGATGCTTCCATCTTCAGTGATGGCACGAGTTGTGTCGATGAGTTTGCCGTTGAATTTACCAGCAAGAGCTTTTTTAGCTAGAGAATTGCTGATGGATTGAGCAATGTCAAAAGTTGTCACGCCAGATTCGAATTCACGAACAGCGCCATCTGGGAAAGTAATTTGAATCATGATGTTCTCCTTAAATTAATTTCGTAAGTAATGTTTGGAAAGAGGTGCCTGCAAGCAGAGGATGAATAGAAAAAAGCGACATCCTCAAAAGGACGTCGCAACGTGGTTCCACCTTCATTTATGTTCCTCAAAAAAGAGGGACACCTCTGATTGGCTCTAACGTGGCCACCGTTTTATGTTTGCATAAAAGGAATACGAGTAGTCCCAAACCTATCCTCTACGCGATTTCCAGCTTCACGCGCTCTCTATAAGATTTCCTAGATTTGATATGTCTCTGACAGTTATTATAGCACGATTGAAAAATTTTGCAAGAAAAAGTTTTATTTTCAATCAAAGAAATGCGTGATTTTACGGATTTTCTTGACTTGTTTGACCGAAGCCTTCATCATTTTCACCGATCCATTGACCGGAAGAGCAATGACCTTGGTTGGAATTTTAACAATTTTCTTGGACATCCGTTTCATACGACTTTGTTCTGGAGTGATATCATTTGTAAAATCTTTGGAAATGATTTTATCCAGGTAAAATTCGTAGACCCGACGACCAAAGGTCGCTGCAGAAATATCATCGATTTTTGCAGCCCATTTGGCCTCATCGATTGCAGGTT
Source organism: Streptococcus sp. IMAU 99161 (assembly GCF_014435245.1). Lineage (NCBI taxonomy): Bacteria > Bacillati > Bacillota > Bacilli > Lactobacillales > Streptococcaceae > Streptococcus > Streptococcus sp. IMAU 99161. The sequence goes on along the minus strand of NZ_JAAPAW010000011.1, from coordinate 241,254 downwards.
TTGCTTCAATCGCTTCTATGATAGCGGCTGCTAGATCACTTTCTTCATAGAAAAGTTTTCCAAACATGGGATCGTCAATCACATGGTCCAGATAAGGATTGCCATGGGCAATCACTGGTGTACCACTAGCGATACTTTCCAAATAGGTCAAGCCTTGGGTCTCACTAGTAGATGCCGAAATAAAGAAGTCCGCCGCCTTGTAGTAGAGAGCCGTCTCATTTGGCGGAATCATCCCTGTAAAGATCACCGCATCTGAAACTTCGAGCTTGGCTGTCTGCTTTTTCAAATCATCCAGATAAGGACCATCCCCAGCAACGATCAACTTAACCTTAGAATTGACTTTGAGGACATCAGGAAGAGCTGCAATAACGGCCTGGATGTTCTTTTCATAAGAGACCCGCGACAGGCTCAACAAGAGTGTTTCATCTTCTGTTACTTCATATTTTTCACGCAGAGCCGCTGTCTCTGTCGAGGTGATCTCTGGTCGGTCAAATTTAGCCAGATCAATCCCTGTCGGAATAATGCGTTTTTCCGCCTTAACCTTGTACTTTTGAAGCAAGTCATAGACGATCTCACTCGGGCAGATCACTCCGTCCAGATCATTCATGTAACTTCTCACAATGTATTTGACCATACTTGGGCGAATGACCATGCCTCGAGCAATGTAACGAACATAATCTTCATACTGGGTATGGTAGGTGTGGATGACTGGAATCCGCAACTCGCGTCCAATCCACACTCCCAAAAGGCCCAATGAAAACTCTGTCTGGGTATGGATGATATCCAACTGGTATTGCTTGGCAATGGCAAGTGCCTTTGAAAAGCCACGATAGGCAACTCGACGGTCCTTAAAGGCAAAGAAGGGCACACTTGGAATCCGAATGATCTGCCAATCTTCATAGCGGTTCACATCTTTATCGGTCGTTGTAAAAATGAAGACCGTGTGACCCAATTTTTCTAATTCTGTTTTGAGCGTCCGAATACTGGTCGCCACTCCCGAAACTTGTGGGAAATAGGTATCTGTAAATAACCCTACACGCATCTTACATCTCCAAAACTGTTTGATAGGCTTCGACCAATTGATGGGCCACTAAGTCGATCGAGCGACTTTCAGCAACCTTGTAGCCGGCCTCCCGCTTGTCTACTTGTCCGTTCAAGACCTTGTTCAAGGAATCCACAAACTCATCCACATTGTGGCACAATTCAGATGAGCTCTCGTCGATCCAGCCATTGTAAACGGGAATGTCCCGCAAGACCGTATGCTGATGGCTAGCCAAGGCTTCTAAAACAACAATTCCTTCTGTTTCCTCATAGGATGGGAAGAAAAAGGCGTCCGCTCCCGTCATAGCCCCTTGGAAGACCGCTCCCTTAAAATAGCCAGGGAATTCCACATTACTTGGATGATCCTTTTCCACCAAACAGCGGATCTTACGCGGAATGATCCATTTGTTGATAGAACCTAGCCAAATAAAGCGCACATCCGGCATACGACGAGCGACTTCGACGAAATCTTCGATTCCTTTGCGTTTAAAATAAAGTCCCGCACAAATGACAACCTTTTGACCTTCTTGTATCTTGAAATGCTTACGAAAGACTTCTTCTTTCTTGAGATCTTTTTTGTATTTTTCCAAATCAATTCCATTGGAGACGGCAATGATCGGAGTCGTCACTCCATAGGACTGGATCAAGTGTTTGGAATACTCAGAAGGCGTGATGACATAGTCTGCCTTTTGGTACATATGAGCCAAATACTTTCCAAACAAGGGCGCAAAAAGGTTAGATCCAATAAAGGAATTCTCAAAATCCTCACGGGTTGAATGGCCATGCATGATGACTTTTTTTCCACGACGTTTTGCTGCATGGAGCAAGAGAAAACTCCGAGGTCCATAGGTATTGATATGCACCACATCATAATCTCCCAAAATATCTGTCGTATAGGGAATTCCAGCCAAATCAAGTGCATGCATTTGGTGCTGCAAGGCTCGACCAATTCCTGATTTTTGTAGTACGGATTTTCCTTCTAAATACAGTAAAACTTTCATACTTTCTATTATACCGAAATAAAGAGTGCCCAGCAAGTCTCTACCTGTATAGGGTATAAAAAAGAGAGAGTGGGACAGAAATCGGTCATTCGTTAGAATTCGATTTCGTCGTCCCACCTCCGCACAGTTGAGTAGGGCTGTAAAAGCTGATGAAATCAGCGTAGTGGAGCCCACTCAACCACTGCGTCTTGCTCGACAATCCAAAAACAATTAAGAGGCTAGAACTTTTGTCCCAGCCTCTTCCATGACGAGTAGACACGTCTTCCCAAGTCGAGACTCTAGTCTACTCATCCTTATTTTTTCGTAGTTCCACGTTTCGTAATATCATGTGACAATACTACTTCACGTTCTTCCAATTCTTCTTTGTGCATAATCTTGGTCAACATCCGCATACTAATGGCTCCAAGATCATAGAGTGGTTGGCCAATTGTGGATAGATTTGGACGAGTGTAACGCGTTACTTGTGTATCATCACTCGTGATAATTTCGAAGTCTTCAGGCACCTTGACACCTTGATCAGACAAGCCATTCAAAAGTCCAGCTGCCAACTCATCTCCCGTCACAAAAGCAGCAGTTGCTTTTGAGGCAATGACACGTTCTGCCAAATGGTAGCCTTCCTCATAGCGGTATTTGGATTCAAATACCAGACCTTCGCTATAGCTCAATTTTTTAGCTTTTAGAGCTTCTTTATAACCTGATAAACGGATCTTACCATTGATATCATCTACCAATGGACCACTTACAAAGGCAATTTTCTTGTTGTGCTTTGCAAGTTGCGTCACAGCATCAATTGTCGCTTGCTTGTAATCAATATTGACACTTGGCAATTGGTGCTCCATATCCACTGTTCCAGCAAGCACAACTGGCGTACGAGAGCGTGAAAATTCAGAACGAATCTTTTCAGTCAAATGATAGCCCATGAAAACGACCCCATCCACTTGTTTGGAAAAGAGGTTATTGACAACCGAAACTTCCTTGTCATCGTCTTCATCGCTATTTGCAAGGACGATGTTATACTTGTACATTTCCGCGATGTCGTCAATTCCTTTTGCAAGTGTAGAGAAATAGCTGTTGGTGATATTTGGAATCACAACTCCAACTGTCGTTGTCTTCTTACTAGCCAGTCCACGAGCAACTGCATTTGGACGGTAATCCAAGCGTTCAATCACTTCTAAAACTTTTTTACGTGTATTTTCTTTTACGTTTTTATTTCCATTCACAACCCGGCTAACGGTTGCCATTGAAACCCCTGCCTCACGGGCGACATCATAAATCGTTACTGTATCGTCTGTATTCATAAGATTTCCTTTCATTTTTGAAAACTTCGTTTTCACTCTCTCATTAATCCTATTTTATCACTTATTGTAAACACTTTCAAGCATTTTGACAAGTTTTTGTAAACTCTTGCTTTTTTGAGGAAAATTTGACAAAATAGATCCATAGAAAGAAGGTAGCATTATGTCTAAATTAGATCAAATCGTCGATTTTCTTGAAACTGAAAAAACAGATGTCGCTGTCATTTCCGACCCTGTCACGATCAATTACCTGACTGGATTTTACAGTGACCCTCATGAACGCCAACTCTTCTTGTTTGTCTACACAGACCACGAACCACTTCTTTTTGTTCCTGCCCTGGAAGTAGAGCGTGCAACAGCTGTCGTTGACTTCCAAGTTCTTGGCTATGTCGATTCTGAAAACCCATGGGAAAAGATCAAAGGAGCCATTGCAAAACCAGATGCCAAAACAGTTGCCCTTGAGTTTGATAACTTGATCCTTACCAAATACCATGGGTTGCAAACCGTCTTTGAAAAAGCCCAATTCACTAACCTGACCCCACGAATCAACCGTATGCGCTTGATCAAATCAGCAGATGAAATCCAAAAAATGTTGGTCGCTGGTCAATATGCAGACAAGGCGGTTCATCTTGGTTTTGACGCCATTTCTCTTGATAAAACCGAAACAGATATCGTCGCTGAAATTGACTTTGGCATTAAACGCCTCGGCCAAGAAATGAGTTTTGAGACCATGGTATTGACAGGAAACAATGCTGCAAATCCTCATGGAATTCCTGGAAGTAACAAGCTCGAAAACGATGCGCTTCTCCTCTTTGACCTTGGTTGTATGGTCAATGGCTACGCCTCTGATATGACGCGTACAGTGGCTGTTGGGAAACCAGATGACTTCAAAAAAGAAATCTACCACCTGACTCTCGAAGCGCAACAAGCAGCTATCTCTATGATCAAACCAGGCGTGACAGCTCATGAAGTGGACCGAGCTGCTCGAAGCGTCATTGAAAAAGCCGGATATGGAGAATACTTCAATCACCGTCTTGGACATGGTATCGGAATGGATGTACATGAATTCCCTTCTATTATGGAAGGAAACGATCTTGTCCTTGAAGAAGGAATGTGTTTCTCTGTCGAACCAGGGATCTATATTCCAGGAAAAGTCGGTGTCCGTATCGAAGACTGTGGCCACGTTACCAAAGACGGATTTGGACTCTTCACCGAAACTAGCAAAGACTTACTCTACTTCGACTAAACACTTTGCCAGTCATATACTAGAAACTCAGAACAGGCTCGTTCTGAGTTTTTTTATTTCCTTTTCATGTTAGAAAACCTAACATAAACACTTGACTTTTTTTCTCTTAGCGATTATAATAGAAAAAATCAATTGACGAAAAGGAGAACCTTATGCCACTTGTAGAATTTAAACATGTCGAAAAATATTATGGAGACTACCACGCCCTTCGCGACATCAATCTAACATTTGAAAAAGGGCAGGTTGTTGTTTTACTTGGACCTTCAGGATCTGGTAAGTCAACCCTTATCCGGACCATCAATGGACTAGAGGCTATCGACAAAGGCAGTCTTGTGGTCGATGGACACCAAGTTGCTGGCGCCAGTCAAAAGGATTTGGTTCCCTTGCGTAAAAAGGTCGGGATGGTCTTCCAACATTTTAACCTTTATCCTCACAAAACAGTGTTAGAAAACGTAACACTTGCCCCAGTGAAAGTTCTTGGAATTGATAAGAAAGAAGCCAAAGAAACGGCTCAAAAATACTTAGAATTTGTAAATATGTGGGACAAGAAAGACTCTTATCCCAGTATGCTTTCGGGTGGTCAAAAGCAACGGATTGCCATTGCACGCGGTTTGGCCATGCATCCTGAACTCTTGCTCTTTGATGAACCCACTTCTGCTTTAGACCCTGAAACCATCGGAGATGTGCTAACTGTTATGCAAAAATTGGCCCAAGAAGGGATGAATATGATTGTCGTCACTCATGAAATGGGCTTTGCCAGAGAAGTTGCTGACCGTATTATCTTTATGGCAGAAGGCCAAGTCTTGGTCGATACCACAGATGTTGCTGGGTTCTTCGATCATCCTACAGAGTCTCGTGCCAAACAATTCCTTAGTAAAATTATCAACCACGAAAGTGATACTGTTCATTAAGGAAGGAAACAATGAAACGACATAAAAAAGCATGGCTATTAGCCCTCATTCTATTTTGTAGCCTGGCATTTTCAAAGATGGCCTTGGCTCAAACAACCGTTAAGGATATCCAAAAACGAGGCGAACTCATTGTTGGGGTCAAGCAAGATGTTCCCAACTTTGGTTACAAAGATCCTAAGACCGGACGTTACACCGGTCTTGAAGTTGACATTGCAAAATTAATTGCCAAAGAGTTACATGTCAAGGTCACCTACGTTCCTGTCACTGCGCAAACACGTGGTCCACTTTTGGACAATGAGCAGGTAGATATGGACATTGCGACTTTCACCATCACAGATGAACGAAAAAAAATCTACAACTTTACAGACCCATACTATGTAGATGCTTCCGGATTTTTGGTGAACCGTTCAGCCAATATTTCAACCATTGAGGATCTCGATGGGAAAACCATTGGGGTGGCTCAAGGATCGATTACCGAATTATTGCTCAAGTCGATTGCAAAAGAAAAGGGATTGTCCTTCAAATTTGTCGAATTGGGATCTTACCCTGAGTTGATTACCTCTCTTCATGCCCATCGTATCGATGCCTTTTCGGTCGATCGCTCCATCCTATCCGGCTATACCAGCAAACGAACTACACTGCTGAATGATAGCTTCAAGCGGGCTGAATACGGGATTGTGACCAACAAAAAGAATACCGAACTAAACACCTATGTCAATCAGTTGATTCAAAAATGGCAAAAAGATGGAACCCTTCAAAAACTCTATGACCGCTACGGTCTGAAGCCTTCCACAACGACAGAATAGAAAGGAGCCCTCAACATGAATCTCTCATCTTGGTCCGCTTATTTCAAAGATTTTCCTCAATTTTTGAATGGCTTTCTATTTACCATTGCTCTTTCTATCGGAGCTTTTATCCTTGCCATGATACTTGGGATCTTCTTTGGAGCCTTATCAACCAGTAAGAAGAAGGTCTACCGCTTGATTGCTCGAATTTTCGTTGAGTTTTATCAAAATACACCCCTTCTCGTTCAATTCATGATTATTTTTTATGGTTTCCCCTTGATTACAAACTATGTGGTCATGATTCCGATCTATTGGACAGGGGTCTTATGCGTCGGTCTCTATCATGGGGCTTATATCGCTGAAGTTTTTCGATCTGGTATTCAAGCGATTCCCAATGGTCAAATGGAAGCTGCCTTGTCCCAAGGATTTACCTACCTTGAAACCATGCGCTTGATTATTCTTCCACAAGCCTTCCGCATTATCCTCCCCCCACTCACCAATCAAATCGTAAATCTCATTAAAAACACGTCCACTGTGGCAATTATTTCAGGGGTAGATTTGATGTTTGTGACGAAATCTTGGTCTGCCTTGAACGCAAACTATATCCCATCCTTTTTAGGAGCAGCCCTTCTCTACTTCCTACTTTGCTACCCTGTCGCTCAGTTTGGCCGCAAAATGGAAGAAGCCAATAAAAAAGCCTACACAATGTAAGGAGGATTTTCATGGACGATATCTTAACAGTTTTAACTCCCACAAACCTTCTCTTTCTATTGCAAGGCTTCGAGTTAACCCTATTTATTTCACTCATTTCGATTGTCTTATCGATGATTTTTGGGACTATTTTAGCAATTATGCGCAACGGGAAAAATCGCTTTTTCAAACTTATTGCTAGCATTTACATTGAGTTTGTTCGAAACGTTCCCAATCTCTTGTGGATTTTCACCATTTTTCTTGTCTTTCAAATAAAATCGATTCCTGCAGGGATCATCGCCTTTACCCTTTTTACTTCTGCAGCTCTCGCGGAAATTATTCGTGGTGGTCTCAATGCAGTTCACCACAATCAGGTCGAAGCAGGGATGTCTCAAGGCTTTACTTCCTTCCAAATTCTGTATTATATTATCTTGCCACAAGCTATTCGTAAGATGCTTCCAGCGATCATTTCTCAGTTTGTGACCGTCATTAAAGATACTAGTTTGCTCTATTCGGTCATTGCCTTACAAGAATTATTTGGAAGTAGCCAAATTCTGATGGGACGCTATTTTGAACCCTCTCAGGTCTTTACCCTTTATCTATTAATCGCTGCGGTTTATTTTCTCTTCAACTTCGCACTCTCCAGTTTCTCTCACCATTTAGCTAAAAAATGGGAAAATGCGACAGACTGATAGAAAACGATTGCTCTTGCAGCGTGCCCATATCTAAAAACAAGAAGAGGCTGGGACAAAAGTCCTAGCCTCTTCTTGTTTTTAGATTGTCGAGCAAGAAGCAGTGGTTGAGTGGGCGCTACTACGCTGATTTCATCAGCTTTTACAGCCCTACTCAACTGTGCGGAGGTGGGACAACGAAATCGAATTCTAACGAATGACCAATTTCTGTCCCACTCTCTATTTTTTTAAGATACTGATACCTGGTCTATTTTTTTCTGGGTCGTGATGACAACTTCTTTCAGGCTGGTCCGAGCCATTTCTTTTTCCATGGCGATTTGAATAGCTGCGAGCTTGCCGTCTAAGATGTCGTGGATGTTGTGACCAATCGGACAGTCTGGATTGGGATGGTCATGAAAGCCGAATAACTGACCTGTCGTTCCTAAACATTCTACAGCCCGATAGATATCCAATAAGCTAATCTCGTCGACTGTTTTTGCTAGGGCTGCTCCACCTGTCCCACGCGCTACATGAATCAAGCCTGCCTTCTTTAGCTGAGACAAGGTTTTCCGAATAATCACAGGGTTCACCCCAACGCTTTCTGCTAAAAAATCGCTGGTTACTTTGGTTTTATCCCCTCGAAGGGCAATCATGATCATGACATGGGTCCCGATGGTAAACCGACTCGAAATTTGCATCCTTCATTCCTCTCAATCTAGTCAGCAAAGCATTTTCTTTCTCTTCATTATACTCTTTTTAGATGTAATGTCAATAGTTACACTATGAAAAGAAGGTCTGTAACCAAGCATCGATTTCGAGATCATGACCTTCTCTGTGTTCGATCTCATGAAGAAGCTCATGGTTGTGCGTATGGTGAATGCCATTGACCAAACTTTCATAATAAACTTGGTAGTATGGCAGATGCAAGTCTTTGGCGAGTTGGAGTTCCCTAGCGACGTCATAATCTACCCGTCTAAAATCAACATCCTTAAGCCCTACTTCATCCAATTCAAGAATAGCGTACATAGCCCGAAGATCCTTGCGCAAGTTCTTTTCTAAGAAGAAAGGTTGGCCAATCGAGCCAGGATTGAGGATGAGTTCTCCACCTGAACCATAGCGGAAAAACTGCTGGTGAATGTGGCCATAGACTGCGATATCACAGGCAGGATTGGTCACCAAACGGTCGAAATCTTTCTGCTCTCCAATATGGATCAGTTCACGCCCCCAATTCTTATCCGGCAAATGGTGGGTAATCCCGATTTTCAAGCCACTCATTTCTCGGTGGACCTGCATAGGCATCTCCTGCATGGCTTCGATTTCTTGGGGATTGATTTCTTCGAGAATATATTGACACTGGCGCATGAGGTAGCGATGGCTCGATCTCTTAGGGTCTAGCATTCCCTTCATGGCCCGCCACATACTATCTTCCCAGTTACCGAGGACTTTAACCGTAATCGGTAGTTCCTCCAGCAAGTCCAACAGCGCACGTCTACCTGTACCAGGCATTAAGGTATCTCCTAAAAGCCAGTATTCGTCCACCTTGGCTCTTTGGCTATCCGCAAGGACTGCCTCCAAAGCAGTCATATTCCCATGGATATCCGAAAGTAAAGCAATTTTCGTCATAATCTACTCCTTTCTTCCATTATAACAGAGCCTCAAAAATCTTTCAGCCTGAAGCAACGATTTATAGGAAGTTCTTTTCTTTCTATTTCTTTGAGTTTCAAAGGATTTTTCACTAAAAAGGGCAAGAAAACTTCTAATTCTAATGGAAAATTATAAATTTTATGCTATAATTAAAGTGAAATTAAATTATTTCTTAAGTGAAATTAAATTATTTCTTAGAAAGAAGGCTCATTATGAGTTCACAACATATTGAAAGGAAATCTCTTCAAGAAATCAATCAATCCATCAAGGTGCCAAAAGGAATCTCTTTTTGGAAAACCCTTCTTCTCTTTTCAGGACCAGGTGGTCTGGTGGCCGTTGGCTATATGGACCCTGGTAACTGGATTACCAGTGTGGTCGGCGGTGCCCAATATCGCTACCTTCTCTTATCGATCGTTCTCCTCTCTTCTTTGATTGCCATGCAATTGCAACAAATGGCTGGAAAATTAGGGATTGTTCATCGTAAGGATCTAGCTCAAACAACCGCTCATCACCTCTCTAAATGGCTTCGCTATACCTTATGGGTCGTTATTGAATTAGCCCTTATGGCTACAGACTTAGCCGAAGTTATCGGATCTGGGATCGCTCTCCACCTCCTTTTTGGATGGCCCTTGCTCTTTTCCATTCTGATCACCATTTTTGACGTCTTCCTCTTATTGGGATTGATGCACCTTGGTTTTCGGAAAATTGAAGCCATCGTTTTGACTCTGATCTTAACGATTCTAGTCATCTTTGCCTATCTGGTCTTTCTATCGAAACCAGATATCGGTGGGATCTTTTCCGGCTATCTACCTCAAAAAGAAGTACTAGGGATCGGGCTTCCAAAAGGAAATGAAGCCTTGACCTTGGCTCTTGGGATTATCGGAGCTACTGTCATGCCCCACAATCTCTACCTTCACTCATCCATCTCTCAAACCCGTCGAGTGGACTACAAGGACCAGGCTGATATCAAGCGTGCCGTACGCTTTATGACCTGGGACTCCAATATTGAGTTGGGCTTGGCCTTTGTCGTCAATTCTCTACTCCTCATCCTTGGGGCTGCTCTCTTCTTTGGACATGGTGATAAGATCGATGCCTTCTCCAGCATGTACAATGCTCTCAAGGACAACCAAATCGCAGGGGCAATTGCCAGTCCATTCTTGTCGACCCTCTTTGCCATAGCCTTGTTGGCTAGTGGTCAAAACTCGACCATTACGGGAACGTTGACCGGTCAAATCGTTATGGAAGGCTTCTTGAAATTCCGTATACCGCAGTGGATGAGACGGCTTATAACCCGGATTTTTGCTGTTATTCCTGTGATTATTGTAGCTATTTTATTTGGAGATCAAGAGCATGTCTTGGATGACCTCTTGGTCTATTCCCAAGTCTTCCTATCGCTTGCCCTACCCTTCTCCATCTTTCCTCTGGTATACTTTACCTCTAATAAAGAAATCATGGGAGAACATGTCAACGCCAAATGGAATACCTTATTAGGCTATCTGGTCGCCATCGTCTTAACGGTCTTAAATTTCAATTTGATCTACACCACCTTTATCAAATAAAATAAGGCGGAGTGGAACAGTCAGCAAAGCGCTGCTGTCCCACTCCTTTTTTCTTGCCTTCTATTGTGTTCCTAAAAATTTCCTGACCATTTTTTGAGGAGGGAATTATTTTAAATAAAAAAGAATTTCCAAATTTGTCCAAAATTCTGTAAACACTTGTCCTTTCTAACCTTGTAAAATTTTTATACAGTTTTCCTTATTTGTACAAAAAAGGGTTTTGTTGTTCATTTCCTCTAACTAGCGTATAATGTACTAGTTGGTAAGATGAAATGATTTCATCTTCAAATAAATAGAATGAAACTGATTCATAAAAAAATAGAAAGGAATTTATGGCACGACAAAGACAAACAACTACCAAGCTAGACTTACGAAATGCACTCTCTAAATTGTTGTTAGAGCAACCTTTTGATACGATTACCATTCGCCAATTGACGGAAACAGCTGGGATAAACCGAGGAACCTTCTACCTGCATTATGTCGATAAAAACGACATGTTTAATCAAATGAAATTGGAAATGATGCAGGAATTGGACAGTCTCTTTATTGAAGGCAGCCCCGTCAAGGTCAATTTCCTTAATGTTTTGGCAGCGATAAAAGAGAATTATGATTTTATCTATGCCCTTTCACAATCTAGCTGTCCAGATTTCCGTAAACTTGTCAGAAGTTTTACCCTTCATGCCTTGGAAGATACTCCTCATGCTAAGGAGCATATCATCGCTGATTTTCAAGTTCCATATAAATATGGTCTTGAGATCTTCATTGCGACCATCGAATCCGTCATTGTGACTTGGCTGGAATCTGGAGCCAAGGAAGACCCGATTGAGATTGCAACCATTATTCTCAGTATCTCAGACTTTGCAAGCTGGAACTAAACAGTTCATTTCAAAAAAGCTGGCTCAATTGTCCTACAGACAAAAGAACCAGCTTTTTCTTATTTGATTAGGGTTTTCTTGCTAACATAGTCGCAAAGCGTAGTTGAATCCGATTTCCATTTTCATCTCGACGATGGAGGTGGCCAGGATTTTCATTGTATTTGACCAATTCCCAATCCTTGTAATAGTCTGCCAATTCGCCTTCTTTAAAGGTAAACGAGAAGGGCATCTGACAAGGATAATCTTCTGTATCCATGGCACAGACAATGAGGTTATAGCCACCTGGAGTGGTGTGCTCTTGCATATTGCGGATGATGGCTGGAATCCGATCGGCTTCTAGAAACATGAATACGACTGTGGACACAATCAAGTCATAGTCTTGAGTGAGTGCAGCAGCATTGATATCATAAAGCCCGACTGGCATCTCTAAATCTTCTTCGGCAACAATACTTTGGAGTATCTCTAAGGCCAGCTCATTTTGATCCACGGCTGTCACATCAAAACCATGTTGGGCTAAAAAGAGGGCATTACGTCCTTGACCACATCCAAGATCCAAGGCCTTTCCGGCTGGAACGATTCCTACCGCTTCTAACACTTCTGAATGAACAGGATTGGTCTTGTATTTTTTTGGAAAATAATCTTTGGGTTCACAGTAAAATTCCAAGTACCACTCCACATCATCTGTCACAGCTTCGACCCGATGCCAGGCCTGGGGCTCTGCCATGGGATTCTCTGCACCTGCTTCAAAGATGTGGCTCGCGATTTCTTCCCCATCTTCTGTCAATTCAATAAATCTTAACTGACCTTTTAGAACCGTAATCTTCCCCCAGGTTCCTACCTTGGTATTGTGCTTTCTTTGAAGAGCTTCTGGCATGGTATCCTTGGTCCAGATAGGCATGCGCTTGTATGCGATCAATTTTTGTGTCATGTGGCTTCTCCTTATTCTTTCAGTACTCTTATCATACAAGAAAAAGCCCCTTTTTACAAGTTAGAAAAAAGGCCCCTCTCCGAGAAAAAGGCAATTCTGAAACAAGTTTCAGAATTGCCTTTTTAGTTTAACGTGTATTGTATTGTTTCATGACCCGTGCGACATCCCGGTTTTGTTCCCGACGTTTGATGGATTCACGCTTGTCATAATCATGTTTCCCTTTAGCGAGTCCCAAAAGCAATTTGGCATAGCCATCCTTGAGATAGACCTTTAAAGGTACCAGGGTCATCCCAGTTCCTTTTGTTTCTTGGTCCAGCTTTTGGATTTGCTTTTTATGAAGAAGAAGCTTGCGACGACGGTCTGGATCTTGGTTCCAGATATTGCCTTCCTCATAAGGGGCAATATGGACGTTGCTGAGCCAAACTTCGCCATTTTTTACTTGTGCAAAACCGTCTTTTAGGTTGATCCGTGCAGCACGGACACTTTTGATTTCGGTCCCTGTTAGCACCATTCCTGTTTCAATGGTTTCTACAATTGTATAGTCATGTCTCGCCTTTTTATTTTGCGCGACGACCTTTCCTTCGCCCTTTGCCATGGTTGGCTCCTTTCTTTGCTACTTCCTTGTAAAATGGTTTCTTTCCTTTTTTCTTTTTGGAGGATTCTTTTCCTTTTGCATCTCTTTTAACGGTCGAACCCTTAGAAACTTTTTTGTCTTTGCGTCTGCGATCCCGGCGATTGCCATCTCGGTCACGGCCTTTAGACTTGAGGCCTTTTTCGACGACATCCAACTCACTTGGAATGTAGGAGAAGTCGATCTCTCCTGTCATCTTGTCAGCTCTTTCCACCTTGATCCGGATTTGCTGACCAACACGGAAAGTCACTCCCGATTTTTCCCCACGAAGGGTGAGATCTCGTTCGTTAAAATGGTAGAATTCAGGAAGATTGGTAATATGGATCAAACCTTCGACCGTATTGGGTAGCTCCACAAAGAGGCCAAATTTCACAACGCTCGAAACCACGGCATCGTACTCTTCCCCAACATAGTCTTCCATGTATTCGGCTTTTTTCATAGCTTCGACTTCACGCTCGGCATCAATAGCCCGGCGCTCCCTACTAGAGGATTGACTGGCAATGTCTGGAAGGACTTGTTCAAAGTGTTCTGCCACTTCTTGGGATTTACTGTATTCGCGCACCATTCGATGAACCATCAGGTCCGGATACCGGCGAATGGGACTAGTAAAATGGGTATAATATTCCGCAGCAAGCCCATAGTGGCCATGGTTGTGCTCTGAGTAACGGGCCTGTTGCATCGAGCGCAACAACATCATCGAAAGGACATCTGCATAGGGTTCTCCTTCAACCTTGCGCATAATTTCTTGCAGGGCTTCTTGGCTCATCTCACTAGCCGTTCCGTAGATTTGGATCCCAAAGCTGGAAGCATAATCGATAAACTTCTGTACTTTTTCAGCTTTTGGATCTTCGTGGATCCGGTAGATGAAGGGCAATTTCAGTCGCGTAAAGTGCTCCGCCACGGTCTCATTGGCAATCAGCATAAAGGACTCAATCATCCGCTCCGCAATTCCTCTTTGACGGAGGACAATGTCGACCGGCTTTCCTTCTTTATTGACTAAGATTTTAGCCTCATTGGTATCAAAATTGAGGGCTCCACGGCGAATCCGCATGCTTTCTAGAATACCGTGCAAGGTGGCCATTTGATGAATACTTGGAACAATTTTCTTAAACGCTTGAGCCTTTTCTTCGTCTCCCTCTAAGATATCATTGACGTCGCTATAGGTCATTCGGAAGGTCGTATTGATCACTGTTTGGGTAATGGTATGCTTGACGACCTTGCCATGAGGATCAATCTCCATAATGGCAGACTGGGTCAGGCGGTCCACATTGGGATTCAAAGAACAGATCCCATTGGACAAGCGTTCTGGAAGCATAGGGACTACCCGGTCAGTCACATAGACAGAGGTTGCACGATTTAAAGCTTCCTTGTCGAGTGCTGAGCCTTCTGTAACATAATAAGAGACATCTGCGATGTGAACCCCCAGCTCAAAATTGCCATTCTTCAGTAGCTTGATATGGACAGCATCATCCAAGTCTTTGGCATCTGCCCCATCGATCGTAAAGGTAATCTCCTCTCGCAGATCCAACCGTCCTTCTAGATCCTTTTCAGACGGTGCATCTGGAACCTGCTCAGCCTCTTTCAGCACTTCTTCTGGAAATTCTGAGACGATATCCATGGATTCCAAGACTTCTAAGACATCGATCCCCGGATCTGTCACGTGACCGACCACATCCCGTACTGTCGCTACAAAATAATTGTGCTTGCGGTTCGGATATTGGTCAATTTCGACCTTAAGGATTTCAGTTCCTTCCAATTGAAGCGCCGGTTTCTTCACATAGATCAGCTGGCTGATCTTTTGATTTTTGGACCGAATGTAGCCGGCATATTTAGGTTTTTCCTCATCTAGAACAATTTGCCCGACCACCGTTTTGATGCTATGCTCCAAGACATCGATAATCTTGGCTTCTGCTGCAGCTCCCTTGTTTCGGTCTGCAACCTTGGTAATGACAAACTCAACGGTATCCCCATCAATGGCATAGGAGACATCATTTCGACCGACAAAGAGGTCGTCTTCTTCGCCTTCTAAACTGACAAAACCAAAGCCATTTTTATGGGCATGAAAGATTCCCTTGAGTGTGATGGTTGCTGCCTTCTTTTTGGACAGACTCAGCGAACCATCGTCCTCAAACTTCAACTCATGGCGGCGTTCCATCAAAGAAATGGTCTTCACCAACTCACGGAAGTCCTTGGAGCTTTCTTTTTGTAGAGCCACTGCTAGGTCATTGATCTGGACCTTGCCGTGCTCTTGTAAATAGTCTATAATCTTTGTTTTCATTTTGGTTCTTGCTGGCTAGCCAGCCTCCTCTTTCTAACGTTTCTGATCTCGTACTTTACTGATTAAAGGGAACTTTTGCAAAATAAAAATAGGCAAAGAACTTGTCTGAGCCTATATTATTTACTAGAAAGTGCCATCAAGATCATCGCGATCAACAGCCAGAAGAAAATCATGACTCCTGTCAAACGCTGCATCACGGCTTCAAAGCCACGTGCTTTTGAACGTTCAAACAAGTCATTTGAGCTGGCGTCAAAGACGTTGCTCGATTGGTTTTTAGTTGGCTGCATAAAAATTGCGATAATAATCAATACTGATAATACTAGTAAAATAGTTGTTAATACTCCGCTCATATTCAAAACTCCTTAAAATCCTTACTATTATACCATGAAATTCATTTCGATTCAATATGTAAGGTTACTTTTCTTTCCTTAGGACAGTATTTCAGAACCTCAATCTTTTCGGGATGGGTTTTGGTATTTTTACTAGTTAAATAATTCTGACTGCCACAGCTGGTGCAAGTCAATTGAACTTTAATTCGCACGAATTTCTCTCACTTTCAAATACTTTCTAAATAAGAACAAGAGGAACAATAAGTCTGTAAAGGCCAGGAGCGCCGTTCCATAGAAGACCCAATGGTAACCAAAATGCATGAAAATTCCAGATCCCATCATAGGTCCTAATACGCCTCCTAGATAGTAAAAGAGTTGGTTGTAGCTAAAGATCCGTGAGATGCCCTCTGGAGGAGTTAAGCGATTTAACAAAGCGGAAACGCCTGGCAATAAGGCTCCGGTTCCAATCCCAAAGAGAAAGCGTAAAATCCCCAATTGTAGTGGATTTTGTGCTTGGGCGCACAGCATATAAAGACAACCACTATAAAAAAGAGCAATCAATAAAAGCCTGTGATTTCCTATGCGATCTCCTAATTTCCCCATCCAACCTGCAAAGAGCATGCTAGAGACTCCCATGGCTGAAACGATCATCCCCGACACGAAAATGAGATTGTTTTTTTGCCCTAAAGCCCTCACATAGAGTGGCAGGACTGGTGAGATAGATTGGGCGATCATTTGAATCGTCATGCTGGTTAAAAAGAGGCCCAAGAGGATATCTTTTTGCTGAATAGATTTTACCAATTCCCAGCTGGATTTTTGTTCTTCTTTTGGAAGGGGCTCGTAGTCTTCCTCGATCCCCCAGAAGGTCAAAAGGGAAACCAGAAATAAGAAGAGTCCTACTAAAAGAAAGACATTACGCATTCCCAAATTCTCCGCAATGAAGCCCCCGATCAAGGGTCCCATCAGGGTACCCGCCACGACACCGGTCGATAAGGTCCCTAGTGCATAGCCCGATTGGTCCTTGGGGACTTGGCTTGCGATCAAGGCTGTACTATTAGGAACAAAGCCTGAAAAGACACCATTGAGTAAGCGCAAAACCAAAAGCCAAAAGACCGACGGCACAAAGGCGATCCCGCCCATGGTCAGGGTCATGGCAATAGAAGCTCTAAGCATCATGGGTTTGCGACCAAAGCGGTCAGCCAGGCTTCCCCAGATAGGAGACATGATCGCAGAGGTGACAGAAGAACTCGCAACAGCAATCCCTGCATAAAAAGGAACAGCCTTCCCCGTAACGCCCAGCTCTTCCACAAAAAGGGCCATAAACGGTACAACTAAGGAAAGGCTAGCTCCGATGAAAAAACAACCAATCCAAGCGATCCATAAATTTTTACGCCAATTGACTTCTCTTGTGATAAAATCATCTTCTTTCTAATTGTTGTAGAGCTACATCTAACTGAGTATAGAGAACAGCTAGATCTCCATTGTTGTCTAGAACCAGATCTGCATGGGCTCTTTTTTCGTCTAACGGCATTTGAGCTGCAATGCGCTCTTGAGCCTGTTTTTCTGATAAGTGGTTGCGTTCCATCAGGCGTTTGATCTGGATTTCTTTCGATACTGTAACCAACCACACGGCCTCAAACCACTCTTCATAATGCTGCTCGATTAAGAGCGGAATGTCCATAAAAAAGAGGCCGGATTGAGCTGCTTGCCTGTCTCTTGCCTCTGCCAGAGCCTCACGAATCAGCTGGCCTTGGACGCGATTGGACCAGTCTCGTTCACTAGGATCTGAAAAAATCCGTTGGCCGAGAGCGACGCGATCCAGTTCTCCATTTTCTGTGAGAATCTCCTTCCCAAAATGGTCTACTAGGACACGGTAAAGGGCTCCTCCTGGTGCTTGTAAGTCATGAACTACTCGATCAGCATCGATGACCATATAACCTTTATCTCTTAGATAGGAGGTGACAGTGGACTTTCCTGAAGCAATCCCTCCTGTTAATCCGATGATTCTCGCCATCTAGTTCTCCTTTTGGCAGTGGGGGCAAAAATGGGTCCCGCGTCCCCCCAGCTGGATTTTCTCAATCGGTGTCCCACAGCGAAGACAAGGCTGACCTGTCTTGCCATAGACTTGATGCTCTTCCTGCATGGTGCCATCCTCTCCAAAAGCATTGCTGTAGGAGCGAATGGTGGATCCTCCCTTTTCGACGGCCTGAGCTAGCACAGCAATCGTTTCTTTGCGAATGGCTTTGACTTCTCTAGCCGTCAAACTTTGACCTAAACGGGCCGGATGAACCTTGGCTCGATAGAGGACCTCATCCACGTAAATATTGCCCAACCCAGCCACCATTTTTTGGTCTAAAAGAGCTGATTTAATAGGTTTCTTGGACTGTTTAAGGGCTGCTTGGAAGGCTGGTTCTTTAAAATCCTCTTCCGTAGGTTCTGGGCCAAGTTTTTTATTCAAAAAATAGCTGTCTAGAAGCTCAGGTGCTAGGACTTCCATGGTCCCAAACTTGCGGACATCTTCATAGACCAGGGTGCTGCCATCTGTAAAATGAAAGAAGACATGGGCGTGTTTGCGAAGAGGGACTTCCTCTGGATAAAAGAAATACTTGCCTTCCATCCGCAAATGCGAGATGAGGGCCAGATCCGTCAGATAAAACAAAAGGTATTTGCCCCGTCGTCCCATGGCGCGAACCGCTTGCCCCGGTAGATCATGAAGGAAGGCATCTAGATCTGTATGGATCATCTTTGGATACTTTACTTCCACTGACTGGATAGTTTTTCCAAGAATTAATTTCTCAAGACCTCGTCGAACGGTCTCTACTTCTGGTAATTCCGGCATAGGGCTCCTTTCAAAAACAAGAAGCAGGCCCCTGCCCACCTCTTCTCAATATTCTTTTTCGTTGTATCCGAAATCAGCAAGGTCTAATTTCTTATCCCGCCAATTTTTCTTGACCTTGACCCAGGTTTCAAGAAAGACCTTGTCCCCTAGCATCAGCTCGATATCCTTCCGCGCAAGGGTTCCGATTTTCTTAAGCATGGAACCTTGCTTTCCAATGACAATTCCTTTTTGGCTATCCCGCTCGACCATAATGGTCGCACGGATATGAACCTTGTCCGTTTCTTCGTCTCGCTTCATGGAATCAATCACGACCGCTACCGAATGCGGAATTTCTTCGCGGGTCAATTGAAGCACCTTTTCACGAATCATCTCAGAAACCAAGAAACGCTCTGGGTGATCGGTGATTTGGTCTTCTGGGAAATATTGGAAGCCTTCTTCCAAATTTTCACTTAAGATATCCACTAATCGCGAGACATTATTGCCTTGAAGGGCTGAAATCGGCACAATTTCCTTGAAATCCATTTGATTTCTAAAATCATCAATTTGTGCTAAGAGTTGATCTGGATGGACTTTGTCGATCTTATTGACCACAAGAATGACAGGTACTTTAGCCTCTTTTAAGCGCTCCATAATCATGTTATCGCCTTTGCCACGCGCTTCATCCGCTGGCACCATAAAGAGGACCGTATCGACTTCTCGAAGAGTGCTGTAGGCTGATTCCACCATGAAGTCCCCGAGAGCTGTCTTGGGTTTGTGAATCCCCGGAGTATCGATAAAGACGATTTGCTCTTTATCGGTAGTGTAGATCCCCATAATCTTGTTGCGCGTTGTCTGCGCCTTATCACTCATGATGGCAATCTTTTGACCCATGACGTGGTTCAAAAATGTTGACTTCCCGACATTGGGACGTCCTAAAATGGCTACAAAGCCTGATTTAAATGTCATATTATCCTTTCACGAGGGCATGCTCCCTCTTATCCAAATACCAAGGCCCAGAATTTGGGCACAAAAATGATCAATCCTGTCACCAAGGCAAAACCTGATACGACCAGAACAGCCCCAGCCGCCATGTCTTTGGCATTCTTTGCTAGCATTGAAAAATGATAGTCACTGGCCAGATCCACCACATTTTCAATAGCCGAATTCACAATCTCAAAAGCAATGACCAAGGTGATGCTGAGCAATAAAAAGAGCCATTCTGTTGCAGAAATCCGAAAAAGCAAACCCGCAAGAAGGGCTCCTAATGAAGAAAGAGCATGCTTGCGCATATTGCGCTCCTCTTTAATGGCAGTAAAAATCCCTGTAATTGCGAACTCCAAACTAGAAGTGAAGTCCCGGTTTTTCCATTTTCGTTTATTGTCGTGTGAGTCCATAGGCTGTCAAAATCTCTTCCTGTAAGCCAAACATTTCCTTTTCTTCCTCCGGCGTATAGTGATCATAGCCATTGATGTGAAGAAAACCATGTACTGCCAAAAATCCCATTTCGCGCTCAAAGCTATGGCCATATTCTTCCGCCTGCTCCCGCGCCTTGTCAATTGAAATAAAGAGCTCACCGATATAGGTATCAAATTCTGCCATCATCTCTGCCAATTCTGGATTTTCTGCAAGGTCTTCCTCATCAAAAGAAATCTCCATCTCTGGCTTGTATTCTAAACTGATGACATCTGTCGGACGATCCGTATCACGGTATTCAAGATTGAGTTCATGGCTACGTTCGTTGGTCACAAACGTTACCGCCATCTCCTTGTCTTCTTTCCCAATCTTTTGGGCCGCAAATTCCAAAATTTCTCGTGTTTGTTTTAAGATTTCGTCAGAGACTTGGCCCGTCTCATCGACCATTTCAATATACATCTGGATCACCTCACTATTATCACTTTATTATATCACAAAAACCAGCCTATAGACTAGATACAGGCTGGTTTTCAAACTTTTTCTTTGCACGATCATCTTACACTACCGTTTGCTGGATGGCATTCATCTGGGCATAGATTCCACCTTGTGCGATCAAATCCTCATGTCGACCACGCTCTACAATGCGTCCTTCAGATAAGACTAAGATCTGATCTGCATCTTGAATGGTCGATAAGCGATGGGCAATGATAAAGGTCGTCCGTCCTTTTTGCAGGACTGCCATGGCCTTCTGGATGACTTCTTCCGTCTCTGTATCGATGTGAGAGGTCGCCTCATCTAAAATTAGGATGTTCGGATTCATATAGAGCGTCCGCGCAAAGGAAATCAACTGTCGCTCGCCACTTGAAAAAGCGGATCCCTTTTCTACGACTGGATGGTCGATGCCCTTTTCAAGGCGCTCTACAAAGGGCCATGCTCCGACTTTTTTCAGCGCCTCTTTGACCGCATCCCGATCAATGTGATCCTGGCTCATAGCCACATTACTCGCAATGGTTCCTGTAAATAGATAAGGATCTTGCAAGACAATTCCCATGTGGCTTCGTAGGCTCTCACGAGAGACTTGGCGAATATCTTGCCCATCGATCAATATTGCTCCTTCTTGAGGATCGTAGAAACGATAGAGCAGGTTCATAATCGAAGACTTACCCGATCCAGTATGGCCCACAAGGGCGATGGTTTCCCCAGGGCTAGCCTGAAAGGCAATATCCCGCAGAACTGGCTTGCCTTCTTCATAGGCAAATTGAACGTCGTCAAACACGACTTGGGCCTTTTCTATCTTCAGTTCCGATACACCATCGGCCTCTAAGGGTTGATCTAAGAAGGCAAGGACACGACTCCCCGTCTCTAGTGATCGCCGAATATTGGGAAATTGACGACTAAGGGCAGCCATTAGTTCAAAGAGGTTCATGACATAGTTGATATTAATAAACAAGAAACCAGCCGTCACACCAATATTCCCTTTTAAGTAAGACATGCCAGCGATGGTCAAAATACCTGCAATGACCAAATACTTGAGCAATTCCGTCAAGGTCCAAGAAGCGATTGAATCAGCTAAAAGGATCCGGTCATTAGCCCCTAGCATCTTCTGTGTAGTGGCTTCAAACTCCTCGATAACATGGGGCTCTTGCCCGTAGAGTTGGATCATGCTGGCACCATGCAAGAGTTCATTGACCTGGGTATTGACCTCGCTTCGCGCATCAAAGAAATCCTTCATCGGCTGGTCCGTCATGACCTTGTAGAGATACTGGATCCCGTAGAAAATCGGAAAGACCAAACACAAGAGAAGGCCCATCATAGGGCTCAGGTAAAAGAGAATCCCTAGAACAAAGAGAAAACGTACTAAAAAGATAATCAACACCATACAGGAGTTATAAAACTGGGTCCGCAAGGTTTCCGTATCATTGACAATTCTTGTCGCGATCTTTCCAGCCGGCTTATCATCAAAATAAGAGATCGGTAGACCTTGCATGACTTGAAAGGCTTGGTCTCTTAGGTTAGCCGTCACTTGATTGCTTCCATGTAGCAAGATCCGATTCCCTAGGTAGCTAATCAGCTGCCCAATGCTTAAGACCAAGAGATAAAAACCTCCCATCTGGAGTAGCTGACCTTGCTCTCCACCATGGGTCAGTGCGGTCAAAGGCCCATCAATCATCTTTTGAAGAATGAATGGAGACAACTCAGAAAAGATGGTCGCTAATAAGAGACAAATAAAGCCAACAAGAAAGACTGTAGGAAAAAGCGTGATCCTAGATAATAATCGTTTCAATACTTTCATCTTATTCTCCTTCCTGTTTTTGTTGCCGTTGGTATTGTTCGTAGTACCAACCCTCTTGAGCCAGCAGATCACTAGCTCTGCCTTCTTCGACAATCTGTCCTTGATCCAAGACAATGATCCAATCCGCCTGATGAACCGCAGACAAGCGATGAGAAACAATGAGGGTCGTCTTGCCTTTTCGTTCTGTTTGAATGGTGTCAATAATGGCCTGTTCGGTCTTGGCATCTACCGCCGAAAGGGAATCATCTAACAGCAAGAGCTCTGCATCCCTTAAAAAGGCACGCGCCAGAGAGATCCGTTGTTTTTGACCTCCTGATACAGAGACCCCTTTCTCACCGATCATGGTGTCCATTCCCTGAGACATCCGCTCGAGATCATCCGCAAAAGCAGCTTGGGCTACAGCTTCCACTAAATCCTCTTCACTAGCACCATTTTTACCCAGAGCGATATTGTCACGAATGGATTTTGAGAATAAAATATGTTCTTGGGAAACGTAACCAATTTTGTCTTCAATGGAGCGCCGGTTGTAGGCTACAATCGGTTGCTGGTTGATCAAGAATTCCCCCTCACCAACTGGGTACTGCCGCAAGAATTGCCGTACCAGGGTAGTCTTTCCTGATCCAGTACGACCAACAATCCCTACTGTTTGACCTTTCTGAACGGTCCAATCAATACCTGACAGGCTCTTTCGCTCAGCACCAGGATAGCAGAAGGAATAATCCTTAAACTCTACCGAATCAATTTGTTCCAAGAAATGCGGACCATCTGGCTCTAAATCATCTGTTTCATCAATCACTTCTTTTAACTTCTTAAAGGACATTTGCCCTGTCTGATAGACCAAGATAAAATCTGATAGCATCCACATAGGCTCAACCAAGAAGACCAAATACAGTTGCAAGGCCAAGAGTTTTCCTAAGCTCAATTGCCCACTTGCTAATGACTGACCTCCAAATACTAAGAGTAAGACAGTCGAAAAACCAATAAACAAAAGGGCTAAGGGACCAAAAGAATATTGAATAGAGGCGATTCTATCTCCTGTTTTTGCAAGACTAGCTGTTTTTGTTTGGAACTGTTTGACCTGCTGGTCCCGTCTGCTATAGGCACGCATGACCCGAATCCCTTCGATAGACTCCAAGACCTCATCGTTTAACTGAGCGACCGCTTCCCGGTTTTGCTCAATGTAGTCCTCCTGCTTTTTACTCAAAAAATAGGTGGATACGAGAAGAAATATCATGGGGATAAAACAAATCAAGGTCAATTGCCAAGAAAGGAAAAACATGGCCAATATAATAAAGGTAAATAAACCGCCACCATAAAGGATGATCATCATTCCGTAACCAGCCATATCGGCCATGCCATCGACATCTGTCGTAAAGCGCGTCAAGAGATCTCCTGAACGGAATTTCTCAAAAAAGGGACGCCGCATAGCTACTAGTTTACGAAAAGCTTGTCCCTGAAGGATCGACTTAAAATGGATGGACGACTGAAAGAGGCGCAACTGCTAATAAAAAGCCGTCAGGTAATTGAGGATGGCTGATCCTACCAAGAGGACCATATCCCATACAAAGTTGGATTGCGTCAGCGTTTGCTGACTCAAATGATCCACTAAACGCTGGATAACTTGCGTCGGGATCAATAAGGTATAATCATAAAGAATCAGGACCACAGCAATGCTAATATAGCGCCACTTGCGCTCTCTGATATACTCCCAAATAGCTCTTATCATCTACTCTCCTTTTCAAAACGACACAGAAAAACCCAAGTAAGGAGCTGAGAGCAGTCTCAGTCCACACTTGGGCCTTCTGATGCCTATCACCAATTCAGTTAAGGCAGGCAAAAATGCACACAAAAAACCCAAGACAGACTCCTCCATCTTGGGTTTCATTCATTTTTTAAATGGAACTCAACTGAGATTGGAGAAGTTGTGTATTCAATTGTGTCATCAAAACATCTACTTTGTTCATGATGGTTTTCTCCTTTCTCTTTGTTGTTCTAACTTTACCACTTATTTCCGTGCTTGTCAACGTTTTTTTGAAAATTGTTGAAAAAGGCAAAACTATTACATCAAATCATGATGGGTTCTTCTTATATTCGACTTTAAATAATTCTTGTTTTGCTATCGTGATTATTTTTTTGATAAATTAAATATTTCTGAACTATTTGTGAGACTATATTTAATTTTCATTTCAAACCATTAGGTTCATTTTCTGATGACAGTTTAGAATTAACAAAAGAAAGCAATATTTTTATAAAAATACAGAACAAAACTTGGAATAATGCAATAATAGAAAAAATCACAGCTGAATGAAATTTCAAAATAGAAAAAACGAAAGTTCCAACTGGAGATAAGACCAAGGATAGTAATGAAACAGTACTAAAAACTCTACCTAAAAATTCTTCTGAGATCTCTGATTGAATTTTTGAAAATATTTGAACATCGAATATCATAATGAACAAAGAGCTAATTCCAAAAAGCAATATTATTAAATAAATATTATTAATAAAAGCAATTGGAACCAATGCAATTGAATACATAAGTAAAAAGTTACAACATTCAGACATTGTGAAATCATTCTTAAAAAACTTATTGATGTACGCTCCAAGTATTTTCCCAATAGTTTGAACCGCTAATATATATCCATACATATAGGAAACATTTAAAAATTTATTTATAAATGGCAAATAAAGTTCTATGCCCGCGACGAAAAAATTTAATACAGATACCAATATCAAAATAATAAAGAACTCTTTTCTTTGAAGGATATAACAAAATCCCTCAATAATACTTTTCATTATATCTGCTTTTTTAGCAGTTTTCTGATCTTTAATACCTTGTCTTTTAATAACAAATTTCGATTCTATAATCGCAGAGATGACAAAACTTAATGAATTTAGTAACATTGAAACTTTGAAACCAAATAGAGAAATAATCCAAATTCCAAAAAATGGAACTATTATATTAAAAATCTCTGCTATACTCCTACTGTATGAATTATATATGTATATCGAGTTTTTATCCAATAAGTCTCTAACTATTGCTTTGTATGCAGGATTATTAAAAGAATTTAGAATAGCTAATATGATATTGACTATTATTAACACTATTGTACTATTAGGAATATCTAGAAATAAAAAAGCAACAAATGTTGAAATAGCAGCAATGATATCCGTTAAAATAAGTATTTTTTTCCTATTTCCGAAATCTGCAATAAAACCTCCTATTAAATTAAAAAATATTTGTGCTATTACCTCTGTTGATTGATAAACTGACATAAAAAATACTGACGATTTTGGTAATGCAGCAATGAATATTTTATTTGCGTAGTCATATACTCTATTTCCAAAATTATTAGTTTGTCCCCTAGAAATAAGTAATATTATATTTTTTTTACTCATAACTCTACAATCTCCCTTCAAAATTTGATTAATAAAGATCTAGTGTACTTAAAAAATTTGATTACTTTTGAAAAAAAAACTTTTTCTACAACAAAGATATTTTTAATTTGGCTTATTTGATTTTATATTATTAAATACTAATTCTACATTAGACAGTATTAAACTATCGATTTGTAATTGGAATAAATTTATACAAATTTTCATATCCATTTTCCTTTTCTCTGTTAAGTATTGTATAATAAATAAAAACTATTTAGACTTTTGTTGTGAAAGTGGGAAAAATGAAATCTAAACTTGGTCAAACACTTAGAAAAATACGAAAGAGTAAACAAGTAAGCATCTGTGCTATCGCAGATAAACATCTCTCTAAATCACAGATTTCCAGATTCGAACGTGGGGAATCTGAAATATCTTGTATTCGACTTATCAATATTTTAGATAAATTACATATCTCATTGGATGAATTTCTTATTCTTCATGACACTGAATACACCCAAACGATATCATTTAGTAACTTAATGCAATATATCCGTAAAGAGTATTCCCTACAAAATGTTGAGAACATTAAAGCCTTACTCACTAATTCTACAATTTATCAACTCAATTCATTGGAACGAATTATGGTAAAATCAATCATCTACACATTGGATAATACGATTTCACCATCCGAGGCAGAATTAGAATCTTTGACTGATTATTTGTTTAAAGTTGAAACTTGGGGATACTACGAAATTATACTATTAGCAAATTGTATCCGAACCATTCAATATAATTCTGCTTTTTTATTAACAAAGGAAATGATTAAAAATTTTATTTACTCAACATCGAACAAGACTAATAAAAAACTTGTTACTCAACTGGCAATTAACTGCCTAATTGTAAGTATTGACAAAGGAAAATTTCAAAATTGTTCTTATCTAATTTATGAGATAAAAAAATTATTAAATAATGAGTTCAACTACTATGAACAAACTGTATTTCTATATGCTACGGGCTATTATGAATTTAAAATAAATAACAGAGGTGGGCTAGAAAAAATGCAACAAGCTATTGAAGTGTTTGAAATTTTGGGAGAAAATAGTATCAGGTCACAGTATCAGCAACATTACAATGAGCATGTGGAATAATAACTCTTATAAATTAAATGGTTCGCACAAAAATTCTGTACTCATATCTTAAAACAGGATGTATAATATAGGGCGTAGAAAAACTGTTCTGTTTTACAAATCTAATAAATTCTATCAAAATAAAAGAATTAATTTGTTAGAATTATTCAATCTTCTACTGAAACTTTCCGCCGTGAGAAAAGTGAGAGTGGGACAGAAATCGCTAATTCGTTAGAATTCGATTTCGTCGTCCCACCTCCGCACAGTTGAGTAGGGCTGTATAAGATGATGAAATCAGCGTAATAGAGCCCACTCAACCACTGCGTCTTGCTCAAAAATCCAAAGACAATTGAGAGGCTAGGACTTTTGTCCCAGCCTCACTCGGAATTATTGAGACCTTAGGCTCAATAATTAGTCATGGAACTTCGTAGAAGTTCGCTGACGTCCGTACTCACCTAAGGAAAGTTTTTAAGAAGACCTTTTCTTCAATCTGATAATATAGATTCCTTTGTCCAATAAATAACTGATCTTAATAAGTTTAATATCCATATGACTTTTATCACTTAAAAATAAGTCATAATCTTTTCAAGACTCACTTCGGGTAAATTAAATTGTGAATTGTATCATTGTACTGTTTCCAAAAAATTTGATAAATACGGTATGGGAATTGGTTCTGATATAGCAAATTTAAAACCTATTAACTAACCCTTAATTCGATAGCCTATAAAGACGTTTAAAGTAGCCATTAAGTTTTTTGAACATTTAAAGACAAGAAAAAGAAGCTTAGATCTTCTCTAAGCTTCTCTCTTCTACTATGCTAGTTGCCGGGATTGAACCGGCGACCTCATCCTTACCATGGATGCGCTCTACCGACTGAGCTAAACCAGCAGTACCTATCTACTATATCATGGAGATAGGCCTTTTGTCAATATCTTGACTCATTTTTCTGCCAAATATTCTTCCTTTGTGAGGATATAGTGGACTCTCGTCACCATTCGTCCCTCTTCATGCAGGTCTAGCATCGCATAAGCTTCTTCATGGGAAAATTGCATCCCTGATTTGGCCATCACTCGGCCAGAAGCTGGGTTGTCCTTGTCATGAACGGTAATGAGCTTGTTCATTCCTAACTGTTCAAAAGCTAGGGCAATGACTGCCTTGGTAGCTTCTGTCGCAAGACCTTGGTTCCAATAGTCTTTGTTGAGAACATAGCCGATACTCCCCTTTTTCAGACGAAGATCCAAGTCCAGTAAATCAATCGTCCCAATAAATTTTCCATTTTCTTTGAGCTCGATCCCCCATCTTCCAAGTGGACTGGCCAGGTAAAATAGGGCAATATTATTACGCGTCTCTTCAAGACTTTGATTGGTTGGAAAAGTATAGCGCGTAACAGCTTCATCAGAAGCATACTCAAACATAGCCGGTGCATCCTCAAGAGTGACCGGACGCAAGTGCAAACGCTCTGTCTCCACTTCACGATAAGCCGCTAACTTCACATATAAATTTTCCATTTGACACTCCTTCTTTAGGGATTAGTTTAGCAAATAACCTAAAGGAATGCAAGCTCAAATTTTTCCTGCTTTTTAACCAACTTTTCTATACAATAAAATCAATTAAAACAATCGGATAAGGAGTAAAAAGGTCATTGAGTCAAGAGAGAAATCTCACACCAATTGATGAATTGCTTTAATTTCAAACATTAAAAGAGGCTGGGACAAAAGTCCTAGCCTCTCAATTGTCTTTGGATTGTCGAGCAAGACGCAGTGGTTGAGTGGGCC
>NZ_JAAPAW010000011.1:63497-212532 GCF_014435245.1 Streptococcus sp. IMAU 99161 | reverse complement strand
TCAGCTTTTACAGCCCTACTCAACTGTGCGGAGGTGGGACGACGAAATCGAATTCTAACGAATGACCGATTTCTGCCTCCCTCTCTTTTATTCCGTTTCTTCTTCCACATCCAGTTTTTCTTTGAGCACTGGATTTGGGATTGGCTCGTAGGCCCGAATAATTTCTGCGACGACTGGATGGCGCACGACATCCTTGGCAGAGAAATGCACAAAGTCAATTTGAGAAATGTTCTTCAATTTCTCCTGAGCATCAATCAAACCGGATTTAACATTTCGCGGAAGGTCGATCTGGCTGGTGTCTCCATTGACAATCATCTTGGAGTTAAAACCAAGACGGGTCAAAAACATCTTCATCTGCATGATGGTAGTATTTTGCGCTTCATCGAGAATGACAAAGGCATCGTCCAAGGTCCGCCCCCGCATATAGGCCAAAGGCGCTATCTCGATAATCTCGCGCTCCATCATCCGAGTGGTTTGGTCCTTCCCCAGTATTTGGTAAAGAGCATCATAGACTGGACGGAGATAAGGGTCTACTTTTTCTTTGAGATCCCCTGGAAGGAAACCAAGGCTTTCTCCTGCTTCTACAGCTGGCCGTGTCAAAATAATGCGCTTGACCTGACCGCGCTTAAGAGCTGTGACGGCCAAGGTCACAGCTAGGAAGGTTTTCCCTGTCCCCGCTGGTCCGATTCCAAAGGTCACATCATGATTTTTGACACTATCGACATAGATCTTTTGGCCAAGTGTTTTAACCCGAATGGGCTTGCCGAAACTATCCTTGATAATCTCTTCTTCATAGAGAGCGATGAACTTATCCAATTCCCCATTTCTCACCATGGTAATGGCGGTCACCACATCTGGCGTTCCAATGGTCATGCCACGGTTGACGAGGACCAAGAGAGCCTGAATGACCTGACGAACCTGCTCGCAGGTTTCTTCTTCCCCAATGATTTGGACGATTTCTGTCCGGGCGTGAATAGTCACCCCAAATTCTTGCTCCATCAAACGGAGATGGCGTTCGTTGGATCCAAACAAATGAAAGAGATCGTCTGGATGCGTTAATGTAATTTCAACTGAATGTTCTTGCAAAAAAAGAACCTCTCTACCTGTGTTTTTTTCTATTATAGCAAAGAGGCCGAGAAAAAACCATCCTCGACCTGTCCTTTTCTAATGGGCTTGGTATTCTTCCCAAATCGCATCAAAATCACTAAGATTAAAGGAAAAACTAGCATGCTCTTCCAGATAGCGACTGACCTCATCGAAGTCATCTGTATGTTTGGGAAAAGCAGACTCATGAAAAGCCAAATCCGCTAAAATGGCCTTAGGCGCATTGCTTTTGGGATTGCGCTCTGTCATCAGCCAAGTATAAAATGATTTTCTCATAAGCCTCCTCTTAGATGATCTCTGTTCCAAATTGGTCTTGCTTGATTTTTTTGGCCTTCATCAGCCCACCCAAAGCCTTTTTGAACTGGCCTTTTGAAATCCCAAAAGTTGCCTTGATCTCTTCTGGAGAGGATTTATCATTCAAGGTCATAAAGCCTCCATTGGCTTCCAAATAGGTCAAAATCATTTGGGCATCGTTTTCCAACATTTCAAAGGAGCGTGGCTTCAAAGACAGATTCAAGGTCCGATCTACCTCACGAAATCCAATGACCCGGGCATCTAGGACTTGTCCCAAGCGGGGTTCTGCATAGCGCTCACTCGGGTGAATAAAGCCTAGCATATTGTTCTCTGGAAGGTAAACAAAGGTCCCAGACAATTTCAAGCGATAGACAATGGCTGGCCAGTTTTGGTTTTGCATATTGTTGTAGGCTGGACGAGCCAAACGCTGGAAATCTTCCTGATAGGCCAAGATCCCCCAAATACGATCTTTCTTATCAACTTCTAAACGAATATAGAGACGATCGCCCTTTTTAGGCCATAGGTCTTTGATCTCCGGTAGGATGTCTAAAGAGACAACGATCTGCTTATCTGGTAGCCCTGTATCCACAAAGACTCCCAGATCCTTGCGCACTTCTGTGACCGTCCCCCAACCAAAGCTTTCTTGAGTTGCTGTGACTTCAAGTGTCGTGAGTCGGAGCTTTTGCTTCATATCCGCATAGGCAAAGCCCTTGACACTTTCTCCAACTTGATGCGAACCTTCTGCTTTATCAAGCGCGTAGGTTTGGCCATCTTTTTGAACAAAATAGAAGTGATCATTATCATCAATAACCATTCCCATGATGTAGCTTGCTAGATTCGTATTCATGTTTCCTTCTTTCCTCTTGCCTCTTCACAAGAATAATGGAAATAAAACCCAGCCAGCACTGCCAACTGAGTCTTTCTCTCCTGTAGTAGTTGAGATGGATTAAACTTCCATCAATTCTTTTTCTTTGTGCGCTGTCATTTCATCCACATGTTTAACCGCATCATCCGTTACTTTTTGGATCTCTTTTTCAAGACCTTTCAATTCATCTTCTGTGATTTCTTTTGCTTTTTCTTGCTTCTTGGCTTCATCCATAGCATCACGGCGGATATTACGGATTGCTACTTTGGCACTTTCGCCCACTTTTTTCACTTCCTTTGCCAAGTCACGACGAGTTTCTTCTGTCAAAGCGGGAATGACCAAGCGGATAACAGATCCATCGTTGGCTGGAGTGATACCAAGGTCAGATGCATTGATGCTGTGCTCGATGTCTTTCAAAGATGATTTATCAAATGGTGTGATCAACAAGACACGCGCTTCTGGAATGGTGATAGATGCCAATTGGTTTAATGGAGTCTCTACTCCGTAGTATTCTACGAAAATACGGTCCAAAAGACTTGCGTTTGCACGTCCAGCACGGATGCTACCAAATTCACGTCCCAAACTTTGGTGAGACTGGGTCATTCTTTCTTTTGCTTTTTCTACGATTGGGTTTGCCATAATTTTCCTCTATTTTCTATTATTTTTCTACGTTATTTGATACGGTTGTACCGATATTTTCACCAAAGACAACTCGTTTGATATTGCCTGGTTCATTCATATTAAAGACAACCAAGTCAATGTCGTTGTCCATGGAGATCGTGGAGGCCGTTGAGTCCATAATTCGAAGACCTTTGTTGATGACATCACGGTGAGTCAATTCCTCAAATTTCACAGCTGTCTTGTCCTTCTTCGGATCGGCGTTGTAAACACCATCAACCCCATTTTTCGCCATAAGGATGGCATCTGCTTCAATCTCAGCTGCACGAAGGGCTGCAGTCGTATCTGTTGAAAAGTATGGAGAACCGATCCCTGCACCAAAGATCACGATCCGATCTTTTTCAAGGTGACGAAGGGCACGACCACGGATATAAGGTTCTGCGACTTGTTGCATGGCAATCGCTGTTTGAACACGGGTATCCACGCCAACTTGTTGAAGCGAATCAGCCATCACAAGGGCATTCATGACAGTACCGAGCATGCCTGTGTAGTCTGCTTGGACACGATCCATCCCTGCTTCAGCAGCAGGTTCTCCACGCCAAAGGTTTCCACCACCGATCACCAAGGCAATTTCAATTCCAAGTTCGTGAACTTCCTTGATTTCTTGCGCCATATTTTGGACAGTTTTGATATCGATTCCGACGCCACGTTCGCCAGCAAGGGCTTCACCAGATAGCTTGATTAAGATACGTTTATACTTAGGTTCTACCATTTTCTCTCTCCTTTTTTGATCTGTATTATTTTACCATAAATTACGCTTTTTATATAGTCCTATCTATCAAAATTTTTGTTTTTCCCTCCGACTAATCTTATCAACCATCCTAAAGAGAAAATGGCAACAAAAAAGCTACCCGAAGGCAGCCTTTCATTTTCATTAAAGTGAGTTAACATCCACTTTGATACCAGGACCTTGAGTTGTTGTCAAAGTCAAGCTAGTTACGTAAGTACCTTTAGCTGTAGCTGGTTTTGCTTTTTGAATAACATCGTTGAAAGCTTTGAAGTTTTCAACCAATTTAGTATCATCGAATGAAACTTTACCGATGATGGCTTGAACGATACCTGCTTTATCCGCACGGTAAGTGATTTTACCACCTTTAGACTCTTCAACTGCTTTCGCAACATCCATTGTTACTGTACCAGTTTTAGGGTTTGGCATCAAGTTACGAGGTCCAAGGACACGTCCAAGACGTCCAACAAGAGCCATCATGTCAGGTGTAGCGATAACTACGTCGAAGTCCAACCAACCATCGTTGATTTTCGCAACAAGGTCATCTTCACCTACGAAGTCTGCACCAGCAGCTTTTGCTTCTTCAGCTTTTGCACCACGTGCAAATACAAGTACGCGAGCTGTTTTACCAGTTCCGTTTGGCAATACCATTGCACCACGGATTTGTTGGTCAGCTTTTTTCACGTCGATGTTCAAGTTGTAAGCAACTTCTACAGTTGCGTCAAATTTTGCAAAGTTAGTTTCTTTTGCAAGAGCTACAGCTTCTTCTACGCTGTAGACTTTTGTGCTGTCGATTTTTTCAAGAGCAGCACGAAGTTGTTTGCTTTTTTTAGCCATTTTATCTTTCTCCTTGTAATGTGGTCATATCGATTTTCATCTCCCACGTCACTCGTCATTTGATCAAGTGTATTGCGGGCAAATAGGATTGTTACAATTAGTCAGTAACAGTGAATCCCATAGAACGAGCAGTACCTTCGATCATACGCATTGCAGACTCAATGTTTGCAGCGTTCAAATCTGGCATCTTAGTTTCAGCGATTTGTTGTACTTGTGCACGAGTTACAGTTGCAACTTTCGTTTTGTTCGGTGTACCTGAACCTTTTTCAACACCTGCAGCTTTTTTCAAAAGAACAGCAGCTGGTGGTGTTTTTGTAACGAAATCGAATGATTTGTCTTCATAAACAGTGATGACAACTGGGATGATCATACCAGCTTGATCAGCTGTACGAGCGTTAAACTCTTTAGTGAATCCCATGATGTTGATACCTGCTTGACCAAGCGCTGGACCAACCGGTGGAGCTGGAGTAGCTTTACCAGCAGGGATTTGCAATTTTACAAGTTTTTCGACTTTTTTAGCCATTTCTTAAATCCTCCTTTGTGGTTTTGGCGGTAATTACAGATTTTTACCTCCCACAAGTATGCTTTGTGCATACCTTTCTATTATACACGATTTCTCTTTTTTTGCAAGAAAAAATCAAAATATAGTAAACTTTTTTTCCGTTTTATGATAGAATGAAGCTATGTTAATCAAAGTTGCTTCTGTATTATTTATTTTTTTAACGCTGATTCTGAGCGGCATCATTGTTCACCTCTTTAAGCTTCAAAAAAGAGGATGGCGATCGACCGATATTGCCTTTCCTTTATTTGCCTTAGAGTACTACCTGATTTCAGACAGCGCCTTTTATCACAGCCTCTTACCGCTGCTAGCTTTAAGCCTTTCGCTTTTAGCCTTGGGGCTAACGATTTATTTCTTAAAAAAGAAAAAGAGCTTTTATTATCCGAAATTTATCAAATACTTCTGGCGCGCTGGATTTCTAGTTACCTTCTTACTCTATCTGATCTTAACTGCTAGTTTGTTTATCTAATACTGAAAAAAATACCATCTTGCTTCATTTCAAGGTGGTATCTTTTTTTAACCAACTACGACGATTTGAATGAACTAGTAAGTCTTTACCATTGTTAATGATTCGTTTTTACAATTTTATGATCGACAATCTGATAAATAGAATCGTAATCTTCTTTCTGGTATTTATGAGCTATTTCTATCAAGGTACACTTTTGTTGAGCCAATATTTTTCGAATCTCTCTTGCATTTGTTTCATCCAATGCTGCTGTCACCTCATCGGCTAATAAAATGGGTTTTGGTCGGAGAATACACCTTGCCAATTCTAGTTTCATCATTTGCCCTCCAGATAAATTCTGTGGATCTACTTGATACCCTAAATCACCAGCTAATTCGTCCCAAAGATGAACAGATTCTAAAGCTTTTTGAAGTTGGTCATCTGAAAACTCCTGAAATAGGGTCAAATTTTCTTTTACAGTCCCCTTAAATAGATAAGGTTTTTGATGAATGAGATTGACCCTGTCGTAAGAAGGATAGCAAGATTTTCCTTTTCTATCTATCAACTCAATACTTCCACTATATTCCTTATCTTCTCCACATAATAAGTGAAACAGGGAAGTTTTACCACTGCCACTGGCACCCGTGAGCAGTACTTTCTGACAAGCAGCAATCGTCAGGTTTGTATTTCTAAAGATCAAATGATCTCCAAATGTCTTTGTTAAATCATCGATCTGAATACTGAGCTTTTCTGCCAAAGGTTCTAAAATGGTTGTCGTCTCATCCACTTCAGGCATTTTCAAAATCGACACAACTTTCTTTTTGACAACCATTGATCCTTGCAAATTAGAGGTCATTTCTAATAATTGTTGCAAAGGGGAGATTAGATTCATAGAAGCCGTCATCATGGCGATGAGGGTTGTCAGAGACAGGGTCGTAGAAGGAAGAAGCAATAAACCCGTTAACAAGGGAGCAAGCAGTCCTAATCCTTTTAAAGGACCCGTCCAAAACATGACTAAATTGTGTGTTGTATAGTAGGTATATTGTTGATGCTCCGTTTCACTAATTTCTTTTAGAACATGTTGAGAAAATTCAGTTCCCGCTTGATTGCTTTGGATGGTTTGAATTCCTTTGCTGAAATCGGTGATACTGGATAAACTTTTCTTTCTTGCCTTACTTAGCTCTTCCCCACGTTTTTGTAGGAGTTTGTTAAATACAAACTGAGGAATAATCATCAAGAAACCACCTATTGTAAAGAGACAACCAATAAAAAAGTTCTGCATGATAAGATAGACTATAGATGCTAGAATGGATAAGCCAAATACTGGATAAATGAGCATAGGAGTCAAAAATTCTTGCCAAAACATCGGAATATCCTGTGTTAAAAATGAGTTTAACTCTGCCTCTGTATACTCTAATTTTTTTAGATGAAAGTAGGTTAAAGTTTTCTCCGAGATCAATATGTTGAATTCTTTGATGATCGATCGAACTAGAAGATTATCGATATACATACATGCATAGATCAATACAAATAGAGCAATTCCTCCTATACCAAAGACAAGTAAGGCTCCCTTATCTCGCGGATTAATTTCACCTGCAAACTGAATAATAAACGATAACAAAAGCCCTTGAAGTGAGTACAAAACAGCAAATAGAACATACAACATCAATTTCCATTTAGATAAACTTTTTAGAATGACTTGCATCTTATTTTTCTCCTTTCCCTTTTTATAGATATAGTATATAATATAAAAAAATAGTATATAAAAAATTACGGAAATCCGAACAAATGGACATTAGAGAAAAATTTAAATTAATTCGAAAACAAAGAAAAATCTCCTTAAGAGAACTTGGGAATATCGCTGGTTCTGCTTCGAGTATTTCTGATTTTGAAAATGGGAAAACCAATCTATCCAATGATATATTGCTTCAATTATTGGGGTACATGATTGTGGAGATTAATGAGATCTTTGATTGGAGTGATTTCCATAGTGCTGAGTTTTTAACCTTGAAAAAACGAATGGATGAGGCAATGGAAAACTCGGATTGGCCATCACTTCTTCAAATAAAAAATGATTTGCAAGAATTAGCGATCTCAAAGCATCAATACATTTACCACATCCTCTCCCTCGTTTTAGAGATTATCATTGCAGAAAAACAGCACAAAACCGTTTCACAGCAGGCAATAAATGAACTGACGGATTACTTTTTTTCATTAGATTATTGGACCAATCTTGACATTGGGTTAATGGGAAGTGTGGTCTCCTATTTCACAACTGAGGCTATTGTTCTCTTTACGGATACAATTTTGGAAAATACACCGGACAAACTTAAGAACAATCTAGATCGAATCAAAATCGATACGATTTTAAATTTAGTATCTGTCTTAATCAGTAGAAAAGAAAAAAGTGCTAGCAAACAACTGCTAACACTTCTATTCGAAAAACATTTCCCTAACTATTTTGCATTTCAAAAATTATACTTACTAGAATTAAAGGCCATCTATCAAAGTATTTGGGAAGATCCAAAGCAAGGGAGATCTCTCCATAATGATGTGATCCATTCGGTTTCATTGTTGCTTTCAAAATCCGAAGCACAAGAATGGGATGCCTATTTTCTAGAACTAACTGAACAGTAAGAATATCGTCATCCAATCGAAACTATTTTATCTGTTTTGCTCTTTTCTTTTATTTTTTCCGATGAAAGAGCCAGCCCACCATCTTCTTGAAAACCTGAATCAAGACGAGAGCAAGAACTGCCATGATGGCGCAGATAAGTAGCGTTTGAAGCCTCAAGGGGCTCATGTTAAAGAATTTTCCTAGGATACTACTTGATACCATAAAAGCCAGGATATTTCCTAGAAGAACCAGTCTCTTGTAGTGATTGAGAGGCTGGGATTCTTGATAGATGATGGCAAAACCGACGAAGGCCATCAAGCAGATGGCTGCACTCGAGAGTTCTTCCGATTTCATACCAAATGCTGAAGAGAATAAAACCAGACTAAAGATCAGTATAAAATCCGTCAAGGCTGCAGGCAAGGCATGTTTAAAGACCGTTTCGATAAAGCGTCCCTTGATACGCTCACTGTTAGGCTCAAGCGCTAGGAAGAATCCTGGAATCCCAATTGTAAAACCACTGATCAAAGACATCTGCGACGGCATGATGGGATAGGTAAAGGCTAAGAGCGTCACTGAGATGGCCAACAAAATGGAGAAGATATTCTTGATCAAAAAGAGACTGGCTGATCGTTGAATGTTATTGACCACCCGACGACCTTCTGCCACGACAGACGGCATCTTCCCAAAGTCAGAATCCAGTAAGACCACTTGCGCCATCTTTTTGGTCGCATCATTTCCAGACTCCATCGCAATACTACAATCCGCTGTTTTTAAAGCTAAAATATCGTTGACTCCATCTCCGGTCATAGCCACTTTATGCCCCTTTGCCTGCAAGCCTTCTACAAGGCTTTTCTTTTGCTCTGGAGTCACCCGACCAAAGACCATATATTGGCTCGCCGCTTGGTGCAAGGCTTCTTCCGTCTGCAAGGTTCTGGCATCAATCAAGTCTTCTGCTCCTTCAATGCCTGCTTTTTGTGCAATAGCAGAGACGGTAGCTGGGTTGTCTCCTGAAATAACCTTGATGGTCACTCCTTGTTGTTTGAAGTAGGCGAAGGTGTCTTTGGCATTTTTTCTCAAAGGATTGGAGAGAATGATCCAGGCTACTAAATCTACAGGAGCCTCTAACGTCTCTCTAAGGTCTTCTCCCCTATATTTTCCAAAGGCCAAGACCCGATTACCTGCCTGCGTAGCAGGGGCGATCTCTTTTTCAACCTCAGAGAAGCTTTCTCGTAAAACAAATTCTGGTGCGCCTAATACATAGATCCCCGATTCAAAGGCAATGGCCCCATACTTTTTCTTGGACGTAAAGGGCAGTATTTCAAGAGCCTTCCAAGGCTGGCTGACTGATGTCTTGTGGAATTTTCGGATCGCATCCATGGTATCGTTTTGATCCATACTAGCTTCTACATACTGAGCTAGAGCTTCCAAGTCTTGAGCGTCTTTTGCTGGACGAATCTCTGTCACTTCCATCCCCGGCTCTGTAATAGTCCCTGTCTTATCGACACAAAGGACATCCACGCGCGATAAGGTCTCAATCCCCTTCATGCTATTGAGCAAGACCTTTTCCTTGGCCAATCTGACAGCACCCAGCGCCAGCGCCAAGGTCATCAAAAGGTACAAGCCTTCTGGAATCATCCCAATCAAGGCTCCGACTGTCGAAGTCACACTGAGCTTGAGGCTATCCCCTAGGCTGATATAGCTCCGAAGAAAAAGGAGGGAACCTAGCGGAATGATCAGGAGACCAATGATCCCCACGATACGGTTGACTGCATGGACCATATCAGACTCCTCATGAGACTTGACCTGTTTAGCTTCCAGGCTCAATTGGTTGATATAAGAGTCATTCCCAACTTTTTCCAATCGGGCTACCCCTTGACCAGCAATCACAAAACTACCTGACATGAGCGCGTCTTGCGCTCCTTTTTTGACTTCGTCCGCTTCACCGGTTAATTGCGACTCATCGACTTTTAAGTCGCCCTCCAGTAAGACCCCATCCGCATAGATTTGGTCTCCAGCTCGAAAGCGAACCAGATCATCCTCTACCAGTTGATCGATAGGCAGGGTAACTTCTTTGCCCTCGCGAAGAGCGATCGCCTCACTCATATGCAGAAATTGCATCTGACGCAAGATCCGTCTGGAGCGGACTTCTTGTACAATTCCTACCAAGGAGTTGACCACTACAATCGGGACAAACAAGAGATTGTTCCAAGACTTCACAGCTACCAGCAAAATAGCCAAAACCAGGAAAATCAGATTAAAGTAGGTAAAGACATTGTCTCGAATGATCTGTCCTAGGCTTTTTTCTGTCTTGATCGTGACCTTATTTTGCTTGCCCTCTTGGATCCTTCTTGCTACTTCTTCCTGATTGAGTCCTTCTAATTTATTCATTGCTTTCCTCACTCATGTATTTCCAAGGGCAGTCCTTCTGGATCGAAGAAAAATGCCATTTTCTTGCCATCAAAGTCATCGTAGCGAAGGCCTGTGTTTGCAATACCTAGCTGATCCAATCTAGCTAGATACGCCTCCACATCCTCCACTTTAAAGGCCAGATGACGAAGCCCCGCATGCTCTGGCAAGGGGATCTTAGGTCGTTCTGGAGCCGTTGGTTTGATAAAAAGCTCTAAAGTCAATTGCCCCTGACGGAGATTGATCAAGATATCTCCGCGTTCAGGACGGTCATATTCACTGACAATCGCAAAGCCCAACTGGTCCACATAGAAATGCAACATGGCATCGTGATCTCGTCCAATGATGGCAATATGATGAATCATGTCTAACTTCATCTGGTCCTACTTTCTATTTTCTATAAAAAGAAAAGGGAGTGGGGCAAGTGCCCTCTTCCCCCTAGACTGATTGTTGCAATACTTTCCGAGGCTTGGTTCCTTCAGCAGGTCCAATCACACCGGCTGCTTCCAACTCTTCCATGAGGCGAGTCGCTCGGTTAAAGCCAACTGACAAGCGGCGCTGAATCATCGACGCACTAGCCTTTTGAGTTTCAACCACGAGCGCCTTGGCCTCTTCAAAGAGAGGATCGCCTTCGTCAGAGCCACCCATGCCTCCATCAAAGTCCGATTCGGATACTTCGCCTGGATCAAAGGCATCATCATAATCGGCTTCTGCCTGCTCCTTGACAAAGTTGACAATCCGCTCAACATCATCATCTGAGATAAAGGAGCCTTGCAGACGAATCGGGTGGTTTTCATCAATCGGTTTAAAGAGCATGTCTCCGCGACCGAGCAATTTCTCTGCTCCATTTTCATCCAAGATGGTCCGTGAGTCGGTTCCGGATGATACCGCAAAAGCGACACGAGAAGGCACATTGGCCTTGATCAAACCTGAAATAACATCAACCGATGGCCGTTGGGTCGCAAGGATCATATGGATCCCTGCCGCACGCGCCTTTTGTCCAAGACGAATAATGGCATCTTCCACTTCTTTACTTGCGACCATCATCAAGTCTGCCAACTCATCGACAATGACCACAATCAATGGAAGTGGTACTTGCTTCATCTCAGACTGGGCATTGTACTCCGCAACCTTGGCATTAAAACCAGCAATGTTCCGAGCCCCCACTTTTGAGAAGAGCTCGTAGCGATTTTCCATCTCATCGACGACTTTTTGTAGGGCTCTACTGGCCTTGCGTGGGTTGGTCACCACTGGAATCAAGAGGTGAGGAATATCGTTGTAGACAGAAAGCTCCACCATCTTTGGATCAACCATCATAAATTTGACTTCGTCCGGACGGGCCTTCATCAAGATACTCGAAATGATCCCAT
Organism: Streptococcus sp. IMAU 99161; assembly: GCF_014435245.1. NCBI lineage: Bacteria > Bacillati > Bacillota > Bacilli > Lactobacillales > Streptococcaceae > Streptococcus > Streptococcus sp. IMAU 99161. The sequence goes on along the minus strand of NZ_JAAPAW010000011.1, from coordinate 200,630 downwards.
TGACCGCAACCGACTTACCAGATCCGGTCGAACCCGCTACCAAGAGGTGAGGCATTCGGGCCAAATCAAAGGTCCGAGCCGAGCCATCTACGGCCTTCCCAAGAGGAATCTCAAGGAGTTTAGCGGGGTCTGTCTTCGACTGCTCCCACAACTCACGGAAGGAAACGGTCGCAATCTCAGAGTTTGGCACTTCAATCCCGACCAGAGACTTCCCTGGAATCGGTGCTTCGATCCGCACATCCTTGGCTGCTAGGGCCAAGGCCAAATCATCTGCTAGGTTGGAAATGCGGTTGACCCGCACACCGACAGCTGGCTTGACTTCATATTTGGTAACAGAAGGACCGATTTCCGCCCGCTCCACTGTCGCCTTGATGTTAAAACTTGCAAAGGTTTCTTCCAAAATACGGATATTCTGGCGAACGATGTTTTTCTCTTTGGATTGATTTTTGGGTTTATCAGGCGCAAAGAGATCAATCGTTGGGAGTTTGTACTGAAGGAGTTCCTTAGGTGTAAAATCTACTTGAACCTCCTCCCCATCGTCTTCGAATTCTTGGGCTATCGGAAGCTCTTCGGATGCTTCAGGTTCTTCCGGCCATTCTTCATCTGGCAGGTAGATCTCTGGTGTTGCTGGTGCAACAATCTCAGCTTCTGGGAAGGACTCTGTAAACGGCTCTCCCGCCAACACCTCTCCCGTTTCAGGATCTACAGGATGCCCTTCCATTGACAAAGGACTTGGAAGGGCTGCCCTTGCTTCTTCTTGCTCTCTTTCAGCAGCCGCAGCTTCCTCAGCAGCTCTCGCTTCTTTTTCAAGGAATTTCTGCTCACGGACCTCTTTTCGTTTTTCCATAGAAGCGTGGATGGCTTCTGAAGCTTTTTCAAATAGGTCATAGATGGAGTAAGGGCTCATCAAGAGGATCCCCAAACCGATAAAGAGAAGGCCAATAAAATAAGAGCCAATATTTGAAAAGAGGAAGGAAGTCGGAGCATAGAGAAGGGTACCGATCATGCCTCCACCAGCAAAGCTCTCCACCCTCAAGTGAAGCAGGTCTGCCATGATTCTTGAAAAGGTGACCTTGACCCCATTATTGTCTAATTGAAGGGAGGATACAAAGAAGGCCTGAAACATCAAGAGCAGCCCTACAAAAAAGCTGAGAAAGCCTGAGATAATTCCCTCGTGTTTGTCCAGCCATTTAAAAGCGTAGAGGTAGAAGAAGGTCGCTAAAATAGCCAAATAAGCCAAACTTCCAACAAAAAGACGGATCAAGTTGTAAGCTAAGACTCCCACAGCCCCTAATTTCAAGGCCGCAAAGACTAAAACCAGACTGATGAGAATGGTTGTAATCATGCGATGAATCGCTTTTTTTCTTTCTAATTCTGCTTTGGACAGTCGTCTCGTCGACCGTGTATTTTTTGATTGATTATTGTTTGCCATAACCTTTATTATACCACATTTCCAAGCTAGTTCTCTAGTAAAATCATTTCCGAAAATTTGGAGCAGAAAGCAGAAAAACAGCACCGAGTGGGCACTGTTCTTTATAACTTTTTAGAACGATATTCAATGATGTTCAAATTTCAAAATGGATCTTACTCATATTTTTTACCCTCCGGTGTGATGGTATCTAGAACTTGGTCGAATTTTTGCTCTCTTTCCAAGTCATGATCCATTTGAATGATATCAATTTGATCTTGTAGATTTGTCTGCTGAACTTGTGGTTTGTATGACGAGACAAATCCTACTCCAATCACCAAGAGACTCGCTCCAAGAACACAAAGCCTTTTGGCATGCCAATCCATTGGCAAGGGAATTTTCGCTCGGAAACCTGATTTCTTGACCCAATCCGGATGGTCTCGCATCACGCGATTTGCTGCCATCAGAGGCATAAGGTAGCCAAAGAGCGCAACGACCGTGGTCAAACCAATAACTCGAAAACGATTCTGATTGGAAGGAGAAACATGGTTCACTTCCATCAAGACCATGCCCGTAATTACTAAAATAATGACCAGTAATTGTCCCAAAGATCTCCAAAGACCTTCTCTGCGGTAACATTTCAATTCATCAAACGACATCTCGTTAAAATTTTTATTCATTTTTTAATAACTCCTTGTGTTTCTTCAAGTACTTCTTACCATACCACTCTTCGACAGACTTACCTTCCCATTCGCGGTATTCTTCAGGATATTTCCATTTGTATAAAGCTAGTAAGTAAGTTGGAAATTCGATAAAAATCAGCAAAAAAAGCAAAGCAATATTCATTATAATCCAGATTAATAAAACTCCAAAGACTCCCATCGAATCTGAAACATTAATAGAAAAACTTTTTAATATAAAATTGGTAATAACAGCAAATCCTAAAACACCTCCTCCGTAAGTTAATATCTTTTTAGATAATTTACTATGAAGAGTAGGTTCATTCCTTTCGCCATACATCGTTTCCTTGACGCTGTTGATTTTAAACGAGACCATAAAAAGAGATAAAATAAATGTACATACTAAAATACAAATAATGACCCAGACAGATAGAATTGATAAACAAATATCAATCATTAGAAGGTTAAATTCAAGACCTAACCAAATAATATAAGTTAAAACGTGAAAATGATTACGATAAGGTAGTATGTAGGCCCTTTTCAGTCCTTTTCCAACCAATATAATAAATAACCAAAGTAAAAAGCAAATTAAATAAACATCGGCTGTCAATATTGGGGATCCTGAAATAGGGAATCTTAAATCCTTGGAATCAGAATCATGCAAGGAAAGTGAAAAAACAAAAATCATAAAATTAAAAAATATTGGCCCAATCATAACCCCGATCAGATTCCAGATATGTAAACTTATTGTAGCTTTTCCCTCTTTATAATATTTTTCTAGCTTAGAAAAAACATCGCTAGTCTGATATTGTACAAAGCTATCATCCTGTATATTTAAACTCTCTTCAAAACTAGCTTTAAAAATTGATTTCTTCATTCTTATCTTCCAATAACTCCTTGTGTTTGTTCAAGTACTTCTTACCATACCACTCTTCCAGCGATTTTCCTTCGAACTCGCGATATTCCTCTGAATATTTATTTCGATAATAACCATACAGTGAATAGGGTAACATCATCACTACTTCCATACTCAAAACAATAATATTTGCAAAAAATACCATTCCTATAAATGAGATGGTTCCTAAAAAATCACCTTTTACTTCTCCAATTTTGGGGAAAAGAAATTTCAGAACCATCCAACCTGCTACAATTATTCCACCTAGTCCAGTAATGACTTCTATAAACTTTTTCTGTCTAGCAGTTACACTAGGATCCTGCACTCCATAAAGACGAATTTTTAGCGATTTCATTCTAAATTGGACAATCATAAACAATATGATTCCGGTAAGAACATAGAATAAAACCAAACCCAAAATCGTAAGGTATCTACCTATGACGGTGATAAAAAACAAATTAAGAGCAAGCACCATCCAAATCAGATACAGATTCAAATTCAAGATACTAGTATAAGGAATCTTTGCATCATATTTTCTACGCAGATTTTTTCTACAAACAAGAAACCATAAAAACCAACACAAGAAAAACAGCCAAAGTGGATAGAAATTGATCCCCCAAGTATCAAATGGTGCATCAGGATCAGGGTGATGAATTTGCGTCTCCATTAATGCAGAAAATCCAAACATGAATAATATCCCAAAAAATGAAAATAGTTTCCTCGCAATACTAAATGGCTTTGTGTAGATTTTGCGACTATTTGTGTCCTTGACCATATAATCGATAAAGCCATCGTGACGCAAACGACGGCTCTCATAAAAACCGGCCCTAAAGATTGATTTCTTCATTCTTTCCTTCCAATAACTCCTTATGTTTCTTTAGTTACTTCCAATTAATCTCTATTTCGATTGGAGGATTTACAGATGACTGTCTTCATCCTTCAAGTATTGTTGAGCCTTTCGAACGATATAGAGCGACTCATCTTCTGAAACTAACTTGTGAAAGAGATCATCGGCTCTATGCTTATCTCCTTTAAGAGTGGCACTCAAGGCTTGGTAGTAGATGATTTCCAACTGCTGGTACTTGAAGTCATTGCTTAAGTCTTCGAAATAATCATTGCTTTGATGCGCAATGGTTAAATCATAAAGAGCGAGACAGACCTCTTTTGTTTTCTCAGCCAGTGTAGGGTCTGTAATGGTCAATTCATTTAACTGAGCCTCTAGCTCTTCTCTAGTCAAATCAGGATCTGTCAGGACAGTCGATCGCATGAGGTAACTCTCAAAAAAGTTCTTATATTTCTGCGGTAGTTCCTTCTGACTAAGTGCCTCCCTAGCTTCCTTTATGACAGCATCGAAATCTCCCATCATAAAAGAATAGGCGACCGATGTTAGCTTCATATCTATCTGCAAAATGGGCTTTTTCACATTCTTGTTCAACTGAAGGTATTGCTGCCAAAAATCTAAATCTAAGTCTACATGGAGCAAGGTGCTGCACTTGTTGGTGTAGCTCTTCTTAAGCAATTGGATGAATAAAAACAAGCCTGCAAGGACCAATAAGAGACCAGCAGTCTGAAGAAGGGTATCTCTGACCAATAATCCTATACAAATAATCAGAAGCATTGCCAACAAGCCAGCAGATCTAATATAGAGTCTATAGTTTTTTCGTAGAGTTTTATAATCCAATTTGTATCCTCCTATTCATGATACCGTTTTTGAGGGAATTCGTTTATTTTCCAACAAAACAACTTATCTCCCATCATACCGAATTATCCATCTATATGCAACTTCCTTCTTAATTAGTAATTTAGGCCAAAAAGAAATCACCCATACGGGTGAATATTGCTTTAAAGAATTAAGGAAACTATTTCTTTTCCAAAATTTTTAAATAGTGTGTTTTCTTGAATTGGCCACATAATGTTAATACAACAAAGAAATACCACATCAAAAAACTTACAAACAACAACAGAAAGCTTCCGAAGGCAAGATATAAGAGGGATAATCCTAAAGTGATAAGTCCAAAAACAAAAATTAGCAAATAGGTTTTCATTCCATTTGACTTCTGTACTTGAAAATAATGCTCAGACATTTCATAAGGAATGACATTCACTGTATATTTTTGTTTTCTGTGTTTCAATTGCCATATAGCGATGACAAGCATCAATGCGAACGATAGCACTAGTGGGATGAGTCCATGAAAGGATACTCGATCCGTTAACAGATAAATACCATAAAAAAGGACGCCACTTGGAGTAAAGATAGTGGGAAATGGAACACTTTTTCCGACATATAGTTTATTTTCTTTAGGATGATAAAATACTGTTTTTTTGAGATCTCCTTGATCTGCACCGAATTCGACCAAATCGCGTAAAGGGAATTTTTGTCGATCATTCGATGCTAACACAATCTGTTCAAAGTCCACTTCCGTAGGCTCCTGCTCAAGAGATCTATTTGCTTCTACTAGGTTTTGAAGATGCTCTTGATAGTACTTCAGTAATTCCTTATTTTTCCGTTTCGTACCAAGAAATTTAAGTGTAATTGAACGACCAAAAGTCCCATGCCCCACGACCTTTCCTTCCACATAAATTGGATAATTGGTGATCCCTCGCGTCGAGTCCTTTTCTCCTAAACGGACCACAATGGTTAATGGGTCTAGACGATAGCGCTTGAAATTACGATCTACCACTATTTCCGAGTTCCTAATCTCTATTCTTCCCATTGATGCAAATAGAATTCATCCAACTGTCACTAGAAGAGACAAAGCAGCTAATAAGACTTTTAAGTTTTCAAAAAAATTATCTTCAATCAGTAATTGTATGATGGCGATGAGCGTCGTCACCGCCAAAAAGATCAAAAAATATAGTGAACTTCTCGAGTAAATATAAAATTTACGTGGTTGTTTCATTTATGACGTTCCTCCTCTTTAAAAATCTATTTCACAGCTCTAAAAGCACTTTCCATCATACCGGATTTTCTATCTCTACGCAACTTCCCTCTTAATTAGTGATTTATCAAGCATTGACAATATTTAACCAACTTTAGTGAAGAGAGATTTCCGTCTAGATTTGAAAGTATCGTAAAATTAAGGTACAATAGAGAAAGACAACGATGTTGGAAAGGAAGAATATGAAAAAATTAATCGCCCTACTATTATTTTCTGGCTTGGCTTTGACAGCTTGTTCGTCCAATAAGACAGACGCTAGCTCTTCAAGCTCAAGCAAAGAAAAGACCGAGCAGACATCAACTTCTAGCTCTAGTGAAAAAGATCAAAAGAAATTAGAACAACTGCGCAAAGATTTTAACGATGCCATGACAAATGAAAATGCGGTCTTCCCACAACTATCAACTGACGTGGCTAAAGACGAAGCAGAGGTTAAAATCACGACAACTGAAGGGGATATTACTGTGAAGCTCTTCCCTAAATATGCCCCACTTGCAGTTGAGAACTTCTTGACCCATGCAAAAGAAGGTTACTACAATGGCTTACTTTTCCACCGTGTCATCAACAACTTTATGATCCAAACGGGTGACCCTAAAGGAGACGGTACGGGTGGCGAATCCATCTGGAAGGGCAAAGACAAATCTAAAGATTCAGGTACTGGTTTTGAGAATGAGTATTCTCCATACCTTTACAATCTTCGTGGAGCCCTTGCCATGGCCAATTCTGGTCCAAATACCAACGGTAGTCAATTCTATATCAACCAAAATAAGGAAGATATTTCTAGCAAGCTCCCGACTGACCGCTTCCCAGCTAAGATCATCGATGCTTATAAAAATGGTGGAAATCCAACCCTTGATGGTGGCAACTACACTGTCTTTGGCCAAGTGATCGATGGGATGGATGTCGTCGATAAAATTGCGTCTACCGAAACTGACGGTAAGGACAAACCAAAAACAGATATCAAAATTGAAAAAATTGAAATCTTAAAAGACTATGATTTCAAGAAATAATGAGAAGAGAACCAAACGGTTCTCTTTTTAAGATATTGATAAACATTTTACATAAAATTAGCTAATAGATTCATTGGTAAATAAAATGAATTCTAATTATTTAAGACATTCATCTACTGAAACTTTCCGCTGTGAGAAAAGTGTCTGAAACAATACAGTTTCAGACACTCGGAATTATTGAGACCTTAGGCTCAATAATTAGTCATGGAACTTCGTAGAAGTTCGCTGACGTCCGTACTCACCTAAGGAAAGTTTCTAAGAAGTCTTTAACTTCAATCTGAAAAGAGAACCATACGGTTCTCTTTTTGTGTTTACGTTAATTCATTAAAGTCCCAGATTTGGTCCATCCATCCTTCATAGAAGTCTGGCTCGTGGCAAACCATCAGGATAGATCCCTTATACTCTTTCAGGGCCCGTTTCAATTCATCTTTAGCATCCACATCCAAGTGGTTGGTCGGCTCATCCAGTACCAAGACGTTGTTTTCACGGTTCATCAAGAGACAGAAGCGTACCTTGGCTTGCTCCCCACCGGATAAGACCTGGATTTGACTCTCGATATGCTTGGTGGTCAATCCACAGCGGGCAAGAGCTGCACGAACCTCTGCTTGGTTGAGGGCTGGAAAGGCATTCCAGACTGCCTCTAGCGGTGTCTGACGATTGCCCCCTTCGACCTCTTGCTCGAAGTAGCCAAGCTCAAGATAGTCTCCGCGCTCGACTTCACCAGCGATTGGTGGAATAATCCCTAGCAAGCTCTTCAAGAGAGTGGTTTTCCCGATCCCGTTGGCTCCGATGATGGCCACCTTTTGATTGCGCTCGAAGGTCAAGTTCAAAGGCTTGGTCAAAGGACGGTCATAACCGATCTGGAGATCCTTGGCCTGGAAAATAAAGCGTCCAGGAGTACGGGCATTTTTAAAGTCAAAGGATGGCTTTGGTTTCTCACTTTGCAACTCAATGAGTTCCATCTTGTCCAGCTTCTTCTGACGAGACATGGCCATATTCCGCGTTGCCACACGCGCCTTATTACGGGCTACGAAATCTTTCAAATCAGCAATTTCTTTTTGCTGACGCTCATAAGCCGCTTCCAATTGCGATTTTTTCATTTCATAGACCTCAAGGAATTGGTAATAGTCTCCTGAATAGCGGGTCAACTGCTGATTTTCCACATGGTAGACGATATTGATCACATCGTTCAAGAAAGGAATATCGTGGGAAATGAGGACAAAGGCATTTTCATAATTTTGCAAATAGCGCTTGAGCCAATCAATGTGCTCTGCATCCAAGTAGTTGGTCGGCTCGTCTAGTAGCAAGATATCAGGTTTTTCAAGGAGGAGTTTGGCCAAGAGGACCTTGGTCCGTTGCCCACCTGAAAGAGAGGTCACATCCGTCTCCATCCCAAAATCCATGACCCCAAGAGCACGCGCCACTTCATCGATCTTGGCATCCAAGGTATAGAAATCACGACTTTCTAGACGTTCTTGGAGTTCCCCAACCTCTTCCATCAAAGCATCGACATCAGCTCCCTCTTCTGCCATGGCCATATATAGGTCATTGATGCGCGCTTCAGCTGTGAACAACTCATCAAAAGCGGTCCGTAAAACATCGCGAACCGTTTGTCCTTCTTTTAGGACAGCATGCTGGTCCAGGTAGCCGGCCGTCACATACTTAGACCACTCGACTTTTCCATCGTCAGGTTGCATCTTGCCTGTCACAATGCTCATGAAGGTTGATTTTCCCTCACCATTGGCCCCGACAAGACCGATATGCTCTCCTTTTAACAAACGAAAGGACACATCCTCAAAAATCGCACGGTCCCCAAAGCCGTGGCTTAAATTTTTTACCTCTAAAATACTCATGATTGACTCTCTTTCATTGATTTCACTCGTATGATTATATCATCTTCAACTCAAAATGAAAAGGGAGTCCAACTCCCTTTTCTTTTACAAATCTAAGTCTGCGTATGGTTTCCGGTAGCCTACTTGAACCACTTTTCCGTCTTTGACAAGTAGGGGGCGCTTGATCAGCATACCGTCGCTAGCCAAAAGATCCGCTGCTTCTTTCACTGTCAGTTGATCCACCTTATCTTTCAAACCGAGTTCCCGATATTTTATCCCGCTAGTATTAAAGAAAGACTTGATTGGCAGTCCAGATGCTTTGATCCAGTCTTGCAATTCTTTGCTAGTCGGTGTTTCTGTGACAATATTTTGGCTTTGAAACTCACATTGGAGACCGTCCAATTCTGATTTAGCCTTTCGACAAGTCGAACATTTTGGGTATTCAATAAAGGTGTACATTGATTTCATTTCTCCTTCCAGGTAATTCCTTCGTGTTGTAAGAGCCAGCGTTTACGATCGAGTCCAGACGCATAGCCTGTCAATTCTCCATTTTTTCCCATCACGCGGTGACAGGGAACTAGGATAGTCAAGGGATTGCGTCCAACAGCTTGTCCCACTGCTTGGGCTGAGCCACAAGAAAGATCCTGGGCAAGTTGGCCATAGGTCTTGGTCTCACCATATGGGATCTCTCGCAATAACTGCCATACCCGCTCTTGAAAGGCTGTCCCTTGCGGTGCTAGTGGAAAGCTGATGGCAATCGGATACCCTGCAAAATAATGGTCCAACCACTCTTTCACCTGTTTATGATAGGGATGAAACCGCTCCAGCGCCCCAAAAGGATCAGGCGCAGCCTCTTTCGGATCATAAAAATCAAGTTCTACAAGGCCTTCCTCGCTGACAATCATCGAAAGAAGTCCCATAGGGCTTTCATAGAACTGTTTAAGATAAAGAGTCATTGGAGGCTACTTCTGCTCTTTGGTCCCAGCGGTCCTCTTCTGAGACCACTTGGAATAAACTGGTTTCTGCTTTTCGCTTGATCTTTTGATAAGCCAGACGTACGCCATCAATTGGGACCTTTCCACAATAATGGTAGCCTAATTTTTCAAGCAAATGTTGCATGACCAGATTATCTGGGTGGGTATCGCAACGAAAATCAGGGCCTTTTTCACCTTCGATCAAGCCTTGAAGGAAGGTCTGAGCTACCCCTTTTCCAGTAGCTTCTTTGGCCACAGCGACGCGGTGAAACGTGATATACATATAGTTGTCATGCTCCCACTTGCCATCGTAAATCTCATTATAGGCTGCTTCATTTCCCTTGTAGACTGCCGCATAGGCGACGATTTCTTGATCTTCAACGGCTACATAGCCACGACTTTCTAAAATATCCTCAAAAATAATGTCTTCATTTGGATATCCATCTTGCCACTGGTCAACCTTTCTTTGCTCTAGGCTTTCTTTGGCATCTTGGATAATTTCCATAATTCGCTGGATCTCATTGGGATAAGCCATTCTAATTTCCATCCTGTACCTGTCCTTTCTTATTCTTGGTGGTACTGAGCATAGAGCTCACTCTTTTGTAGGCCATATTGTTTGGCGACCTGTTTGATTGCTTGATTCTTCTTCATCCCCTCTTGGACCAAGCTATCGATCTCTTGGATCAAGTCAACCTCTTCTAGGTCTAACTCTTCTTCTTTGGCTCCTTCGACGATCAAGAGGCACTCCCCTTTGAGGGGATTTTCTTCAAGAAATGCGACTAACTCTGAAATGCTGCCGCGAGTATATTCTTCGTAGATCTTGGTCAATTCACGAACGAGGACAACCGGACGATCCCCATAGACAGCCAACATATTCTCTAAGGTCGCCTTCACTCGATGGGGCGACTCATAAAAAATCTGGGTCTCCGGATAGGCTACTTTTTCTTGGAAAAAGGCCTTTTGTTGCCCCTCTTTGCGAGGCAGAAATCCATAAAAAATATGAGGTTGAGGGGCTAGGCCACTGGCAATCAAACCAGTAATCCCTGCACTTGGACCAGGAACAGCTACGACAGGAATCTCGCGTTCAATCGCTGCCTTGACCAAATCATGACCAGGGTCAGAGATACTAGGGAGTCCTGCATCTGAAACTTGTGCTAAGTCCTTACCAGATTCTAGATGAGCGATCAGATCTGGAATTTTCTCCTGGACATTATGCTCATGAAAGCTAGTCTGAGGGGTCCTAATCTCAAAATGCTTGAGCAAGAGGCCTGTATTTCTGGTATCCTCCGCTGCGATCAAATCCACATCCTTTAAGGTCTGGACCATGCGGTAACTCATATCCTCGCGATTGCCGATCGGTGTTGGGACAAGATAAAGCACTCCTGTTTTCTTTTCCCCTTTAAAACTTCGTTGGATCTGCATGCTTACTCCCTAAATAACAACTCGTCACAGAACATACACTCTTCATCGTTCTCACGACGTTGGCCGTAGGAATAGGTGCATATATGAAAACCATCATTGTAAATTCGTTGCAAATTTTCACGACCATGATGTTGAGATTTAGCCGATGAAGTCTTTTCAACTTCCCCCAAGCGCTCTCTCAATTTGTCATTTTCTAAGCGAAGAGCTGTATTTTCTTCGATCACTTCTTTTAAATTTTTCTTGATAGCTTCGACCTCAGCCAAGGTGACCAGTAAATTCTGTGAAAAGCCGTCTAAAGCATCAAATAATTCTTTTTTATTCATTCTGTCTCCTTAACTTTCTAAGCTCAAAACCATATATTCCAGAGCATTTTGGAACGAAACATTGGCCCTCCACATCTTGCGAGCAAGGCTTAATTTCTCTAACAATTGCTGGGCGCGACTCAAGCGCAACTGCTCTTCTAAAGCCAACTCCATCAATCGAAAAGCCTGGCTTTGTTTTTCCTTATCATCTGCCAAACTCACTAGGCGGGTCACTTCCAAATAAGCACGATTGTGACTAGATTGGCAACGGTCTATGAACTGCCCGCAAACTTTTGCCAATTCAAAAAATAAGGCATTCTTTTTTTGTAGTTCTGCCTCTTCAAGACTAAAACTAAATCGAGCCACCAACCTTGCTTGCGATTTGACCAAACCTTCTTTTTCCAAAAGCTCTGTCAAATAGGCTTGATTTTTTGGAAAATGGACCTGCTGGGCCCGACTCTTGATGGTCGGTAAAATCAAGTTTTCATCAGAGGTCAACAAAAAGAGATAGATCTCACTCTGAGGTTCTTCCATAACTTTCAGGAGGGAATTCGCTGCATTGGTGTGCATCTTGTCCGCATCTTGGACGATAAAGACCTGCCGACTTCCTTCAAATCCGGACTGTGAAAAATCTTGCACCAGGGCACGAATCCGCTCTGTTTTAATGACTTGATTAACTGGACGCACGATCTTGACATCTGAGAATTCCTCATCCGCAATCAAGCGACAGGACCGGCATTTGCCACAAGGCCAGACTCCTTGCAAATCTTCGCAAAACTGACTTTGAGCTAGCAAGAGGGCCATCTCAAAACTGGCAAAAGAGCCTGTAAAGAGATAGGCATGGCTAAGATGTCCATTCTCTAAGATGTGGGTGAAGCGATCAACCAATTCTGGCTGAAGCTGTTTCATCTCTTCTAGCTTCATTTTAGAGTCCCCAAGCGTTTTTCTAGAATCGTCAGGACATCTGCCAAGACGGCCTCAAAAGATTGACTGGCATCAATCTTCACAATACGCTCTGGCTCTTTTTCAGCTAAGGCTAGATAGCCCTTTCTTACCTTATAATGAAGCTCTAGTCCTTCCAGATCTAAACGATTGACTTCCCGCTCGTGATTGCGAGCAATCCGAGCTAAGCCTTCTTCCACATCCAAATCAAAGTAGAGGGTCAGATCAGGCTTGAGTCCATCGGTCGCAAATTGATTGAGCCACTCGATGTCCTCCACACTCAGACCACGTCCATAGCCTTGATAAGCCACCGAACTGTCAATAAAGCGATCCATCAAAACGACCTTCCCAGCAGCAAGCGCCGGCAAAACTCGTTCCACCAAATGCTGGCGTCGACTGGCAATATAGAGCAATAACTCCGTCTTAGCGTCCATACTAGTATGGTCTGGATCCAAAATAACCTGACGGATCTTTTCAGCAATGTCGACCCCACCTGGCTCACGAGTAGTGATATAAGGAATTCCTTTTTCTTCAAGTAGAGGCAAAATGGCTTCTAGGACCGATGATTTTCCCGCTCCTTCTGGACCTTCGAATGAAATTAATGTACCGTTTACCATAATGACCTCTTTCTGACTTTCTTCTTTTTATTTTACCAAAAATAAGGGTAAAAATCTTGCATTTAAGGATAGAAAATGTTTCAAATGCATTTTCATTTTTTCACATTTTTGATACAATATTCTTATAAAGTTTTAGGAGATTAACTGTCATGTTTAAACTCAAAAATATTCTGGCAATCATTCTTGGTGCCGGCATTTTTTCATTTGGGATCTATTTTTTGGTCATTCCCTTTCACTTTTATGAAGGTGGGGTTACTGGGATCACCTTGATCACCTATTATCTCTTTAAGGTCCCCGTATCCTTGATGAACTTACTAATCAATATTCCTTTGTTTGTTCTCGCTTGGAAATTACTAGGTAAGAAATCTCTTTATTTGAGCCTCATTGGAACTTTTTCAGTTTCTGCTTGGATGGCTATTTTTGAGGCATTCCCCATCAGCCACCACTACCATCGTTTCATCTTTCAAGCCTTCAAAGGAGATATTCTCCTTGCTTGTATCGCTTCAGGGGTTATGCTTGGTCTTGGTCTTGGTATCATCTTTAATGCTGGAGGAACTACGGGGGGAACCGATATCCTCGCTCGCATCTTTAATAAATACACTTCCTTCACAATGGGAAAGCTGATGTTAATCGTAGATGCGCTTGTCCTTCTTACAGTTGTCATTGTTTTTAAGGATGTTCGAACAGCCATGTACACACTCTTCTTTATTTTGATTGACACCATGGTCATTGACCTGATTGGAGAGGGTGGTTTTGCTGGAAAAGGCTTCCTCATTGTGACTGCCAAACCCGAAGAGATTGCCCAAAAAGTCACCAAAGATCTGGATCGTGGAGTCACTTTTATTCGAGGAATGGGCTACTATAGCCGTAAGGATTTAAATATTATCTACTGCGTGGTTTCTCGGAATGAAATGAAGCAAATGAAAGATATCATCAATAAAATCGATCCATTTGCCTTCATCACAATTACGGAAGCCCACGAAATTCTTGGTGAAGGCTTCACCTTAGACGAACAGAAACAACCCATCGTTCGTTAATCAAAAAAATAGAGAGTGGGACAGTTGAGTAGGGCTGTGAAAGCTGATGAAATCAGCGTAGTAGAGCCCACACTACCACTGCATCTTGCTTCGACAATCCAAAAACAATTGAGAGGCTAGGACTTTTGTCCCAGCCTCTTGTTTTATTCTATTAGATAACTTTTGCGGTTGTTCGAGTGATTTCATCTACTTTCAAACCATTGGCTTCAAATTTAGTCCGAATGGCATCAAGGTCTGTCACGCCATCAATCTGAACCTCGATCACTACTTGATCATCCTTGGTTGGGATATTGACTGTATTGGCAATATTATAGCCTTCTTCCACAATCAAGTGAACGATTTGTTCTAAGACACCAACCTTGTCTTCTGTAAGGAAGCGGACACGAACTCCTTCTTCTCCATAACCGGAAACTTCAAGGAAGGCACGGAAAATATCACGGTCTGTAATCACTCCGGACACTTGATCATTGTCCACAACTGGAAGGATTCCCACCTTATTCTTATACATGAGGTAGGCTGCATCTTCTAAGCTGGCAAACTTAGATACGGTAATGACTTCTCGAAGCATAACATCTCTGACCTTGGTCTTGTTCAAGAGATAGTTCATTTCATAGATCGACAAGCTGGTTGCTTTGGAAGGACTGGCTTCTGCAATCGTACCTTCTGTCACCAAGCCGACCAATTGATCATTTTCAATGACTGGCAAACGGTGCAAACCTTGTTCACGCATGATATCTGCCGCATGGGCAATTGTGGTATCTGGACTAATATAGACGACTTTCCGCGTCATAAAATCTTTTACAGCCATAACAAGTTCTCCTATGCTTTTATTAGTATTATTATACTTGATTTTAAGTTTGATTTCAAACGCTTTCAGCAGTTTTCTCTTGTTTTCAAAATTTAGAAAAATCAAACAAGCAAGATGAAAAAAGAGAGTGAGACAGAAATCGGTCATTCGTTAGAATTCGATTTCATCGTTCCACCTCCGCACAGTTGAGTAGGGCTGTAAAAACTGATGAAATCAGCGTAGTAGAGCCCACTCAACCACTGCGTCTTGCTAGACAATCCAAAGACAATTGAGAGGCTAGGACTTTTGTCCCAGCCTCTTTTTTAGCTTCTAACGAATCTTAAAAATCTTATCCACCAAGGTAGGCCTTGCGGACATCTTCTGAGGCTAAGAGTTCTTTTCCTGTTCCGGATAGAACCACTTTCCCTGTTTCCAAAACATAACCGCGGTCTGCGATGGCAAGGGCCTTGTTGGCATTTTGTTCAATCAAGAGAACGGTTGTTCCTTGTTTTTGAATATCTTGGATGATATCGAAGATTTCTTGGATAAAGATTGGGGCCAATCCCATAGAAGGTTCATCCAAAAGCAAGAGTTTTGGCGCCGACATGAGGGCACGACCCATTGCGAGCATCTGTTGTTCCCCACCAGATAGGGTCGCTGCATCTTGGTTCTTCCGCTCTTCCAAACGTGGGAAGCGTGAAAAGACTTTCTTTAAGTTGGCTTGATTTTCTTCACGGTCTTTCTTCAAGAAAGCTCCCATTTCCAAGTTTTCCATAACAGTCAAACCAGGAAAAACGTGGCGTCCTTCTGGAACTTGGGAGAGTCCTGCTGCTACAATCTTTTGAGCCGGAACCTTTTGAATCTCCTGACCCAAGAACTCGATCTTCCCAGCACTTGGACGAACCAAGCCTGAAATCGTACGAAGAATGGATGTTTTCCCAGCACCATTGGCACCGATAAGAGATACAACTTCTCCTTCATTGACTTTAAAGCTGACGTCTCGGACAGCCTGAATCATGCCATAGTGGACAGAGAGGTTTTCAACTTTTAACATAGACATTAGGCTTCACCTCCAAGATAAGCTTCGATCACGCGTTTGTTGCTCTTGATTTCATCCGGCGTACCTTGGGCAATCAAGCGACCGTATTCCAATACATAAATCCGTTCCGTTACTTCCATGACCAAGCTCATATCGTGTTCGATTAGCATGATCGTGATATTGAATTCTTTTTGAATCCGACGGATCAATTGGGTCAATTCTGCTGTTTCTTGAGGGTTCATCCCTGCAGCAGGTTCATCCAAGAAGAGGATCTTTGGCTCTGTGGCAAGGGCACGAACGATCTCCAAGTGACGTTGTTGTCCATAGGCCAAGTTTTTAGCCAAGGTATCTGCTTCTTTTTCCAACCCAAAAATTGACAACAAATCAAGGGCTTTTGCCTTCAATGCTTCTTCATTTTTGTAATAGCTTGGCAAACGGAAAAGACTTGCAAAAACATGTGGTTTGTGGTGGTTAGCAAAGGCAATCAAGACATTGTCCAACACACTCAAATCTTTAAAGAGACGAATATTTTGGAAGGTACGTCCAAAACCACTAGCCGCAATTTTATATGGAGCTTTCCCATTTAAGAGGTGACCATCCAAGGTGATGGTGCCTTCACTTGGCTCATAAACACCTGTCAAAAGGTTGAAGAGAGTTGTTTTACCGGCACCGTTAGGTCCGATCAAACCAACCAATTCCCCTTCATTGAGTTCCATGGTTACATCCCCAACAGCTGTCAAACCACCAAAGTTTTTCGTTAAATTTTTTACTTCAAGAAGTGCCATTAGTTAGCCTCCTTTTTTGAAAATAGTTTTTTCAAGCTAAATTCCCATGTTCCAAGAAGACCACCTGGACGGAAGATCATCACAAGAATCAAGGCAAGAGAGTAAATGATCATACGGATGCTTGAGAAGTCTTGAAGGACCATGTTCAAAATTCCCAAAACGATAGCGGCAACAACTGTTCCTGACATTGATCCCAATCCACCAAATACGACAATGATCAAGACGTTAATGGTGTTGGTAAAGGAATAATCTTTTGGCACAACTGAACCGATAAATCCGGCTTGAAGAGTCCCAGCAATCGCCGCAGTCATTGCACCAAATACAAAGGCAATCACTTTGACTTTCGTTGTATGAATCCCAACTGATTCTGCTGCGATTTCGTCTTCACGAACAGAAAGAGTGGAGCGACCAATCGGACTGCGCAAGAAGTTAATGGTAAAGACGGTTGTAATCACGACGAAAATATAGACCAATTGCCAAGTTGTAAAGGCTGGCAAACCGAGAATCCCTGCGGCACCATTTGTCAAGGAACCACCATTGACGATCAAAATCCGGATAATTTCAGAAACACCCAGTGTTGCAATCGCTAAGTAGTCCCCTTTCAACCGAAGGGTTGGAACCCCAACGATCAGGGCAACAATACCAGAAATTAGAACACCCAAGAGCATTGCACCGAAGAAGGCTCCATAAGTTGGTGATTTGGATCCGATAATAGCCAAAGAGTAGGCACCAATCGCCATAAATCCGGCATGTCCCAGTGAGAATTGGCCTGAGAAACCTACGATAAGGTTCAAACCAACTGCAAGGATAATATTAATCCCGATCTGTTCCAAAATTTGGATATAGAAGAGGTTGAGCACACCTGCTGCAACCAAGACTTGGATCAAGGCAAAACCTGCGACCAAAAGACCAAGCCAGACTATATTCACTTTTAAATTTTCTTTCATGGCTTACACCTTCTCTTTCACATTTTTACCAAGGATCCCTGCAGGACGAATGAGCAGGATCACAATCAAGATGGCATACACAATGGCATCACGGAAGTCTGAAAGACCAATCGCTGTGGCGAAGGTTTCCAAAAGTCCGATGACAAATCCACCAAGAGCGGCACCTGGAATGATCCCGATCCCTCCAAGAACGGCTGCGACAAAGGCTTTGATCCCTGGTGTCATCCCCATCAAAGGTTCGATCGAGTTATAATACAAACCGATCAAGACACCACCAGCACCTGCCAAGGCTGATCCCAAAGCAAAGGTAAAACTGATGGTCCGATTGACATTAATCCCCATCAATTGAGCGGCATCGCTATCCACAGACACGGCACGCATGGCTTTCCCCATCTTTGTCTTTTGGATAATAAATTGAAGAGCGACCATCAAGAAAACAGACACTCCCAAGATCATCAACTGAATATTCGAGATGGAAATAGGGCCTACATTATAACGAACCGTGTGAATGACTTGAGGGAAGGAACGAGTATTGGCTCCTACAAAGAAGACCATGGCGTATTCTAGAAAGAAGGAAACCCCGATCGCTGTGATCAAGGCAGCAATCCGAGTTGAGTGACGAAGCGGACGATAAGCCAAGTATTCAATCACAACCCCTAAAATCGCAGTTCCAACCATGGCTAGAAGCAAGGCTACAAAGAAGTTGACTTTCCATGAGTTTAATAAGAAGTAACCCATGAAGGCACCTACCATGTAGATATCACCGTGGGCAAAGTTGATCAATTTGATAATTCCATACACCATGGTATAACCTAGGGCCAAGAGCGCATAGACACTTCCCAAGATTAGACCGTTCACTAATTGCTGGAGCATATGAACCATCCTTTCTAACAATAAAGATCGAGGCCAGGAATCTTTATTCTCCTAGCCTCTTGTACAAACAACAAATGATAATTAAGGTTTTACAGACTCAACGGATTTAACTTTACCATCTTTCAAGCCAATCATCAGAGCTGATTTAACTGGGTTGTGGTCCTTGTCAATTGACATTGTACCAGTCACACCTTCCAAGTTTTTCAACTTAGCAAGGTTGTCTTTCAATTCGACAGAGTTCTTAGCACCTTTAGATGCTTCAGAAATCATGTAAACTGAGTCATAAGCCAAAGCTGCAAACATTGAAGGGTCTTCTTTGTATTTTGCTTTATAAGCTTCTACGAATTTCTTAGCTTTGTCAGTCATTTTTCCTTCAGTTGAGAAGCCAGCTACGTAGTAAACGTTTGAAGCTGCAGCAGGCGTTGCTTGTTCAACGAATTTTTCATCGCTAAATCCATCTCCACCGATGATTGGTTTATCAATTCCCATACCACGTGCTTGGTTTACGATCTTACCAGTTTCAGTGTAGTAACCTGGAAGAACAATGGCATCGAAGTCTTTATCTTTGATTTTTGTAAGGGCAGCTTGGAAATCCGTATCCTTAGATTGGAAGGTTTCTGTCGCTACGATTTCACCTTTGAAAGATTTCTTAAAGGCTTCTGCAATTCCTTTCGCATAGTCAGATGAATTGTCATAGTAAAGAACAACTTTCTTCGCTTTCAAGTTATCAGTTGTGTATTTAGCAATGATTTTTCCTTGGAAGCTATCAATAAAGGTAGCACGGAAGAGGTAATCTTGACCTTTTGTCAAATCATCTTGAGTTGCTGAAGGTGTTACCAAAGGAACACCTGCTTTACCAGCATTTGCAACCGCTGCTGCAGTGGCACCTGATGTTGCAGGTCCTACAAGAGCGTTCACTTTTGATTGCGTAACAAGGTTTGTAGTGATGGTTGCTGCTTCTGCAGTTTCAGATTTGTTATCTTTATCTGTGACAACGATCTTCTTACCGTCAGCTCCACCTTTAGCGTTGATTTCATCAACGGCCAATTGAGCACCTTTTTGTTCAGCGCTACCGTATGCTGCTACATCACCAGTTTTTTCAAAGTTAAAACCGACTTTCAATTCTTTGCCGATTTCGTTACCAGTTGTATTTGAACCGGAAGTAGAAACTTCTCCACATGCAGCAAGAAGAGCGACACTTGCTACTGTTAAAAATGAAAGAGCTAATTTTTTCTTCATTTGTTTTGATCTCCTTAAATGAATCTTAAAATAAATACATTAAGAATATACCGAATTATCTGACAATTGTCAATAAAAAAAGCACAATCTGTAAAATGATTGCGTTTTCTAAAACTCTGTGACCTGTTTTTGGACTTCCAAACGTTGCAAACTCCCCACAAAATCCGTATCCAAATCTTTGATATAACAGGGAAGGACATTTTTTACGAAGCGTTCTTTCTTCAACTCTTCCATGACTTGATCCGCCTTGTCACTATCGACATACAACTGAACATAGCGACATTTCTTTGAATGGTAAAGGACATCCCCAAGAGACTGTAGTTTTTTCCCATCTCGATTGTAGTACAATTTGACGATCAGTCCCGTTCTTTTTTGTTTCTCAAACATAGCCAAACCCTTTCTCGTTCTCCTACTAGTATATCAAATTTCCAGAAAAAGAACTACTCTTTAGAAGAGCAAAAAGGCCGGACCTTTCATCCAGCCTTGTCTATTCACTCAATTAACCCAAATTGTTATTAGTCATTACTTCATCAATAAAGCCATATTCAAGTGTTTCTTGGGCACTCATCCAATTGTCACGTTCCGCATCAGCATGCACTTTTTCAATTGGTTGACCTGAATTATCCGCGAGGATTTTTTCCAAGTTGTTCCGTGTTTTGAGCAAGTGTTCTGCTGCAATGGCCATGTCTGTTTGTTGAGTACCACCACCAGTACCACCCATTGGTTGGTGAATCATGTACTCTGCATTTGGCAACATGAAGCGTTTGCCTTTGGCACCGCTTGAAGCAATGATGGTTCCCATTGAAGCAGCCATTCCCATGACGATGGTTTGAACATCAGATTTAATAAAGTTCATTGTATCGACAATGGCGAGACCTGCAGAAACTGATCCACCTGGGGTATTGACATACATATAGATATCTTTGGTATTATCTTGGGCATCCAAGAAGAGCAACTGCGCAATGATTGAGTTGGCCATTTGGTCCTCAACCGGCCCAGTTACCATGATAATCCGGTCTTTCAACAGACGGGAATAAATATCATAGGAACGTTCTCCACGGCTAGTTTGCTCAATAACTACTGGAATCATCTATTCTTCTCCTTTAGTATCCATTCATTCTCACTATGAGTGAGGTTCTTATTCTATGTGTTATTATAAACTAATGGTCAAAAAAGGTCAAATCTAAAGTATCTTTCTGACCCACAATGAATGGTTTTCTCTTTATTTTGTACCGAACAAGCGGTCCCCTGCATCCCCAAGACCTGGAACAATGTAGCCATGTTCATTCAAGTGGTCATCAAGGGCTGCTGAAAAGATATCAACATCTGGATGGGCTTCTTGAAGAGCTTTCACACCTTCTGGCGCTGCTACTAAGCAGACAAACTTGATATGGCTAGCGCCACGTTTTTTCAAGGAATCCACTGCCAAAATTGCAGATCCACCGGTTGCTAACATTGGATCTACCACAAAGATTTGACGTTGGTCAATATCTTCTGGCAATTTCACCAAGTATTCAACTGGTTTCAACGTTTCTTCATCACGGTACATTCCGATATGGCCAACTTTTGCGGCTGGTACCAAGCTCAAGAGACCATCGACCATCCCAATCCCTGCACGAAGAATTGGAACAATAGCCAATTTCTTCCCTGCAATTTGTTTTTGAACGGTTTTAGTGATCGGTGTTTCAATTTCTACATCTTCAAGAGGCAATTCGCGCAACACTTCATAACCCATCAGCATCGCAATTTCATCTACCAATTCACGAAAAGCTTTGGTTGAGGTATCTGTGCGACGTAAAATAGACAATTTGTGTTGAATAAGAGGGTGTTTAATGACTTCTAATTTTCCCATGTTTGAGATCCTTCTTTCTAATTACTCTATTTCAAATCAGAGCAAGAAATGTGGCTAACCCTGACCCATTTCTTTATCACTCCATCTTTGAAAACAAGTTACCATCGGAAACCATCATTTCCAACTTTATAGTCGTCTTATTATACCAAATTTTGTTCCAAAAAGAGAGCCCTTACACTTAAAATTTTTAAGTTTGAACTCTCTTTTTCTATGGAGGACTTATAACCATTCCTTGTATTTCTTGATATAGAAGTGTTTAACGAGTGTGACACTTAGCATGTAAAGGGCAATAACGCCAAGCAATAAGACGAAATAAAGCCCATTTAATTGACTTAATTTTAATAACCTAGCCAAAGGGCTGTAGGGTAGGAAGGTCACAAAAGAGGCTCCGACTAAGGTGGTCACCACAACGGAGAAGGCCGGACGACTTTGAATAAATGGCAGTTTTGGTGATCGCAACATATGAATTACCATGGTTTGCGACCACATGGATTCGATAAACCATCCGGTTTGGAAAATCATGATAAAAGTTGCCGCATCGGCTGCTCCATGAACATACCCGTGCCCTAGAATCATTGGGACAACGATAAAGTAGAGGAGCATATAGGTGAGAATATCAAAGATAGATGAGATCGGACCGATCCATGCCATGAAGCGCATAATGGAATTGGCTTCCCAAATCCGAGGTTCTCTGAGAAATTCTTTATCAACATTGTCAAATGGAAGAGCAATACAGGAAATATCGTAGACAAGGTTGAGCACAATCAAATGAACAGGCGCCATCGGAAGGAAAGGCAAAAAGATGCTGGCAAAGAGTAGGGAGAAGATGTTCCCAAAATTAGAAGAGACGGTCATCTTGATGTACTTGGTCATATTGGCATAGACCTTGCGACCTTCGACCAAGCCTTTTTCGAGGACCATCAGGTCTTTGTCCAAAAGGATCACATCTGCTGTTTCTTTGGCAATATCCACTGCTGTATCCACTGAGATCCCGACATCTGACACCTTCATGGATGGGGCATCATTGATCCCATCCCCCATATACCCCACTTTGTGGCCATTATTTTTCAAGCTCAGGATGATCCGCGCTTTTTGATCGGGCGAGAGTTTAGCAAAGACCGTTGTGGTTTCCACAACGTGCGCCAACTCTTGGTCTGTCATGGTGTCAATTTCACTTCCCAAAAGAATTCGCTCGACATCCAGTCCTACTTTTTCACAGACTGCTTGTGTGACCTTTTCATTGTCACCGGTTAAGATCTTGGTCGTCACTCCGTATTCAGCCAGTGCTTTAATAGCTGGGGCTGCAGAAGGTTTTGGTGGATCCAGAAAGGCCAGGTAACCCGTTAGGATCATATCTCGTTCATCTTCCACACTAAGGGCCTGGTCTTCATTGAGTTCGGTTTTGTAGCTGACTCCCAGTACACGAAGACCTTGTTCATTTAATTGAGCCACTTCTGCGAGAACTTCTTGACGGATGGAATTGGTTAGGGATTGAATCTCTCCCTTATACTCAACATAAGTCGATACAGAAAGCATTTCTTCCAAGGCACCCTTGGTGACCATGCTGACAACCCCGTCTGCATCCTTAACGATGACACTCATACGACGACGCTCGAAGTCAAATGGCAATTCATCAATCTTTTGGAAGGTTTGATCTAGGTTGCGAACAATTTCATGCTTTTTGGCTTCTTTTTTTGTCCGCTTGATAATAGCCCGGTCCATCAGATTTTTTAACCCAGTTTGGAAATAAGAATTCAGGTAAGCCCGACGGAGGACTGATAAATCTAGATCTCCGTGGATATCCAGAGGATATTCCAAGACGATTTCATCTTGTGTCAAGGTCCCTGTCTTATCAGTGCACAAAATATCAATAGCCCCTAAGTCCTGAATGGCATTGAGTTTTTTGATGACGACTTTTTCCTTGGCCATGATGATAGAACCTTTGGCTAGACTCGCCGTAATAATCATTGGCAGCATTTCTGGCGTCAAACCGACTCCAACGCTAAGGGCAAAGACACCAGCTTCTAGCCAGTCACCATCGGTTAAGCCATTGATGACAAAGACAACTGGCACCATGACCAACATGAGCCGAATTAAGAGCCAGGAAACCGTGTTCATTTCTCTTTCAAAGGAAGTAGGTTCATCATAGGTGTTGATGGTTTGCTCAATCGCGCCCATCATCGTCTCATCACCCACTACCAGAACCAAGGCAGTCGCTCGTCCTGAAATAACATTGGTCCCCATAAAGGCCAAGCTTTCACTCTCCAAGAGACTATCTGGATTTTGACCTTCAGCCTTGCTAAGACATACCTTTTCAACGGCATCACTTTCTCCTGTGAGACCTGATTGTTGGACAAAGAAGTCACGGGAATCTAGAAGGACCACATCTGCCGGGATCATATCACCGGCACTGAGTTTCACCACATCCCCTACGACAATCTCATCAATGGGAATTTCTTGTTCAGAGCCATCTCGAAGGACCGTCGCTGTATTGACGATCATACGAGACAGGTTGCTTGCAGCCTTGTCACTTCGCAACTCTTGGATAAAGCGAATCCCACCAGAAATCAAGACCAAGGTCACAATGATAATAGAGGTCGTTGGATCTTGCTCACCTGGTTTTGCTAACCAGACATTGGTGATGAAGGAAACCAGGGCGATGACCAACAAAATCACCGTAAAGGGGTTGATAATCGATTCATAGATCTTTTTGAGGATGGAATCTTCTTGGCCTTTGGTGATGATATTATCACCATAGAGATCACGGTTTTCTTCTACTTGTTCTTCAATTAAACCATGAGCACTTGTTTTGTATTGAGCAACTGTCTTTTCAAGCGGTTCTTGAAGTGCTGCATGGAGTCTTTCTTTATTTGTTTGCATTGGTGTCTCCTTTCTCAGTTAGGAGCCAATCACTTCTCGAGTCCCTATGACACAAATCAGCAATTGGCTGGTCGGGTACGGTTCGGGATGGTCATCGATTTGTATCATAGTTCTCTCCTTTCTCTTTTTTGGGTAGGCACCAAAAAGAGTCCTACCCTTGATCGGTAGGACTCCTGAAACTCGTCATTTATTTTTCAAACTAAACTCTCAAAAAATAGACCGTCCAAGCTTTAGCTCCGCAAGGCAATGAAATGAGCTTAGTCTTGACCTTTGCGATCAGGACTGTTGACCAACGAGTAGTGTCTCCACTGCTTTGCGGTAGTCATCCGTATCCTTGCGGTAGCCTCACCTACCGTTTTTTCGAGTTTATTGTACTCCTTCATGAGCAGAAAGTCAACACCTATTTATGAAAAGTTTCCACCAATCGTTTGGTGATCTCTTCAATAAGAGTGAAGGGGGCTGCGACATTGAGACGGGCATGCAATTTCCCTTCTTTTCCAAAATCGGTACCACGATTTAAAATCAACTTAGCTTGGTCATGGATTTTAGCATGCAGCTCATCATCCGTATAAGGATAGGCTGAAAAGTCCAACCAAAGAAGATAGGTTCCCTGGGGTTTCATGACACGGATTTGGGTCTTTTCATGCAATTCCTTCACCACATAATCAATATGTTTTTCAAGAACCTGCTTGAGCTCTGTTAACCAAGGCTTGCCATAGCGGTAGGCCGCTTCTGTAGCAATATAGCCCAAGCCTGAGATTTCATGTTGATTATTGGCCAATTGCCGTTGTTTAAAAGCCGTACGAAGCTTTGGATTTTCAATGACCACATAGGAATTTTTTGTTCCTGCAATATTGAAAGTCTTGGTTGCACTGGTTAAGATCAAGCTAAAGTCTTTAAAGCTTGGATCAACTGTGTTAAAGCTGATATGACGGTGGCCAAATAAGGCCAAATCTTGGTGGATCTCATCTGAAACGAGTAGCACCCCATGTTTATGGCAGAGATGGCCGATTTTTTCCAGTACTTCACGATCCCATACACGGCCTCCAGGATTGTGCGGATTGCACAAAACATAGAGTTTAACCTCTTGCTCCACAATATCTTTTTCCAACTGATCAAAATCAATTTGAAAAAGTCCGTCTTTTTCGATCAACGAATTTTCGATCAATTTTCGACGATTGAGCTTGACGCTTCGTGCAAACGGAGGATAGACTGGTGTATTGATTAAGACAGCATCCCCTTCCTTGGTGAAGGCTTGAATGGCTGTTGAAATAGCTGGAACAACACCTTCGATAAAGACGACAGCTTCCTTGTCAAAGGCATAGCCATGCTCTTCTTTTTCCCAATCAAGGATCGATTGGTAGAGGCTGTCTGCTGCATAGGTATAACCATAGACCATTTGGTCTGCATAACCGATGACAGCTTCTCTCACTTCTGGGATCACGTTAAAATCCATGTCCGCGATCCAAGCCGGAATGATCTCTGGATCCGACTCTGTCTCTTTCCATTTGTAGGTATGGTGGGTCAACCGATTGGGTAAGGTCGTAAAATCATACTTAGTCATCTTAAGCCTCCAATGCTTGTTTCAAATCTTCAATCAAATCATTCACATCTTCGATTCCGATGGACAAACGAAGTAGATCATCTGTCAAGCCGTATGAATGACGAACTTCTGCAGGAATATCTGCATGGGTTTGAGTGGTCGGATAAGTGATCAAGCTCTCCACTCCGCCAAGACTTTCTGCAAAAGTAAAGACTTGAAGGGAATTCAGCAAGTTGGGAATTTTTTTCTCATCTTGAATTTTAAAGGAGATCATTCCACCTTTTCCAGTGTAGAGGACTTCTTTGACCTGAGGGGAGGATTTTAAGAATTCGACCACTTTGCGTGCATTCTCTGTGGAGCGCTCCATCCGGATAGAGAGCGTCTTGAGACCACGAATCAAGAGATAGCTGTCAAATGGTGAAAGAACAGCACCTGTCGTGTTCAAATTGTAAAAGAGCTTGTCATACAAGTCTGCATCATTTGTCACGACAACACCAGCCAAGACATCGTTGTGACCAGCTAGGTACTTAGTTGCTGAATGGAGCACAATATCCACTCCCTCTTCAATTGGGCGTTGGTAGATAGGACTGTAGAAAGTATTGTCCACCACGACTTTGGCACCTTTTGCGTGGGCCAATTTTGCTAAATGAGCAATATCAAATTCCAACATCAATGGGTTGGTAGGCGTTTCAATATAGAGGACATCCACATGATCTTTTTCTAGGTGTTTGATCAGTTCTTCTTCTGTATTGGCATAGGTGAAAGAGAAACGACCTTCTTGCTCTTGTTGGTTAAACCAGCGGAAAGAGCCTCCATAAAGGTCACGAACCGCTAAAACTTTCGATCCAACAGGGAAAATGCTAAAAGCAAGCACAATGGCTGACATTCCAGAGCTTGTCGCCAAAGCATAGTCCGCACTTTCGATAGCTGCCAAGGTCTTTTCAGCAGTCGCACGTGTTGGGTTTTTCGTACGGGTATAGTCAAAACCTGTAGACTGACCAAATTCTGGGTGTTGGTAAGTCGTCGAGAAATGCAAAGGCGTGGTCAAAGCCCCAGTAGCTGTATCTGACTTGATTCCTGCCTGTGCTAAAATAGTATTGATATTGCGTTGTTTACTCATATGACCCTCCAATAATTATACAATCTAACTGCCTACTATTTTATCACTATTATAGGGTCAGCGGTTTTCTCATTTTCAAGACCTAGCTATAGTTTCAAACTATAAGAAAAGAGAGTGGGACAGAAATCGGTCATTCGTTAGAATTCGATTTCGTCGTCCCACCTCCGGGGCTGTAAAAGCTGATGAAATCAGCGTAGTAGAGCCCACTCAACCACTGCGTATTGCTCGACAATCCAAAAACAAGAAGAGGCTAGGACTTTTGTCCCAGCCTCTCAGGTTTATTTGATGCGAAATTTTTGTCTAAGACGTGCGGCTTGACCTCCAATAAAGCGGTCAAAATAGCGTAGCCATAGTCCTAAAGCTCCATAGATCGCTACTCCCAAACCACCAATGATGATGAGATAAACCATGCTCGATACCCGACTATTTGGTGGATAAATCCAGCCAAGAATCAATCCTGCGATCAAGACCCCAAGCAGCATCACGACGGTTAGGATAGAGCCCAGTAGAGTGCGTTTGAAGACGATGGTGCGATTAAATTGGGTAATGGTTTGGATCTCCTGATACATAAGAACGATGGGCACCATTAAAGCGATGGTCGTTGACAAGAGTGGCCCATAGGAACGAAAGACCAGAATCAATGGAATTTGTAAAACCAATTTTACAGCTACCCCATAGAGGAAGTAGCGAATGGCTTTGCGGTTTTGGAAGAGGGCCTGAATCATCGGAGACAAGACAGTATAAACTCCTAAAATCACGGTCTGCAACATAGCCACAATAAAGAGGCCTAAAGCTAAAGAATCGGGTTGTCCATAAAAAACCGTATAGAGCGGCTTAGCTACGGCTACTGCCCCAATTGTTGCTGGAAGCAAGAAAGCTAATAGCATGGTCAAGTTATCTTGTACGAGCTTTCCAGCAGCTTTTAAGTCGCCCTTGACATAATTCTCCGTTAAAAGAGGAATTCCCACTCCCCCAATCGAGGTCGCCACCGCAATCAGGATCATGGTGATTTTATTTGGATTGGCAGAGAAATAACTAAACATGACCAGAAGCTGCTTCTGACTATAATCTGTGAACCAAGACATGACATTGATAAAGGTCATCTGGTCCACAATTTGAAAGAGCTGAATGGCAGAACCAGTGATGATAAAAGGAATGGCTTCTCGAATCGTATCGATCAAGAGGGCCCGGGTATCAATCCCTTCACTATTCTCTTGCTTTTTCAAAATAGAAGAGAGAAGGCCTGTTTTCCCAAGGTAATAAAAGAGAACTAGAAGGCTCGCTAACATACCGATAAAGGCAGCAAAAGTCGACTGTGTAACGGCCTGCACATAATCTCCTGAGCCAATCTTCATGATGAAGAAGGTCGTAAGCAACATCCAAATAACTCGGATGACTTGCTCTGCGATCTGGCTAATAGCATAGGGTTTCATGTTATTGAAGCCTTGGAAAAATCCGCGAATCACGCTCATCGAAGGAAAAATCAAAACAGCCCAAGAAAGACTCTGCATGATTGGAACGAGCTCTTTTCCTCCACCTGAAAGACTGGCAAAGATGGGGGACAAGAGATACATGAGAATGGCAAAGCCAAGACCTAGAATTCCCATGAATTTTAAGAAACTACGAATCAAGGCAAAACTGTGATCTGCTTGATCCCGGGTGTTGTACTTGGCTACTTGCTTGGCAACGGCTACGGGTACTCCAGCTGTCGAAATCAAGAGAAACCAAGCGTAGATATTATACCCCATTGTAAATAATCCGTTGGCTTGAGGGCCATATGTTCCCATCCAAATATACCAAGGAATAATATAAGCGGCTCCTAGCAAACGGCTGATAAAGTTGCTGGCTGTCATCCAAGCAGTCCCACGAAGCATCTGGGCTTGCTGGTCATTTTGTTCGTGACTCATTGGTGTCCTCTTTCCTTTCTTCTTCTCTACATTATAAACTTTTCCATGGCACTTGTAAAATAGAGACTTTAAGTTTAAAATAGTTGTATGATTACAATTGAACAAACCCTACAAATCCTAAAAAACGACCAAAATTTCCGAGAAATCCTTCTAAACGGTGAGTACTACTACCGTTTAGAAGGCACAAGTTTTGATACCATTAGCTATGATAGTCGCAAGGTTTCTGCTAGTACCCTCTTTTTTGTCAAGGGGGCGACTTTTAAAAAAGAATACCTTGAACAAGCTATTTCAGATGGACTCGGCTTTTACGTCTCTGAAAAAGATTATGAGGTCGCTATTCCTGCTATCCTCGTAAATGACATCAAGCAAGCCATGAGCTTAATTGCCATGGAGTTTTATGGACACCCTGAGAAACAATTAAAACTGTTAGCTTTCACAGGGACCAAGGGAAAGACAACGGCAGCTTACTTTGCTTACCATATATTGACACAAAGTTATCGACCAGCTATGTTGTCTACCATGAATACGACACTGGATGGTAAGCATTTCTTTAAATCGAGCCTGACAACGCCTGAAAGTTTGGATCTTTTTGCCATGATGGCTCAGGCTGTTGCCAATGATCGAACCCACCTCATTATGGAAGTTTCCAGTCAAGCTTATCTGGTAAAACGGGTATATGGTCTGACCTTTGACGTTGGTGTTTTCCTAAACATCAGTCCGGACCATATCGGGCCAATTGAACATCCGACCTTTGAAGATTACTTCTACCACAAGCGTCTCTTGATGAAAAATAGCCGAGCAGTTGTCATCAATAGCGATATGGATCATTTTTCCGTCTTGAAAGAACAAGTCGAAGACCAAGAGCATGACTTTTATGGTAGTCAGTCTGAGAATCAAATTGAAAACTCCAAAGCCTTTCGTTTCTCAGCTACTGGTAAATTAGCTGGAGGCTATGACATCCAACTGATTGGTCGCTTCAACCAAGAAAATGCTGTAGCAGCAGGTCTTGCCTGTCTTCGTCTAGGTGCGAGCCTCGAGGATATCCAAAAAGGGATAGCCGAAACTCGTGTTCCCGGTCGTATGGAAGTGCTGACTCAGAAAAATGGAGCCAAGGTCTTCATCGACTACGCCCATAATGGAGATAGCTTGAAAAAACTGCTCTCAGTCGTCGAAACTCATCAAACGGGGACCATTTCACTGGTTCTTGGATCAACTGGGAACAAAGGAGAGAGCCGCCGCAAGGACTTTGGTTTACTCTTAGAAGACCATCCTGAGATCCAAGTCTTCCTCACAGCGGATGACCCCAACCACGAAGATCCTTTGGCAATCGCTGAAGAGATTAGCAGCTTTATCACGCGCCCTGTTGAGAAAATCGCAGATCGCGAAGAAGCCATTCAACTGGCTATGGCAACTACCAGCAAGCCTGAAGATGCCGTCATTATCGCAGGAAAAGGAGCTGACTGCTACCAAATCGTCAATGGCGTAAAAGAAGAGTATCCAGGTGATGCCGCCATTGCTGAACGTTATCTTTAATCAAACGAAACAAGGCTAGGAAATTTTCCTAGCCTTGTAATGTAAACAAACTAGTTAAAAATAAAATAAGCGAAGCGATTCTAGAAAAAAATCAGTTCAAATTTTTAAAATGAATCAAGAAAACACCAAAACTTTCCGCTGTGAGAAAAGTGCTTGAAACATTACGTTTCAAGCACTCGGGAGTTTTGAAACTTTAGGTTCAAAACTAAGTCATGGAACTTCTTAGAAGTTCGCTGACGTCCGCACTCACCTAAGGAAAGTTTTTAAGATGACTTTGTCTTCAATCAGAGGCTAAGAAAATTTCCTAGCCTTTTCTATTGTTTACTAAACATCAGTCTTTCCTTGTCCAAGTCCACTGCTAATTCATATTTGCCTTCATCATTTTTGCGGATATAGCCTAAGACTTCTAAACTATCAACAAAGATGTCTCTGCGCTTTTGCTGGACTTGGTCTTTTTTGAGGAACTTGAGCAAGAAGCTAGTCATATACTTGAGAGCATACTCGGGATTGACATCTCCCAAAATGGCATAGAGCTTCTCCTGCTCCTCTGTCAATGGATATTGATGAGCCACCTTGTAGAAGTAATTGGAAAGGGTTTGTGCCTTTCGCTCGAAGTCCGTCTCCTCTATGAGAATCGCTGCGTTGGTCGTGTTGCGAAGTTCCGTTTGGAAGGCCCTGGCTTTTAGTTCCTGATAAAGTTCACTCTCCTCTCGGGCAAAGACTTCTTGATCCAGTTCAACCCGATCAGCTGACTCCAAGAAAGGCAGGTTGAGTCTGTAGCGTTTATTTTCCCTTAGGATGAAGCCCGCTTTGATATATTCCTCCATCAGCTTATCCACTGGCACCTCTGGAAATTGAGCCTTGATTTGCCGCAGGATCACATCATCCTGCTGGTCCAGATAGTTAATCAAGTCCTTAAAAAATGCCTGTCGCGTCAAACGAGATGGGTTAAAAATCCGAATCATGAAGATTCCTTTCTTTACATTTCAACAGTGGAGATGCTGCCAACTGACTAGGATTGGTTCCTGGTTGATCCAACGGAACTGCTAGGCCTAGCTCTCTGTAGTAATCTAGCCAGAAGGGACTAATCTCCTGCTCCTCATCGCCAAACTTCATAGGAATGGTCTCAAAAATGGGTAAGATGGCTGCAATATATTGGGAACAGTAAAAACCAGTTCCATCTGGATAAAAGGAAGTATTATAAGGTGCACCTAAGTGGCTCTCTGCTTTCTTTTTGACCTCTTTGAGATCAATTCCCGGATAGCGATAAAGATCGTAGACTCGATCAGACTCAAAGAAATCTACCGGTTCTTGGCAGACAACACCTGCTTCTCCAGTAGCGTGATAAATAAAGCCGTCCAAAAAGATAGCCACGTGGCTATAGTTCCCTGTTGAAGCCTGAATAGCCTGTCCCATATCTGACGGGTCCTTTACAAAAATCAAATCACCTGTTTCTAACATGGTCTCCTCCTAGCAAAAAAGGAGCCGAAACTCCTTTTTAACAATGGGCTTCCCCATCTATGATTACCCATTAAAGCTTTCTGTCAATTGTGGTACCACTTGTTTCTTACGTGAAACAGCTCCTGGAAGGAAAGCGTGGTTGTTTTCAAGTTTGAAGTTGAAAGCTGCTTCTACCTTGTCCATATTAGCACCAAGAGCCAAAATTTCTGAGTTTGAGTTGACGATGTCTGTAATCATCAAGACAAAGTCAGAGTAGCCGTTAGCTGCATTTGCAGCTTGGATAGCTGCTTCGATTTCAGCTTGGCGTTCCAAGACTTCAGCAATATCAACTGTATTGACTTGAGCAACACGAACCTTGTTTCCATTCAATTCAAAAGTTTTCGCATCGATGTCAATCAATTCTTCTGCTGATTTGCTTGCCAAGTTAGTCCCAGCTTTGAGCATGGCAAGACCGTATTCTTCCAAGTTCACACCAGCCAATTCAGCCAATTCAGGAGCAATCACTTTATCAGATGGGTGAGTGGTTGGAGATTTCAAAAGAAGAGTATCTGAAATCAAACCTGAAAGCATCAAACCAGCTAATTCTTTTGGCACTGCTACACCGTGTTCTTTGAACATACGGTAAACGATAGAAGATGCTGATCCAACTGGTTCCAAACGCATGTAAAGTGGGCTGGCAGTTTCAAAGTTAGCCACACGGTGGTGATCGACTACACCGTAAACTTCTACTTCAGCGATATCTGAAACAGATTGTTGGAATTCATTGTGGTCCGTCAAGATGACTTGTTCTGCACCTTCTGCTTTAGCTGATGTGATCACACGTGGTGCTTTTACACCAAAATAATCCAATACGAAAGCTGTTTCTTCATTTGGAGTACCAAGAGCAACCGCTTCTGTATCCAAACCGTAAGCTTCTTTTGCAAGATAAGCAAAGGCCACTGATGAACCAATCGCATCTGAGTCAGGATTTTGGTGACCAAAGACAAGAATTTTTGACATATTTCTACCTCTTTATTTTCATTTATCTATTTACCCTATTTTAGCACGTTTTGCCATTTAAAGAAAGGGAATAGTGATGCTTTTCATCAGAAAAAGACAGCTGGAAGGCCCAACTGTCTATACTTTTTATCCTTTGACCCTTTTCAGGTAATCTTGGTAACTTTCGGTATCCATCAATTTTTTTGCATTTTGGACTCGTTCTTTTGTCGGAGGTTTGACCCCTTCCAATTTATACGGAATTCCCAACTCACGCCATTTGAATTCCCCCATGGTATGGTAGGGTAGAATTTCAAACTTATCGACATTTTTAAGGGTTTTAACAAATTTTCCAAGCTCGATCAAATCATCATCTCGGTCTGTCAAACCTGGCACCAGGACGTGGCGAATCCAGACTGGTTTTCCGATATCAGATAGGTACTTGGCACAAGCTAGGATTGTTTTGTTGGTATGGCTGGTCACAATTTTGTGACGTTCATCGTTGATTTCCTTGATATCAAGGAGTACCAAGTCTGTCACCGCCATCAAGCGGTCAAATTTTTCCAAATAGCGAGGGGTATTTCGAAAAGGAAGAGCACAGGTATCAAGCGTACAATGAATCCCCAACTCTTGGGCTTTGGTAAAGAGAGCAATCAAGAAATCAATCTGCAAGAGGGCTTCTCCTCCACTGACAGTGATTCCCCCTTTTTGGCCCCAAAAACCACGATAGCGAAGAGCTTCTTCTAGGACATCATCCACCGTCCGCTCACGAGAATTGTTGGTTTCCATTGCCCATGTATCTGGATTGTGGCAATATTGGCACCGCATTTGACACCCTTGCAGGAAGACAATAAAGCGGATCCCTGGACCGTCTACCGCTCCAAAACTTTCTGTTGAGTGTACCATTCCTGTAACTTTTCCATAGTCAACTGTTTCATTTTCCATTGAGGAACCTCTTCTCTTGAAAACGTTTCATAACTTTATTATAACAAATTTCCATCTATTTTAAAGAGATTTGGTCTCTTTTTTGAAAAGAATCTGTTATTTTCAAAATGTTTCCTTGTCCTAGTACAGTTTCTATAATCGAATGATCTGTCCTGTATTCTAGGAGAATAAAGGAGGCTGGAACAAAAGTCCTAGCCTCTCAATTTTTTTGGATTATCTATCAAGACGCAGTGGTTGAGTGGGCTCTACTACGCTGATTCCATCAGCTTTTACAGCCCTACTCAACTGTGCGGAGGTGGGACGACGAAATCGAATTCTAACGAATGACCGATTTCTGTCCCACTCTCTTTACCCCAGCACCAGCTCATCACTCACCAAGGTTTCTCCACTATTCTGACGGAAGAGGCGCATCAAATCTTCAACGGTCAGGTTTTTCTTTTCTTCCCCTTTGACATCGACGACGATCTTGCCCTGATAGAGCATGATCAAGCGATTCCCATATTCGATGGCATGATTCATATCATGCGTAATCATTAGGGTTGTCAAATCATGGCTTTCAACGATCTTTTGCGTCAATTCCATGACCATTTGACTAGTTTTAGGATCAAGCGCTGCCGTATGTTCGTCTAGAAGCAAGAGTTTGGGTCTAACCAAGGCAGCCATGACCAAGGTCAAAGCTTGCCGTTGTCCACCAGATAGGAACTGAGTATCCACTTTGAGACGATTTTCAAGACCAATATTGAGCTCTTTCAAGGCTTTTCTGAATGATTCACGATCTTTCTCACGAACACCCCAGCCCAGACCACGAGATTTTCCACGGCGTTGGGCAATGGCCATATTTTCTTCAATGGTCAAGCGAGAAGCCGTTCCCATCTTCGGATCTTGGAAGACACGCGCAATATCCTTGGCCCGTTTTCGAACACTGGTATGTTTAATCGAGTTACCATCTAGGAGGATGTCTCCTTCGTCAACTGTTAGATTACCTGCCAAAATGTTCATCAAGGTTGATTTCCCAGCTCCATTTCCACCAATGACAGAGATGAAATCACCCTCTTCAACTTGTAAGTTCAAGCCTTTTAAGACGTGGTTTTCATTAACCGTTCCAGCTTCAAATGTCTTATGAATATCTTCAATTGATAATAATGTTGCCATACTTTTCTCCTACTTATTTCCTAACTTCAATCCACGAATGCGAAGACGTTTTTGCACTTCCGGCGCAAACAAGACAACTGCAAGCAAGATCGCATTAAAGAGACGAACCAGATTTTGATCCAGATGTGGGATCTCGTAAATATTTAAGATAATTAAACGATAGACAATTGCACCAACTCCAATTGAGAGCAAGCGCCAACCAATGGTTAAATCGTGAATCAAGACTTCTGCGATGATGACCGCACTCAAGCCGACCACGATGGTCCCTGTTCCAGAAGTGACATCTGAGAAACCATCATTTTGAGCAAACATCGCACCACACAAGGCAATCAATCCATTTGAAATCATGTAACCCAACATTTTCATATGATCGACATTGACCCCATTGGCCTCACTCATTGGAATATTATCTCCAGTTGAACGAAGGACCAAGCCGAGTTGGGTCTTCATCAACAAGGTCAATACAAGACATACAATGATCAAGCAAGAGATACTGATCAGAAAAACAGATTCTTCATTTGAAAGACCCAAATGCATCACACTCTTGAAGATCGTACTTGCATCCCCAATAGAGAGGTTGGGTACCCCACCCATGATTTTGATATTGATGGAGTAGAGTCCTGTCAAAGTGACAATCCCTGTCAAGAGGGCTGGAATTTTCATTTTTGTATGAAGAATCCCTGAAACCAACCCAGCCAGCATCCCAGCTCCAAACGCTAAGAGAGTTGCTAGCCAAGGATTGCGTCCTGCCTGGATCTGTGAAGCAACGACTGCCGCTCCAAGTGGAAAGGCTCCTTCTGCCGTCATATCGGCAATATCTAAAATTCGAAATGTTAAGTAAACACCGATCGCCATGATCGACCACAATAAACCTTCTGATAAACTTGATAAAACGAAATTCATCCCATACCTCCTATTTTTCTATCTTTAATGAGCTGATATCAATCCCAAGCTCTTTTGCCATTTCTTTATTGACATGCAATTCCAATTTTTCAGGTGTTTCGACTGCGATCTTTTCAGGTTTTTCACCCTTCATAATCCGAATCACCATCCGTGCAGCTTGCCGTCCCAATTCTTCATAATCGGTACCATAGTTGTACAAGCCACCAATCGCCACCATCTCAGCTGAACCACCAAATACAGGGACCTTGTGACTGAGCGAGACTTGTTTAATGGTTTCCATCGTAGAGGAGACGATATTATCTGTCGGAACAAAGACGATATCTGCTTCTGACATAATACTGTCTGCTGCTGCTTTTACATTGTTACTATCGAGAACTGTTTTTTCAACTACTTGATAACCCTTGGCTTCTAAGATTTTCTTAGCGTTATCTTTTTGGACAACTGAGTTAGGCTCACTTTGCGTGTAGAGGATCCCAACTGTTTTCGCTGTTGGAACGATTTTTTTGATCAAATCGACTTGAGTCGAGATCGCATCCTCTGACTGATCGCTGGTCCCTGTGATATTGCCACCTGGCTCTTTCAAGTTTTTCACCAACTTCGCTGCCAATGGATCGGTGACAGCTGAGAAGACAACCGGTGTTGTTTTAGTTGTATTGGCCAAACTTTGAGCAGACGGTGTCGCAATGGCAAATACCAAGTCACTCTCTTCAGCCAATTGTTTGGAAATGTTTTTCAGATTTCGCTGTTCCCCTTGAGCATTTTGGAAATCAATCTGAATATTTTTCCCATCCACATAGCCCGCTTTCTTCAACTCAGCAATAAATCCTTTACGAGTGGCATCAAGTGACTTATGCGTAATGTATTGCGAAATTCCAATTCGCAGGACATTTGATTTCTTGTTGTCCTTGAGGTGATGGAGACTCACTAATGAGGTTAACAAAAGACCTACAACAAGGACTGGTGCTAGTAATTTCTTGACTACTTTCATTTCATACTCCTTTTTTGCGAGAATAAATAAACATCCGCCTAGATCATGATCTAAACGGATGCCTGAAATTCTCCAACAAGTTACAAAACCTTGGTCCATTTAGATACTAGCTCTATGGACCAACTTCAAAAATCTTAGCCACATAGATACAAACAAATTGCTTGGGTTGTTTGCATCCATGAGGTCATGTCTACAAACACTATCTAAAGTAGCTAAAGTAAAATTTTTGAATTGAATTCGGTTGTTGCTTCATGTTCATTTTTCTGCTTTCTTTATTTATGGGTCTTATCTTACCCCATTTTCAGTTCGCTGTCAAGAATTTTTCAACTATTTTTTAAATTTTTCGAAAATTCTGCTTCAATTTTGAATTAAATAAATAGAGAGAGTGGGGCAGAAATCGGTCATTCGTTAGAATTCGATTTCGTCGTCCCACCTCCGCACAGTTGAGTAGGGCTGTAAAAGCTGATGAAATCAGCGTAGTAGAGCCCACTCAACCACTGCGTCTTGCTCGACAATCCAAAGAAAATTGAGAGGCCCGGACTTTTGTCCCAGCCTCTTCAATGCTTGATAAAACTAACTGTATAATTCTGTCGTTGATTGCTCAAATCAAGGCTTTAATGCGGTGGATAAAACGGGCCAAGCAAGTCTCCTAAGCCTTGACTTACTCTTAAAGATCTAAAGAGGGCCTCTTGTGTTGGAATGCTCTGCAAGTTCCAACCGTCTTCCCTTATTTTTGCTTTCCTGTAAACCGCCATTGAAAGCGCAAGCGATCATACAAGGGATACTCAAACTGCAAGACGGCAAGTCCAAGGATCATACTGCCAAGAACGTCAGATGGGTAATGGGCCCCAACATAAACACGAGAAGCCACAATGATTCCGATTCCCAAAAGCAGCACTCCTTGAAGAACATAACGAGCTATCTGATGTTTCAAGCGCTGCCCGATCATGATGATCAAGCTACCCAAAACAAGGGTAGACGCCAAGGAATGGCCACTTGGGAAGGAAAAACCTTTTTCCACAACTAGATGTAAAATAGCTGGTCTTGGTCTCTGGTAAATATTCTTTAGAAGTAGAACCAATAGCCCCGTCAAAACCAGATTGCTCCCTAATAAAAGAGCTTCACTATACCATTTCTTGTAGGCAAAAACAGCCATTAGAAGCCCCACCCAGATCACAATGATCTTGGTATCCATGACATGGGTCACCTTGGTAAAGAAGGCTGTCAACGCTGCAGATAAATCCCCTCGCAGGGTCGATTGAATCGTGCTGTCAAAACATGTTAATTGTTGGGGATAAAAGCGAATCACATATCCCAGAATCATAAAAATGAGAAGGGCGAAGCTTGCCTTCGCCCAATGTTCTTGTTTATTTTTCATATAGTTTCAGTTGGGACTGTATGAGGGTGTGCACCATCCAAAAAGAAACAGCCCAAATCAATCCTTCTAGTAGATTAAAGGGAACTACCATACCGAGTAGATACTTCTCAACACCAATATTGCCAGCGATATCAAAGCCTACAAACTTAGCATAAAGGGGGATTGCATAATAGTAATTGACCACGAGCATGGCAATCGTAATACCAAGAGTTCCCACTAAGCTAGCAAGTACAAAGCGTTTTAAGGTTTGCTTTTTATTCCAAATAAGGGCAAAAGCTAAAACAAAGACGAATACTGCAACAATATTAATTGGTATCCCCACTAGGGTCTCAGCGCCTTTACTATTTAGAGCTAGTTGAAGAACGGAGCGGACGATCAGCACCAAAAATGAACTTCTCAAGTCAAAAAGGACCAAGGCTAGTAAGATTGGTATCGTACTAAAGTCCACTTTCAAAAAACCAATCCCGACTGACATTTGAAAAATCATCAGTAGAAAAGAGAGCGCGGATAAAACTGCCAATATGGTCAGCTTACGTGTATTTGTCATCATAGGTTCCTCCAATTTTCAATAAAATTAGAAGAAGTTGGAAAGATTCCCTTGACCTTATTCTATTCGAATCGTTTTAAAGAAAACTTAAACAGTTCCTTTATACTTGAAGAAAGACGGCATGAAGATTCAAGAAAAAAAGCTTGACAACAAATTTTCTATCAAATCAAGAACCAGATTCCATCAAGTAGATGATCACAAAGAACAGGTTTGTTCCTCTCTCGTCTTCTCCCATCCAGACTATACTGTCGGTTGTGGAATCACACCACATCAGCTTGCGCTCGCGGACTTCTTTTAGAGGATGGAAATGGAGATTTTCTTTTAGATGAGGCGACAAGCTCTAGGCATAACTTCTAGTTAGGCAAAGCTTGGCAACAAAGTAGAAAAGAAAAAGAACATTCCCTAGTAAAAGTCACCGCCGGTCGGGAATTACACCCTGCCCTGAAGACTTCTTAATCATAACAAAAAAAACCTGCCGTGGCAAGTTTTTGTAACTTAA
Organism: Streptococcus sp. IMAU 99161; assembly: GCF_014435245.1. Lineage (NCBI taxonomy): Bacteria > Bacillati > Bacillota > Bacilli > Lactobacillales > Streptococcaceae > Streptococcus > Streptococcus sp. IMAU 99161. The sequence goes on along the minus strand of NZ_JAAPAW010000011.1, from coordinate 161,222 downwards.
TAGATTACATCGTTCGCTTTTTTGATTTTCCGTTCTTATTTGAGCTTGTCGTGCTCATAACGATGGCTCAACTCCAGCCCCTTAAACCCTTGCTGGCGAAGCGCTTCATAGACAATCATACAGACGGTATTAGAGACATTTAAACTCCGGACATGCTCATCATTCATCGGAATGCGAATGGCCTTCTCTTCGTGCTGGCGCATAAAGTCTTCTGGCAGGCCTTTATCTTCACGGCCAAATAAGAAATAATGAGACTTCCCATCCTGATAGGAAACATCCGAATAGGTTTGACTGGCAAACTTTGAAACCAAATGTACTTGGCCATCACGCGCTACTTCCATAAACTCTCCTAAGCTATCATAGAAACGAACATCCAGCTTGTCCCAATAATCGAGTCCTGCTCTCTTCATCTTGCGATCATCGATCGGAAAAGCCATGGGGCGAATGATATGCAAGGGGGAATTGGTCGCTGCACACGTCCGAGCAATATTCCCCGTATTTTGTGGAATCTGAGGTTGGAACAAGACAATATGATTTTGAGCTGCTGACTCTTAGTAGTCCAGTTCTTCAATATTCATAGTGATACTCTTTCTGATAAAAAAATAGCCACACTGCCCGGAGTCAAGCTCAGCAAACAGCGTGGTTACAGCTTCATTAACTTAACTCACAACAGGTTTGAGGTAAATCAACGAAGGTACTGTTTAAGTATACCATTTTTAAAACTCCTGTCAATAGTTTTTTAGATTTTTTTAAGAAAAGTTTTGTCATTCGTTCTTCAGAAAGTTAGCTTTAGAAATCTCTTTTAAAATCAGAAAACAGATGAATTTTTTGTGAAAATAAAGTATGATAGAATCATAGTCTGGAGGTAATCTATGAAAATTATTGTTGTCGGTGGTGGAAAGGTCGGGACGGCTCTTTGTCGTTCTCTTGTTGCTGAGAACCACGATATCATTTTAATCGAGCAAAATGAAGCTGTTTTAAACCATATTACCAAACGCTTTGACATCATTGGGATTTTGGGCAATGGAGCCAACTTCAAGGTCTTAGAGCAAGCAGACGTTGAAGATTGTGATATCTTCATCACTTTGACCGAACAGGACGAGGTCAATATGGTCTCTGCTGTTCTAGCTAAGAAAATGGGAGCCAAAGAAACCATTGTTCGGGTGCGCAATCCTGAATATTCTAATTCTTACTTCAAGGAAAAAAATATCCTAGGCTTCTCTTTAGTTGTCAATCCTGAACTGCTGACAGCCCGCTATATCGCAAATAGCATTGATTTCCCCAATGCCTTGTCTGTAGAGCATTTTGCAAATGGTCGCGTTGCCTTGATGGAGTTTAAAATCAAGTCCGATAGCCACCTTTGCGAGATGAGCCTCTTCCAATTTCGGAAGAAATATGGCAATATCATTATTTGTGCCATCGAGCGAGAAAATGAATTGACCATTCCAAACGGTGACTTTGTTCTGCAACCAAATGATAAGATCTTTATCACCGGCAATCGGATGGACGTCGTCCATTTTCACAATAGTGTCCGTCCGCAAGTGATCAAAAACCTGATGATTATCGGGGCTGGAAAAATTGCCTATTACCTCCTCAATATTCTCCAAGATGAACGTCGAAAGATCGATCTGAAAGTCTTAGAAATTAATCAGAAACGGGCGGAATTTTTTAGTCAAGAGTTCCCTCATCTCTACATCGTTCACGGCGACGGGACTGCAAAAGATATTCTCCTAGAAGAAAGTGCCAAACACTATGATGCCGTCGCAACCTTGACGGGTGTCGATGAAGAAAATATCATCACTTCGATGTTTTTGAATTCTGTTGGAGTGAAAAAGAATATTACCAAAGTCAACCGGACCAGTCTTCTTGAAATCATAGGAGATCAGGATCTGACAAGTATCGTCACTCCAAAACGAATCGCAGTGGATACCATCATGCACTTTATTCGTGGGCGTTACAATGCACGCTTTTCAAACCTGGAAGCTCTCCACCATGTGGCCAACGGCCGAATGGAAACCTTGCAATTCCAAATCAAGGAAGAAAACAAACTGACCCAGGGGAACTTGTCCGACTTAAAACTGAAGAAAGGTGTGTTGATCGCTGCCATTATTCGAAACGGCAAGGCGATTTTCCCACATGGAGAAGACCATTTGATGGTTGGTGATCGTATTCTTGTAACTACCTTAATCCAAAATATCACTGAGATCTACGATCTCCTTGAGAGGTAAGCCCTATGAATAAAAGTATGATACGTTACCTCTTATCCAAACTCCTCTTAATCGAAGCAGGACTCCTCATTGTTCCCTTGGTGGTTGCTACCATCTATCATGAACCTGCTAAGGTCTTTGTCTCTATTGGTGCCACCATGGCCATTTTGCTAGGTCTAGGATTTCTGGGGAGCTTCCAAAAGCCCAAAGATTTTCACATCTATGCCAAAGAAGGGGTTTTGATTGTAGCACTCTGTTGGATCTTATGGTCCTTCTTCGGTGCTCTTCCCTTTGTCTTTTCTGGACAGATTCCAAACATCATCGACGGCTTCTTTGAAGTCAGCTCTGGTTTTACAACGACCGGAGCAACGATTTTAGATGATGTGGGTGTCCTCAGCCATTCTCTTCTCTTTTGGCGTAGTTTTACCCACTTAATCGGCGGGATGGGAGTATTGGTCTTTGCCTTAGCCATTATGGACAATAATAAGAATAGTCACCTTGAAGTGATGAAGGCAGAAGTGCCTGGTCCCGTTTTTGGCAAGGTGGTGTCCAAGTTAAAAAATACAGCTCAAATCCTTTACTTCTTGTATCTAGGCTTGTTCTTCCTCTTTGTAGTGCTTTATTTCCTTGCTGGAATGCCCCTTTTTGATAGTTTTGTTATTGCCATGGGGACAGCCGGTACCGGAGGATTTACCGTCTTTAACGATGGAATTGCCCACTACAACAGTAGCTTGATCACCTATTTAGTTAGTGTCGGGGTTTTGGTCTTTGGGGTGAACTTCAACCTCTACTACTACCTCATGATCCGAAAATTCAAGGCCTTCTTTAAAGATGAGGAATTGCGGACCTATATCACCATCGTTCTGGTCTCAAGTGTTCTCATTGCCTACAATGTCCTCCATCTCTATGCCAATGTAGCCAAGAGCTTCGAGATCTCTTTCTTTCAAGTGTCCAATATCATCACTACAACTGGTTTTGGTTATGGCACGACGGAACAATGGCCTCTCTTCTCACAGTTTATCCTCTTAATGCTAATGGTTATTGGAGGGTCCGCCGGCTCTACAGCAGGAGGTCTCAAAGTCATCCGTTGCTTGACCTTATGGCGGATTGCAAAAAATCAGGTCCTATCCACCTTATCTCCTAATCGGGTCGTGACCTTGCACGTTAATGATACGGTACTAGATAAAGACACCCAGCACAAGATTCTCAAATACTTTACGATTTATAGTTTTATCACGATCGCTTTACTATTTGTCGTTAGCCTGGACAATAATAACTTCATGACTGTCGTCAGTGCTGTCTTTAGCTGTTTTAACAACATCGGACCGATGATTGGAACCGGTCAAACCTTCTCCATCTTTAGTCCCATTTCCAAATTCTTACTTTCCTTGGCCATGATTGCAGGACGCCTTGAAATCTACCCAATGATTCTACTCTTCCTCCCTAGAACATGGTCCAAGCGCTGATGAATAGCAAGGAATACAAAAAAAATGAGAGTGGGACAGGAGTATAACCTTAAATATAAAAAGCGAACAAAAAGAGTTTTCTGACATTCAGAATACTCTTTTTGTTCGCTTTTTGTCTAATCTATCGATTTTAAAAATTTATAATAAAGAATTCCTAAAATCAAAATCTTTTTGTCCTAGCCTCTCAATTGTCTTTGGATTGTCGAGCAAGACGCAGTGGTTGAGTGGGCTCTACTACGCTGATTTCATCAGCTTTTACAGCCCTACTCAACTGTGCGGAGGTGGGACGACGAAATCGAATTCTAACGAATGACCGATTTCGGTCCCACTCTCATTTTTATTGATTTTTATCGTTCTGTTCTGACTTAGCATTTCGTCTCAGGCTAAAATGGTCTGGCAAGGGGTCTGGTCCCGCTTTAGTCCCTGGATGGCATCGCAAAATCCTCGCAATCCCCATCAGGACCCCTTTTGCTCCAAAGCGTTCAATCGCTTGGATCATATAATTAGAACAGGTTGGCTGAAAGCGGCAAGACGGCGGAAAAAGGGGGGAAATCCACTTTTGATAGCCCCTCACCATGGCGATCAAGATTTTCTTCATGCTTTTTTCGACCGGGTCACTGCTAGATTGTGCAGTTGGCTGATTTCTTTTTTATTCAAGCGGCGGTATTCACCTGGACGAAGTCCAGTCACATCCAGTGTTCCAAATCGGGTCCGAGAGAGCTTATCCACCAAGAGCCCCACGGCTTCAAACATCTTCTTGACCTGGTGATTGCGCCCTTCGTGGATGGTCAACTGCACCACCGAACGATTTTTATCCGCATCTACTTTTAAAATCTCATAAGTCGCTGGCTTGGTTTTCTTCCCATCAATGGTCACTCCACGTGTTAAGGGACGCAAGTTTTCCTTGTTGGCAATGCCTTTGACACGCGCCACATAGACCTTATCAATCTCATTACGTGGGTGAATCATCTCATCTGTAAAGTCACCATCATTGGTCAAAATCAAGACACCAGATGTATCCCAGTCTAGACGCCCCACAGGGTAGATTCGCTCTGGAACTTGAGACAAGAGATCAATCACAGTCGTTCGGCCTTTATCATCCGATACACTGGAGATCACCCCTCGCGGCTTATTTAAAAGATAGTAGACCTTCTCTTCGTTATAGATTGGAGTTCCTTCAACTTCAACCTTATCCCCTGATTGAATGATGGTTGCTAGTTCTCGTACAACCTGACCATTGACCGTTACCAAGCCTTGCTTGATCAACTCCTCAGCCTTGCGACGACTCGCTACACCTGCATGGGCAATGTATTTATTAATTCTCATCTAGTTCCTCTGTTCTCTCTGAAAATAATTGACCTTCTACTGGATCTAGTTCTATATCCTCAACCTTTGGCAATTCCTCCAAATGATTGACACCCATGTAATCCAAAAAATAGTCCGTTGTCACATACAAATTGGGGCGCCCGAGGACTTCTTTTTTCCCATCCTCACGAATCAGGTCAAATGATAGAAGCTTGGCAATAGCACCACTAGAATTGACCCCCCGAATATCATCGACCTCGACACGAGTGATCGGCTGTTTATAAGCAATGATTGACAAGGTTTCAAGAGCAGCTCTGGACAAACTTTGGTTCATGGGCGTTTTAGAATAGTCACGTAGAACCGTTGCATAGTCTGCCTTTGTTACCAATTTATAATGAGAGGCCGTCTCCATCAAGCAAAGACTAGTCTCTTCATCGTTCTGGTATTTTTGGCTTAATTTATCTAAACTTTGCACCACGCCCGTAGGAGGCAAAGACAGAATATCGGCGATTTGCCTAGCAGTAATTCCTTCTTCGCCTGCTACAAATAAAAGTGCTTCAATTTCAGCTAGTTTGCTCATCTTCCATCCTATTTACGTAAATTTCTCCAAAAGCAGTATCTTGTACCACTGTCACCTCTTGGATCTTAATCAGCTCAAGCGTTGCAAGAAATAAGGTGATCACCTCTTGGAGATTAGCTGCTTTGTTAAACAAATCTTGCAAGAGAATTTGCGATTGATTCTGTAATTGTTGGCGCAGCTGGTCCATCAGATCTTCAATCTTGTATTCATCTTTGACAATGGTCGTATGGTTCTGACGGAATTCTTCCTTTTTCTTGGTTAATAGTTTTGAAAAGGCCAAGAAAAGGTCCACTGTAGTGCGATCGTGAAGCAATTCCGTATCATCATAGACCAATTCCAATTTGGGTTTTGAATAATAGAGGGCCCGTTCTTCGTGTTGAGAGGCCATCAATTCCCCTAATTGTTTGTAGGTCCGGTACTCTTCCAATTGAGAAAGGAGGTCTTGCTCCAGGTCTTCTGCTTCCTCCAGCTCCTCTGCGACCTTTGGCAGGAGTCTGCGGCTCTTGATCAAAGTCAGCTGACTAGCCATGAGCATATATTCCCCTGCTACCTCTAGCTTTAAGGCCTTCAGAGTCGCAAGATAGGCCAGATATTGTTCAATCACCTCAATCAGAGGAACCTCATAGATATCCATCTGGTACTTGGAGACCAAGTGGAGCAAGAGGTCCAAGGGCCCTTCAAAATCTTTAATTTTAATATCCATTATTTATATTTTTCTAATGTCACCATGGTCTTTAAACCCAGCTCACGCGCAATACTAAAGAGATCTACACCCAGTTCTCTTTGCTTCAAAATATATTGTTCGCGAATCGATTGTGCGGATAAATCTTGGTGGCCTTTTTCGATCAAGAAAGCCTCTAATTGTCGAAATCCCCACTGCCGTGAGTAGGATTTGCCTTTATTATCAAAGAGATAAACCCCATCTAAGAAGACTTGCAACTCATCCAGTAGAGGTTCTGGTACTTTTAAGACCCGTTTTTGACCATCCTTGCCCACTCGAATGACATGAAAGTCCATCTGAATATCTGCAACCTTGACTTGAAGAATTTCACTTGGCAATAAGCCCATCTCCAGAATCAATAAGGCCATCAAACGTCCCTGTGGGTTGGTTGATGCGTCCCAAAAATGGGTCAAATCCATCAACTCTCGATCATGGGTCTTGACGACATGAATTTTAGGCAAGACAAGGCGATGGTACTCTGAAATATGATGTTCTTGATATAGATAGTAAAGGAATTGGTTGACGGCTGATAACTTCCGTTTTTGGACAGCCGGCTTAAAATCCTTAATAGAAGCTTGGTAAATTCTCAAATTTGTCGGTGTCACTTTTCCATGGATGGACTCAATAAATTGGTCCAAGTCATAGAAATAAGCCGACTGAGAATTTTCACTCAGCTCTTTTTGATCAATAAAACTTGCAATAAATTCTTTCATTTTGGAATCATCTCGTATTCATTTGAAAAATTATGCATGAGCGAATTGATGGCTTTGAGAATGGATTTTCGTGTGATAATTCCTTGGAAAATCCCTGCTTGGTCCACCACCGATAAGAAGGAATCATCCACCAGTTTATGGAGGACTTCTGTCAGATTAAAATCTACTCCGATGATCCCAACCTCTTTTTTTGCGATATCCACAATATCCATAGAAGCAAAAGTCTCCTCAGGAATGTTGTGTTGGAGTTGATACGATAGAATATCCGTTAGAGAAATGGTCCCTACAAACTTGCGCTCAGCAGTAACCACTGGAATCCGACTATAACTAATCTGACTTAAGAGCAAGACGGCGTGGTCCACATTATGGGTGTCAATTAAGACCGCCAAGTTTGTGGCAGGGGTTAGGAATGTTTCTTCTTGCGCCAGCAAGAAGTGCTCAAATTCCTTTGCGATCATCTGCTAAACTCCTTTGTTAATTCCGGATACAATACATGGTCTCTCGTGTAGTACTCTACCTTGTAATTGGAATCATCTATCTCAATTTTAGCATAGAGGCACTCTCGAATAGGACCACGTGGCTGACTGATCGAACCAGGATTCACAAAGAGGGTCCGACCTTCCTTCCAAGCATCTGGGATATGAAGGTGGCCGTAAAGACAGATATCTGCTTCTTCCTCTTGGGCCCACAGATCCAATTTTTGAAAACTAAAATTGATCTGGAAGAGATGCCCATGGGTCTGGATGATTCGTGTTGGCCCTAGTTGGGTCACCAAGCGTTCTGGATAGCCATCATAAAAATCCATGTTTCCTTTGACAACGTGAATCCCTTCCCAGACAGGATCATCACTTTTTAGTTCAGAATCCCCATTGTGAAAGATACCATCGACCTGACCTAGGTATTTGTCTTTAATTGCTTCTACGATGGAACGGTCTCCATGCGAGTCACTCATTACGATGATTGTTTGCTTTGCCATGATGGAAATACCTCCAATAATTTTTTAACAGCTAAAGCACGATGCGATTGTGTATTTTTTTCTTCAAGGGTTAATTCCGCAGCAGCACGGCCAGTTTCCCCAACCAAAAAGAGAGGATCATAGCCAAAGCCGTTTTCACCCTTAGGCTCAAAATTAATATAGCCTGGCCAATCCGCTTCTACTACTAGGCTTTCCTTACCAGGTTTTGCAACCACCAAGGTCGTATGGAATTGGGCTGAACGATCCTTCAACTCAAAGACCATGGCCAACTCATGCAACAACTTGGCATTGTTTTCCGCATCCGTCGCGCCAACTCCCGCAAAGCGAGCAGACCAAACTCCAGGTAAGCCACCTAAGACATCCACCTTCAAGCCTGAATCATCTGCCAAGACCGTTTTGCCGGTTAATTCAGCGATTGTTTCAGCCTTGAGGCGGGCATTTTCTTCAAAGGTCATCCCTGTTTCTTCCACTTCTGGAAGCTCTGGATGTTGATTGAGGTTTTCCACTTCAAAGCCTAATTTTTCAAACATATTGCGGAATTCCTTGGTTTTTCCTTCATTACGAGTCGCAATAAGGATGGTATCTTTCACCTTATCTTGCCCTAAAAAAGCTTCTAAGTTCACACCCTCACTTGGTAGATGCACATAAAGTAAGCTGCCCTTCTCTACCAAGAGCAAGGCCCCTTGACGTTGGACAATCTCAAAAGCTCTTCCCTTGACCTCATTTAAGACTTCCGTCAAAAAAGTCAGGAAACGAAAAGCTGATCCATAGCGCATCACCGATAGATTAAGGGGGAAACCTTGGGAATCTTTTTCAAAGAGAAGTTCCAGCTGGTCTAACAGAGTGGAAGCTTCCGCAGGAACTTGACTAAATTGGTTGTAGTCTGCATCTTCTCCCCATTGGGCAATATACCAATCTTGGGAATCTTTGTATTCAAATAGTTTGTCACTCATAAATTCACATGCTCCACATTCACCGAACGCTCTAGCCACTTTTCAGCAATCGCTGCAAAGCTATTGGCATTTGCCGTTGTATAAAAACGATGGTTTTGCCCCGCTAGTTCACGGCTTTTGTTCAACTCAAAATAATTTAACAATACGGAAATATCCCGAACACACTCTGCCCCACTATCAATCAATTTAACAGATGGTCCCATCACATTTTGGATAATGGGTTTCAAGAGTGGATAATGGGTACATCCCAAAACAAGGGTATCAACCTTTCCAACTAGTGGTTTTAGGGTCTCATAGACCACCTTTTTACTAACGCTGGAGGTTAATTCATTCGACTCCACCAAGGGGACAAATTTGGGACAAGCTAGACTGGTGACTTCCATATCTGGAGCTAAGTGTTGGATTTTTTCTTGGTAGATTCCAGACGAGACTGTCATCGGTGTCCCAATCACTCCAACTTTTTGATGGGTCGTTGATTTGATGGCTGCAGAAGCTCCCGGCAAGATCACTCCCAAAACGGGGATATCGAGTTTGGCCTTGACTTCTTCCCAGACAACAGCCGTTGCAGTATTACAGGCTAAGACAATCATCTTCACATTTTTTGTCAAAAGGAAGTTTACCATCTGCCAAGTATAGTCGCGAATTTGTTCTGCTGGTCTAGGACCATAAGGGGCACGCGCCGAATCCCCAATATAGACAACATCTTCATGAGGCAGTTGACGGAGCAGTTCGCGAACCACCGTCAGGCCACCTACTCCAGAATCTAAAAAACCAATCGGTCGGTTATCCATATCTCTTCCTTCCAAAAGGAGGGACTAAGAAATTCCTCCAAGCCCCTCTCATTTATTCTCGTGAGATTGTCCCACTCTTTATTTTTTCTTATTTTTCGCCATTGCAGATTTTTGTTGGTTGATAATTTGGCGATAGACTTGTTGAACTTTTGCTTCACTTGGACGTTGGCCACTAGCACCTAAAAGCGTCCGAACTGCTTCAACATTCAAACGGGGGTTTGATGCAAATTCTTTTTCAAATTGACGACGAAGCAAGAACATACCTGCAACCATTCCACCAAAGAAAGCCAAAATAATCAACAAAATTCCTAAAAAGAGATTCATACATTTTTCTCCGATCCATTATTTTTACATAACTATTATTATAGCAGACAATCGCTTATTTTTCAATGTCAAAGCCATAGAGAGTTGCCAGATAATCCTCTGGTTTTTCTGCCCGTCGAATCAAGCGTGCTTGCCCATTTTCTTGAAGCAAGACTTCTGCTGAACGCAACTTGGCATTGTATTGATAGCCCATTGAAAAGCCGTGAGCTCCCGTATCATGAATGACCAAGACATCTCCAATCTCCGTCACTGGGAGTTCTCGTTGTTTGGCAAATTTATCGTTGTTTTCACAAAGGCTTCCAACAATATCGACCACTTCTGTTGGTCCATCCGGACGGTCCATATTGGTGATATGGTGGTAGGCTCCGTACATAGCTGGTCTAAGAAGATTGACAGCTGAAGCATCAACACCAACATAGGTCCGATAGGTCTTCTTTTTATGGGTCACGGTCGTCACTAAAAGACCGTTAGAAGCCAGCATAAAGCGGCCAAGCTCCGTATAGATTTTGACATGACCCAGACCTGCAGGTTTAAGAATGGCATCAAACACACGGTGCACCCCTTCGCCAATTACAGCAATATCATTGGGACGTTGTTCCGGTTTATAGTTAATCCCGACACCACCAGATAGGTTGATGAAGCCCAAGTGAACCCCTGTTTTTTCGACGACTTCTACTGCCAATTCAAAGAGCTGACGTGCCAACTCAGGATAGTAATCGTTCGATACGGTATTCGAGGCCAAGAGGGCATGAATCCCGAACTCTTCCACACCCAACTCCTTTAACTCCTTAAAGGATTGGATCAATTGCTCCTTGGTCATCCCAAACTTCGCTTCTTCTGGGTTGTCCATAATATCGGTTCCCAGTTCAAAGACTCCACCAGGATTGTAGCGGCAGGAAATCACCTTTGGAATGCTGGCAACTGATTTTAAGAAGGCAATGTCTTCGTAGGCATCCAGATTGATGGTTGCTCCCAATTCCCGAGCGTAGACGAATTCATTGGCTGGGGTGTTGTTCGAAGAAAACATGATCTCTTTTCCACTAAAACCCAACTTATCCGCCATTAACAATTCAACGTAGCTGGCAGTATCGACTCCACAGCCCTCTTCTTGCAAAATTTTTAGAATAGATGGATTGGGTGTGGCTTTGATCGCAAAGTATTCTTTAAAGCCTTCATTCCATGCAAAAGCCTTGTGAAGCGCTCGTGCTGTTTCACGAATCCCTGCTTCATCATAGAGATGAAAAGGCGTTGGAAATTCTTGGATCAACTGGTCTAATTGTTCACGGGTTACAAAGGGTGTTTTCATAAGCACTCATTTCTATTCTTTAGTCCATACTAGTATAGCACAAGTTTGGGAACAAAAAAAGCCGAGGCAACTGCCCCAGCTTCATCCATCTTCATTAGTCGTTTCTTCCAAAAATTCGAACCAAACTGATAAAGAGGTTGATAAAATCAAGATACAGTTCCAAAGCCATGGCAACAGCCCAGCCTGTTGCAGGTTGACCATTCGATTGATCATAAACATAGCGGATCTTTTGATTATCCCAAGCTGTCAATCCTGCAAAGAGGAAGACGGAGATAATGCTCAAGATATAATCCATTCCAGAGCTTCTCAAGAAAATATTGACGACAGATGCGATGATCACACCGATCAAGACGCCCATCAAGGCACGTCCCATACCTGAAAGGTCTTTTTTCACAACGCGTCCAATAGCTCCCATGACAACAAACATCAAGGCGCTGACCAAGAAAGCCTTATAGACAGTCGCTTGCATGTATTGGGCAATGATAAAGCTGAGAGTAAATCCATTCAAAGCTGAGTAGATCAGGAAAATTGGAAGGGCAGACGGACTGTTTTTAACAGCCTTCCCACTTGCAACAAAGACCAAGATCAATTCTGCCGCAATAGCAATGTAATAAACCATTGGCGCAGTTGTCAGGATTTGAACGAAAAAGTCTTGAAAAACGGTCATCATAAGACCAGACACAAGGGCCGAAATCCCAACACCAATCCCTACTAAGGAATAGATTTTATTATAAAAAGCATTCAATCCACTTTGTTCCTGGATTATAGAGTCATTATACATCTAATAAACTTCCTTTCAAATTTATTTACTACGATTTTAACATTTTTCGGTGAAAAAATCTCTTTTTAGCCATCTTATGTCGTAACGGCTTGGAGGCTTCCTTGATCGCCCAGTATTTATCCACCATAGTCACCACGAAGGACTCTTTGTAACGAGGCGGAGCAAGGGTAGCCCCCCACATGTGTTTAACGATGATATCTTCTTCCCTAGCATTGAGTTCTGTAATCTTTCGCGCATTTCTTACAGCAATGCGTGGATGAACCCAGGCGTGGCTCTTTGTAAACTTGGTCTCACGCCAATCGTAATAAAATAGGTCATGTAAGAGACCACCCCGAGCCGCGCTTTTGGCATCCCAACCAAATCTTTTGGCCACCTTGTAGCTGGTGTAGCTGACGTGAATGGAATGCTCCAAGCGGTTGGAATGAATATGGTGGGGAATAGTGGATAATTTTTGAACCTTCGGGTGCTGGATCAAGTGTCCCACGTAGGTCATATATTCTTTGTCGTGATCATAATGCATTAGCTAACCACCTTTCATCGATGAGTTCTCCCAATCAGATCTCCAACAACTTTTCCTTACAGTTTCAGTATACTGCTTTTTCTCAAAAAAACCTTAAATAAAACATCAAAATTCCAGCAGCCACCGCAACATTTAAACTCTCGGCCAGACCTGGCATCGTGATATGTACGAGCTGGTCTGCTTGAGCCGCCATTTCCGAACTGATGCCCTGTCCTTCATTGCCCATGACCAGGATAAACAGGTCCATCTGAGGAAGCTGACGGTAATCGATTGACGATTTCGATAAGGTCGTCGCAAGGACCGGAGTATTGGATTTGGAAGCACGCTCAAACAGCTCAGCTCGGTCCATTTTCCAGATAGGAAGATGAAAGTGACTTCCTTGCATGGAGCGAAGGACCTTGAGACTGTATATATCAGCGGAAGCTTTTGATAGAATGACACCATCAAAGCCTGCAGCATCTGCTGTACGAATCATGGTTCCCACATTTCCAGGGTCTTGTACATCCTCCAAATAGAGGAAGCGTCCTTGTAGCTGATCAGGAAGGACGGGTTGCTCAAGAGCAATCTCTGCCACAATCCCTTGAGGGGTCTTGGAATCAGCTAACAGTTCCAAAATCTCGGGTGTCACTACTGTTACCTGATCCATCCCCTCTACCAGATCCAAAAACGCTTCTAAAACAAAGATCTGCCGGATAGGGGCTTGATAGTTCACTGCTTCTTCAAAGAGATGCCAGCCCTCAATCAGGTAGGAATCGGTTCGATATTTTTTTTGATGTAATTTTTTTGCATTTTTGATCCCATTATTGGATTTAGACGTTATAATATTCATAGGACTATTATATCACAAAGAAATCTGCTTCAGATGGATTTCTTTGTGCCTAGGAGGAAAGAAATGCAAAAGGTAAAAATGATTGCCCAAGGGCGTGTTCAAGGGGTTGGCTTTCGTTGGGGTGTCTATGCTCTTGCTCTTGAGATCGGTGGCATCACAGGGCGTGTCTGGAACAACGATGATGGAACGGTTGGCATATTAGCTCAGGCTGAAACCAGTCAACAAATGGCCAAATTCATTCAAGAAATCCGCAAAGGGCCAACTCCTTTTTCAAAGGTGTCCTATTTGGATGTCAATTTGGCAAATTTTGAAAACTTCTCCAATTTCAAAATTACAAATTAAGACGATCGACCTATTGTGTATTTTCAAAAAAAACAGTAGAATAGAGAAGTATTATTTTTTAAAAGAGGAACTATTTGTGAAAAAAAATAAATTCGTATTACTGGCAACGATGGCTCTCACTTCCCTGGTCTTTTTGTCAGGGTGTGTCGGCATCGATCGTAAAACTGGCAATCCAACTGGATTCATCTGGAATGTCCTTGGACGTCCAATGGGGGAAGCCATTAAATTCTTTGCCAACAACCTCGGCTTAGGCTTTGGACTTGGCATTATTATTGTGACCTTGATTGTCCGCTTGATTATCTTGCCACTTGGCTTGTACCAATCGTGGAAGGCAACTTACCAATCTGAAAAGATGAACTACTTAAAGCCGATCCTTGGTCCTATCCAAGATCGGATGAAAACAGCTAAAACTCAAGAAGAAAAATTGTTAGCTCAACAAGAATTGATGATGGCCCAACGGGAGAATGGAGTCAGCATGTTTGGAGGCATTGGTTGTTTGCCACTATTGATCCAAATGCCATTTTTCTCAGCTCTCTTCTTTGCGGCTCAACACACCAAAGGGATTGCTGGACAGACCTTCCTTGGAATTCCTCTTGGTAAGCCCAGCTTGCTTTTGACAGCGATCGTTGCGGTCCTCTACTACATTCAAAGTGTGCTCTCACTTCATGGGATCGAAGATGAAACCCAAAAAGAAAGCATGCGCAAAGCATCGCTGATGAGTCCAATTATGATCGCTGTCTTCTCTGTTCTAAATACTGCTGGAGTGACCCTTTATTGGGTAGTCGGTGGGGTCATCCAAATCATCCAACAATTTGTCGTTAATTACCTGATTCGTCCAAATCTTCGCAAACGTGTCGCTGAGGAATACAAAAATAATCCTCCAAAAGCAACCAGTCACCGTGTGAAAAAAGACGTTACCCCAACTGCGACAACACAACTCCAACACAAGCCAAAAAGCAACCGCAACGCAGGAAAACAACGCAATCGAAAATAGAAAACATACTAAATTCTAGTAGCATACAAAGGAGGCTGGGACAAAAGTCCTAGCCTCTTAATTATTTTTGGATTGTCGAGCAAGACGCAGTGGTTGAGTGGGCTCTACTACGCTGATTTCATCAGCTTATACAGCCCTACTCAACTATGCGGAGGTGGGACGACGAAATCGAATTCTAACGAATGACCATTTTCTGTCCCACTCTCTTTTTTGATACCGTTCAGCCAGTCACAAGAATCCTCACTCTCACAAAGAGACCCTTCTCTTTTAAAGCCAAAAAAGAAGGCTCTCCTCGAGAACCTACTTTTTTATCTTACACCGTTTTTTCTACGTTCAAAATTTTCACTTGGTAACTTCCAACCGGTGTCTCAACTGTGACTACGTCGCCTGTTTTCTTACCAATTAAGGCATGTCCAATAGGGCTTTCATTTGAGATCTTCCCAGCAAAAGCATCCGCTCCTGCTGATCCTACGATACTGTAGACTTCTTGATCGGATTCTCCAACTTCTTGAACCGTTACGGTTTTACCAATAGCGACTTCATCTACCGCTACAGCGTCACTATCAACGATTTCAGCATAACGAATTTTTGTTTCCAAGCTAGAAATTTGTCCTTCAACAAAAGCCTGTTCATCCTTGGCTGCTTCGTACTCAGAGTTTTCTGAGAGGTCTCCATAAGAACGAGCTACCTTGATCCGTTCGACCACTTCTGGACGACGAACCAATTTCAACTCTTCTAATTCTTGTTCCAATTTTTCTTTTTCTGCTAAGGTCATAGGGTATGTTTTTTCTGCCATGTTTCTTCTCTTTCTATATTTGAATGAAAAAGCTGTGGACGCGCCACATGCTTTTCCTAGTTTGAACTTGCTTGCGTCAATTTACTATTGACGTGTTCTTCTACATTTTTATTGTGTTCTTCATAAGTCTTTGCAAAGAAGACCTCACCTGTCTCAACATTTGCGACAAAGTACAAGTAATCTGTTTTACTTGGGTTCACCGTTGCTTCAATCGCTGATACCCCTGGACTGTCAACAGGTCCAGGCATCAATCCAGTATTTTTGTAAATATTGAATGGAGAATCAAGTTCTGTGTCAATCGTTGCATCTTCTTTTAGGGTCGTTTTTTGACCAAGTTTGCCTTGCGCATAAAGAATGGCAATGTTACTTTGCAGTGGCATATCTTGGTTTAAGCGGTTATAGAAGACACTTGCGATATCTTTGCGGTCCTGGTCGTTTGCTCCTTCTTTTTCAACTAAGGAAGCAAGAGTCAAGACTTCATTGACGGTGAGGTTCTTGCTTTCAAGTGTATCATAATAGGAACTTAATTTTTGATCCATCGCTGCAAGCATCTGCTCGATCATATCTTCCACTTTGGTATCTTTCCCATAATTGTATGTAGCTGGGAACAGATAACCTTCTAAGCGGTAACGAACACCTGAATCCTTACTTGGAAGATTGGCCAAGAGCTTAGGATACTTCGCTACCATCTTCTCAATAAAAGCTTCGTCTTGGACTGCCTTCAAGAAATCGTCTTTCTTGTATGGTGTCTTGCCTTTCTTCTTCGTGGAGACATCCGTAGTGATGGCTTCCGCAATCTGATCGATTGAGTAACCTTCAGGAACCGTCACCTTACCAAGAACTGGAGGTTGAGGGGTTTTGGTCCCTTCTTCCTGCAATTTTTGAATGATGGTTTCTAAATCCATACTCTTTTGCAAATTGAAATATCCAGATTTGAAATTGCTGTAGTTCTTAAACTTGGTGTAGTAGTTGAAGAACTGGCCGTTTTTCACGAGACCTTTTTTCTCTAAGATGCTTCCAATCTCACGATTACTAGAACCAGCTGGGATCTCAACCGTCACAAACTCTGTTGCATTCTTATCCATAGGTTTCAAAGCTGAATTGACATAAGTCGCAGCAAAGATCCCCGTCGCAACGATCACAACCAATAAGATGGTGACCACCGTCCGGACAATGCGTTTGGCAATCTTATTTTGTTTCTTTTTCTTTTGATGACGTGTTGAGCGTGATAGTTTGTCTTCTACTGGCTTTTGACTTGGTTCTTTAAGAGTCGTTTTTGACGGCTCGCTCCCTTTTTCATCAGCCACAGCAGGACTAGCCTCAGGCTGTTGTTCCACTTCTTCTCTTTTTGGAGGCGGTGTGGATGCTTCATCTTCTTTCGGTGAAGAAGGGGTTTCAATACTTCTATCTGGTAGATCATACTCTTTTTCAATCTTTAAAATCTGCTCGTTGGCCTCTTCTAAATCTCTGAGGATCTGCTCTTTGAAGCTTAATCCCTTCTCACTATCTTGTGATTTATCAGTCAAATAATTGACCTCCCTCATCATAATCCTTAATATTATATCTTAAAAGATTTAGAAAAGCAATACAAATCGCCCTTCTTCTTGAAAACACCTAGTTAATCAAGGTTTTTCCTTTCCCAAACCAGATTGTACCATACTTCTCCCGCATACTGAGAGTCAGACAGTCCTTCATTTGTAAAACCGTGTTTCTCATAATAAGGAATCAAATAATCATGACAGGTTAGATTGATCCCTTGACGGTCATCCTTGATAGCAATCTCCTTCATCGCCTCAAGCAAGGCCCCACCAAGACCCAATCCTTGGGCTTCTTTGGCAATGGACAGACTGGTAATAGAAATAAAGCCTTTTTCGATATGGCTCAGATCTTCTACCTCTGAAAAGGAGGAATCGATCAAATAGCGCTCTGGTCTAACAGGACCTTCTAGATAGCCTAAAATCTGGCCTTTGCTCTCTGCTACTAGAAAAGTCGAGCGAATGGTTTCAATGTGATCTCGTAAAATCTCACGTGCTATTGCTTCTTCTGCAGAAAAATTCTCCTGTTCAATACGCTCAATAGCATCCAAATCATCTAGTCGAGCTTGTCGAATGGTCAAGTTTTCTTTCAATTTCTTTTCCTTTTAATCCCTAGCAAATACCAGAAAATGCTGGATTCATTTTTTGTGTCCGACAGCAATGTGAGCCTGAAATCACGCGATTCCAGACTCACTTTTTTTATTGTACACTATGTGTCAAGCTTGATAAGAGACGCTCGAATGAGTATTCATAGGTTTGAATATCCCCGGCTCCCATAAAGACATAGACTGCATTGTCATGATCCAGCAAAGGAGAGACATTCTCAGCTGTGATAACGGCTGAGCGTTTCACAATCTTGGCTTCCAGATCTTCCACCTTGACATCACCATGGTCTACTTCACGCGCAGAACCATAGATCTGAGCCAAATAAACCGCGTCTGCTTGGTTCAAGGCATCTGCGAACTCATCTAAGAGGGCAATGGTCCGTGTAAAGGTGTGTGGTTGGAAAATGGCTACAATTTCCTTGCTTGGGTATTTTTGACGGGCCGCATCTAAGGTTGCAATAATTTCTGTTGGATGATGCGCAAAGTCATCAATAATAACGGTTCCATTGACCACCTTTTCAGTGAAACGGCGTTTCACTCCCGCGAAGGTCTTCAAATGTTCGCGAACAAGGTTCAAGTCAAAGCCAGCAATGTACAACAAGGCAATGACAGCTGTTGCATTCATGATATTGTGGCGACCAAAGGTTGGAATATGGAATTGACCCAAATCTTCCCCATGGTAATGCACGCTAAAGGTTGATCCGGTTGTGGAACGAAGAAGGTTGCTCGCTACAAAATCGTTGTTTCCCTTGTCAAAACCATAGTAATAGATCGGTGCTTCAGAGGTAATCCGACGCAACTCCTTGTCTTCTCCGTAGATGAAGAGACCCTTACTGATTTGTTTGGCATAATCGTTAAAGGCATTAAAGACATCTTCTAAGCTCGTGAAGTAGTCTGGGTGGTCAAAGTCAATATTGGTGATAATGCTGTACTCTGGATGGTAAGGCATAAAGTGACGTTCGTACTCATCTGATTCGAAGACAAAGTATTTGGCTGCGGCAGAACCACGACCAGTCCCATCTCCGATCAAGTAGCTGGTGTCTGTAATGTTCGATAGAACGTGTGAGAGCATCCCCGTCGTTGAAGTTTTGCCGTGTGCACCTGCAACCCCCATACTAACAAAGTCACGCATAAACTCTCCAAGGAATTCATGGTAACGTTTATAGGTCAAACCGTGTTCATCCGCATAAGCAATCTCAACATTGTTGTCCGGACGGAAAGCATTTCCGGCAATGAGAATCTTGTCTCCCTCTAGGTTTTTCACATCAAATGGGTAGATTTGAATTCCTGCCTGTTCCAAGCCACGTTGTGTAAAGTAATACTTGTCAACGTCTGACCCTTGAACAGTATGTCCCATTTGGTGAAGCATGAGCGCCAAAGCACTCATACCAGCTCCTTTAATTCCAATAAAATGGTATGTTTTAGACATGTTCTCTCCTTATTCTTCATCTAGATGCGTCAGATCCAATTCTTGTTTGATTGGCTGAGGTTTTAGCTTCTTTTGATCGTGATTGTAGATCTGACTGGTTTTTAAGAAGTCGTAATTATTTTTTTTCTTATCAGTAGGATCTACTACTTCCTCTTCCTTGGCTGGTTCAATATTGGCAAGGATCAGCTGGTCTTGTCGCAACCGTTTACTGTACTTCAATAATTCACCAGGGTTTTCTTTTTGAAAAGGAGCCGTTGGTTGAGTAGATTTGCGCTCTGAAATGAACGGTTTTTTTCGATTGGCCGTTGTAGAGGATGGATCTGTAGTCAGATAAGGTGCCGTGCGTTTCTTTTTCAGATCCTCACGCGCCCGCTCTCTTGCTTCTTCTGCATAGCGATTGGCTGGGCTTTTCTTATCTATCGGTTCTTTAAAATCCGGTTTTCTAACAGGACGTCTTTTTGGTAGAGGCTCCTCTAGCGGTTGATGATAGGGATGCTTAGGCTTGGTATTTTGGGCAATTGGCTGCCACTCCAAATAATTTTTATCCACGTACTCTCCCGTGATGTTACTGATCAAGTCCGTCTCATCATAGAGGTTCATGTGGGGCATCTCTGTTAACATTACCTCATTATCCCCTACCTGAGGAAAATATTTTTCTGTCATGCTTTCTTCCTTTCGACACTCCATTTATTATAAACTATTCACAGAATTTTTCAAGCTATTCTGATTGAATTCCAAGAATCTCACGAATTTCTTCCACAGATAGACTGGAACGTGTTTCCGTTCCGTCCAGAATTGTTGAGACCAAGTGTCTTTTAGAAGCTTGAAGCTCTTGGATTTTTTCTTCAATGGTCCCTCTGGTAATCATTCGATAGACTTCTACATTTTGGTCTTGCCCCATTCGGTGGGCACGGCCGATCGCCTGATCTTCCACGGCAGGATTCCACCACAAATCAACTAAAATAACGGTATCAGCACCTGTTAGATTGAGCCCAACCCCTCCAGCTTTTAGAGAAATGAGAAAGGCAGTGCGTTCTCCACTATTAAAGGCATTGGTCATTTCCTGACGTTCTTTAGCAGGAGTCGATCCTGTAATTTTAAAGGAGGTCATCCCCAATTTCACGATTTCTTTTTCTAAAATGTCCAACATACCTCTAAATTGGGAGAAGATAAGGACGCGATGATTGCTATCCTGGATTTGCGCCAGCAGGTCTCGAAGACTTTCTAATTTACCACTTTCACCTTGGTAGTCCTCCATAAAGAGGGCCGGTGTATCACAAATTTGGCGCAAACGCATGAGACCAGACAGAATTTCTACCTTGCTTCTGTTTAATTCTTCATCACTTGACGTTCTTACTCGATCTTGAATCTGCTTTAATTGGGCCAAATAGATCGTTTTTTGCGCTTCATCCAACTCATTGTGATAAGTGGTTTCAATCAAATCAGGTAGTTCCTTCAGCACCTCTTCTTTTTTCCGCCGCATCACAAATGGTTTGACAAAGCGGGCAATGGTCTCAGGACTTAATTTTTGGAATTCTTTTCTCGCTGGAAATAGGCCTGGGAGGACAATCTGAAAGATGGACCAAAGTTCTCCTACGTGATTTTCAATTGGTGTCCCAGACAAGGCAAAAACATGCGCTACATCAAAGCCTCGGAGGTGTTGAGCAATTTTTGTTTGGGCATTTTTCATGACCTGAGCTTCATCCAAAATCAGGTATTCATACTGATTCTTTTGGTATTCTTCCACATCTTGGCGGAATGAAGCATAACTGGTGATGACGACCTGTGGATTCGTCGCAATGATTTCATCACGATGCTGCTTCAGGCCATAAACAACCGCAACCTCCAATTGAGGAGCAAATTTTGAGAATTCTTGCTTCCAGTTATAGATGAGACTAGACGGCGCTAAAATCAAAATCTTGGTATCTTTTTGAACAATGCTCGTCAAAAAAGAAATGGTTTGGAGGGTTTTCCCAAGCCCCATATCATCCGCTAAAATACCGCCAAAACCGTAATGATTCAGCATAGAGAACCATTTGATTCCCGTTTCTTGGTAATCTCTAAGAGTGGCTGTTATAGCCATCTGAGGGAGCGAGTAGTCTTCAGGATGTGTTAAATCATGAGCTAGGTGTTGGAATTCCTCAGAAAAATGGACATTCGCTTGGTTTTCTAATAATCCTGTTAGTTCATAGGCCGCAATTCGTTGCGTCTGCAGTTTGCCACCCTTGGTCATTTTTGCCCGTAACTCGACTAAGGAACGACTGATCTTTTTCGTCTCTTCATCAAAGACAAGTACCTTTCCCGTATGGCTGACAAAGTAGTCTTCTTGGCCCACTAAAGCTTTTAGGACCTGGTCTACCTCAGCCGGATCAATACTTGCAAAATCAAAACCAATTTCAAGCAAGCGACCATTGGTCTGGACATCAATTTTAGGACGTTCGACTTGATAGAGCTCCAAGAGGCGATCCGATAGTGTCACCTCGCCAATCGCTTCAAAGGATGGAATTTGCTGGTGAAAGAAGGGGTAGATTTGCTCACTCGACAACGAACCTCTTTGGGAAGAAAAATCATCTGTAAAGCCTGCAGCCAGCATAGTTGAAAAGACCTCTTGCTCCTTATCAAAATCACTAGAATAAGGGAGGTTTAGCAGTTCTTCACGCGAACTCACCCTACGATCCTTAAAGCGAAAAACCATATCCAATAAAATGGTCCGATCCTGAGCCAAATCAAAATAGAATTCCGGCGTAAAATCATGGATCAAAAAGCTGGTCGGCGCCTGAATAGGACCCAGTTTTTTAAACTCTTTTAAACTATAGGCCAGCTTTGTCTGGTCCGCCGGATCAAAATGCAGGCGTTTCTTTTGATCCTGATCCATTGGTAAGTCTTGGATCGCCTTCCAGAGTGTCCTTTGTTGCGGAGTCAAATGGTAAAAAATTCCATTTTGAAAAAGATAATCCCCCGCTTCAACCACCTTAACCTGAGGCTCCGTAATCATCAATTCATAATATTCTCCATGATCCTCTACTTGAAAGTTAAAGAGAGCTTCGTCACCATGGATATCTTGAAAAAAGACTTCTTGAAAATCATACAAGCTGTATTGTAGGAGAAAAGAGTCTAGGCTCATTAGTAAGTCCACAGCTTCTTCAAAGAGACTAGGCGGAAAATAAAGATGACGTCCTGCATTGGGGAAAAAATCTTGCTCTTTGGTCGTACGATCAATGACCAAGCCCTGTAGAAAACGAATCAGATCTTGGCTGGCTTCATCAAATTCCAAGTAAGAAATCGGTTCATAGTAGCTTTTACCAATCGCAAAATGTCCTTCTTTTTGAAGGGTCTGCAAGAAAGCTAAGATATCACGAATCACGTAAGAACGTTCGTCTGGCAGACGACGGATACGAAGACTCCATAAAAATTGACCAGAAAAATCATCCTCATGTCCAACGGTTGATAAGACATAGCGAGTTTCTTTTTTTTCAATTTTTGGAAGGACTTGATCTAAAAATAAACGGCCAAAAGAGACTTTTTCTTGGGTCTCTTCGGTCGCGCTCGCATCTTCTTCCAGACTGGTAAGAGCTGTTTTCCCCTTGTCGTCATTTTTCAAGTAGGCCTCAACAGCTGCCAAATGCGTACAGAATTTTTTCTTTTGAAAGAAGGCACAACTACAAAAGATCGCCTCGTCATCTAAACTGTAGCGCAAATTTTCGTCTTCTACTCGAAAATAGAGGTACTTATCTTTCACTTCCTGAAGGGAAACTTTCCCTGCTTCATAGAGAAGGCTCCCTTGTGAACGAACCTTCCCAGGAATTAATTTTGCCATGTTTACCACCTTATATTCATCCCTTTATTATACCATATCCATAGAAAAATAGGAAAAGATAGTCATCATCTTGAAAGGATTTTAGCCCATTTTAGATAAAAAAAGCTGAGACCAGATTGTCCCAGCTTTTCAACTGATTTCGTAACAAGAAAGGTCTCCTTGTAAACCTATCTCTTGTTTTTCGATTCTAAAAAGAGAGAGTGGGACAGAAATCAGTCATTCGTTAGAATTCGATTTCGTTGTCCCACCTCCGCACAGTTTTGAGTAGGGCTGTTGAAGCTGATGAAATCAGCGTAGTAGAGCCCACTCAACCACTGCGTCTTGCTCGACAATCCAAAGACAATTGAGAGGCTAGGACTTTTGTCCCAGCCTCTTTGAGGTTTAATAGAAACAACTATATGATCCAGTGGTTGATTGCTAAACGAACTGCATTGAGGTGGTGGATAGGACTTGAGAAGCAAGTCTCCTAAGTCTTTGCTCGCTTTTGTGCTCTAACGAAAACCTCTGGTGACGAAACCATGTTTCCTTTACCTACCCCAACAATTCTCAGGCTCTTGGAGCTAGGCAGATGTGCTCATCTTTCTGACTACTGGTAAAAGACTACATGAAACTGCTTTTTCACGTGCTGTTCCCTATTCCTTTTTCCAAATCCTTTTCCATTAGTCAGCCACTTGATCTTGTGAATTGTTTTTCATTAAGGCATTCCCGATTATCATGTACAATTTGCCCAAACATAACAATTTAATGAAGGACCAGAGAATTTGAAGGACAGCTAATCCTTTAACGAATAGAGAGTCATAACTTTCTTTGACAATCTCTCCATAAAATGTCATGGATGATGTCATGATCACCCATTCCCAAATGATTAGTATCAGTGAAGTTCCATAAAGGATGGCCAACCCCCAAAAGACCAAAGCATTATTAAAAACTCCTCTCATGACACGTACAAGTGCCAATAAGCATAACAAAGAAACAAACAATAGTAATTCTGTACCAGACATTGCTTCCCCTTCTTTTCTTTTAATAAAAAAATATCCTACTTTTTCCTCTAACGTTTTAGTATATCAAATTTTCATAGAAAAAAGGACCCTTTTTCTACCTGTTGAAGTTGACAAGGAGTCCTCTTTGGTTATTTTCAATCCTATTCTTTCACCGGACTTTGACCATTCCATTATCTTCTAATATTTTTTTCGTTTTTCTATAGTCGGTTACATCCTTTAATTTTCTATCTGTTTTAAAGGCTTTGTTCCAAGCTTTAAGATCCAATTTCGAAAAATCTGTCACGATATGTATCTGTAAATGGCCTGACTTGGATTTTTCAACAGAATAGTCCATTCCCTTTATATGACCATAATGTTCAAGCAAACTATCTTTCGCTGAATGAAATGATAATGAATCAGAAGCATCAATATCGGGTAATTCTTTCCAGAACTCCGTTTTAAGGATTTCCTTATTTTTTATAGTTAGAATAACGGATTCATCCCCATTACCCTAGGACCCCTGATACTTCTCTTGGCGTATTGACTGGCAAGCTGTTAATAAAATAAAGACAAAGCTGGCAAAAATTCATCTTACAAAACGATTTGTTTTTCGCATTTTACCTACTTTCGTTTACGAGCAATCAAATGGATCGGAGTGCCTTCAAAGACAAAGGCCTTGCGAATTTGATTTTCTAAGAAACGCAAGTAAGAGAAATGCATGAGTTCTTCTTCATTGACAAAGACGACAAAAGTCGGTGGTTTGGTGGAAACCTGTGTTGCATAAAAGATCTTGAGACGTTTTCCTTTATCAGTAGGTGTTGGGTTGATGGCAATGGCATCCATAATGACATCATTCAAGACCGCTGATGGAATTCGAGTGTTTTGGCTTTCACTAATCTGTTTGATCATCTCTGGTAATTTTTGTAAACGTTGTTTGGTAAGAGCGGACACAAAGACAATCGGAGCATAGGAAAGGTACTGGAATTGATCGCGAATATCCTCTTCCCACTGCTTCATGGTATGGTTGTCTTTTTCAATGGTGTCCCACTTATTGACCACGATGATCATGCCTTTACCAGCTTCATGGGCGAAACCGGCAATCCGCTTGTCGTACTCGCGAATTCCTTCTTCGGCATTGAGCACCATCAAGACGACATCGGAACGATCGATGGCACGCATGGCACGCATAACGGAGTATTTTTCGGTGTTTTCATAGACTTTTCCAGACTTACGCATACCGGCCGTGTCGATCATGGTAAATTCTTGGCCTTCGGCATCCGTAAAATGGGTATCAATGGCATCCCGAGTTGTACCAGCTACTGGGCTTGCAATCACCCGGTCTTCACCAAGAATCGCATTAATCAAGCTAGATTTCCCGACATTTGGACGGCCAATCAAGCTAAATTTAATCAAATCTGGGTTTTCTTTTTCTGTTTCAATTGGAAGATTTTCGATGATGGCATCAAGTACATCACCGGTTCCAATCCCATGAACAGAGGATACTGGAAGGGGCTCACCCAGTCCCAAGGCATAAAAATCATAGATGTCATTGCGCATCTCTGGATTATCGACTTTATTTACTGCCAAGATAATAGGTTTATGAGTCTTGTAGAGAATACGAGTGACATATTCATCGGCATCTGTGATCCCTTCTTTACCAGAAACGACAAAGACGATCACATCTGCTTCATCCATGGCAATTTCTGCCTGATGTTTGATTTGCTCCATAAATGGGGCATCCACATCATCAATTCCTCCAGTATCAATGATACTAAATTTTCGGTTTAGCCACTCAGCTGTTGCATAAATGCGGTCCCGAGTGACTCCTTCCACATCCTCAACGATGGAGATCCGCTCACCGGCAATCCGGTTGAAAAGCGTTGATTTTCCGACATTGGGACGGCCTACAATCGCAATAGTTGGTAGGGCCATGATTTCCTCTTTTCTTCTAACGAAATGTTTATAATAGTTTGTGTTTTTCTAACAAGGCTTTGGTCGTTGCTTCTTCAGGTTGACCAAACTGAGTTGCCACCCGCTCGCTCCAACTATCCGTTGCACGCGCGCCAGCATAATCAGCCTGCACCTGATCAAAAGCAGATACAAAAGACGGATCCTGCTCTTGATAGTCTTCCTGAAATACGACTTGTTCCAACGGCAAGCGTGGTTTCACAGGATGGTCTTGATTCGGGACTCCTAGCGCAATCCCAAAAACAGGATAGGTATAATCTGGCAGATGAAAAAGTGTTGCGACTTCTTCTGCACAGTAGCGTAACATGCCAATAATGACACCTCCGTAGCCCAGACTTTCTGCTGCTAAAAGCGTATTTTGAGCAGCTAAGGCAGCATCCACTGAAGTGATCAGCAAATTGTCCACACCTTCCGGATGGAAGTCCTTCTCATGCAGATGGACAGCTTTTTCAGCTCGATTTAAATCTCCAACAAATAGAAGGAAGGCCGCTGCTTGACGAATGGCTTCTTGAGGAAGCAAGTCGTAGAGAGCCTCTTTTTTCTCTTTGCTCTTGACCACAATCACAGAATAAGACTGAAAATTTTTCCAGCTAGAAGCCATCTGGCCAGCCGTCAGAATTTCGTTGAGATCTTCTTCCTTGATGGCTTCATCCTTAAAACGACGAACAGAAAAATGAGACTTCATTAAACGGATGGTTTCATTCATCGGCGGTTTACTCCTTCCAAATGGATTTCCTTAGCTAAGAATTTCACGCGCTCCATCAGGCGTTTGGCCTGCCAGGTTTCATCACCATTGCGCGAGGCCGAAAAGTGAGCTTCTAGCTCTTTCAAATTAAAGTTAGAGGTAAAGAAGGTAGGGAGATTTTCCTGCATCCGGTGTTGCAAGATCACTTGCAGCACTTCATCTCTCACCCAGGCCGACATCTGTTCTGCGCCGACATCATCAAGAATTAAAATTTCAGCTTTCTTGACCTGGTCGACCATTTCCTTGACCAAGCCTGAGCTAATAGCATTTTTGACATCAATCACAAAGCTAGGAAAATGAAGAAGAGTGGTAGAGGCTTGACGCTTTTCAGACAAATCATGGGCCAAGGCCGCCATCATGTAGCTCTTTCCTACCCCAAAATCACCATAAAGGTAGATCCCTTTTTGGTAGTCGGGATACTTGGCCACAAAATTGGCTAATTCTTCAAAGGCCACAAAGCGTCCCTTGTCATCAAGGTCAACCTTAGCGAGACTTGCCTCTTTCAAGGTTGATGGTAGATTGATCAGGTTCAGACGTTGGTTAATCGCAGCTCGTTTTTGGGCTTCAATCAATTCAGGGGTCTCTTCATAGGCCACATCCGCATAGCCCTCATTCATGGTTAAGACAGGCTTATATCCTTTGGCAATATAATCGGGATCTCCCAGCAAAAAGCGGTTGCGCTCACTAATGTATTGATTAAATTTTGAAATACTGCGACGAATTTCTTGCTCAGACAAGGAACGTTCCTTGATAAAAGCCGCAACTTCCTGATCCGCTAAAATTTGTGCCACCAAATCCTCATAGTTGAATTGACGAGCACGGTTCATGTGAGACATGGTTTGACCGACACTTTCCATCTACTCACCTCCTTGATTTAATTTTTCTAATAGACGTTGTTTCTCTTTTGCAAGATCCACTTTTTCTTCTTGACTGGTTTGATTTTGGTAGTTTGGCTGGCTCCACTTAGGAACATTGGTTGGTCTATCTTTTGGAGATGTCGCCTTTCCACCTTTATTCCCTTGATTCTTCGCCTGCTCTTGGCGCTCTCGAACCTTGAGAATCGCCATTTCTGCACTATTGACCTTTTGGTAAGAAAAATCATTGCCCACCTTTAAGGCATACTTCTCATTGAGATTCGCCGACTGGGTTTTGTTAAAGGTCAGCAATAAAATAATATTGATGACTTCATCCAGCAAGCCCAGTTCAGCTAGTTTAGTCAAGGTTTTGCGCTCGCTCTGTGTAATGGTTGCCTTGCGGGCCTTCTTGATCTCAGCCAAAAATTGCAGGCTTGTTTTTTGCTTGGCTTCCTTCAGGATTGTCTCTTCCTGACGACTATAGGACAGACGTGGATTTTCTTGGTTTCCTTGGGCCAATTTTTGCCGCATTCGTTTAGGTGAAATGGTCCGATCCACAAGAGTTTCTTTGGCAAGGAGATAAGTTTCATACCAGGTCCAATGTTGTTCTTCAGCTATTGCAAAGAGAGCCAAGGTTGCCTCTCCTTCATCTTCAAAGCGAAGGCCATCTCGACGCATCATGCGTTTGAACATTTCCATATCAAATGCTTGTTTCTTACTTGGTACAACCGCACTCTCTCCTTCTCCCAGACCGAAAATTTGTGAGAAGGACACCTGGCGCTTGGTTCCTAGTGAATGCTCTGGAAGTAACTCTTCTAGAGCTTTCTCTCCAATCTTTTTTTCAAGCAAGCGTTTGTAAACAGCATTTGAAAAGAAAGACGGACTCTCAAGAGGAGCATGCAACTGAATAGTGAGTGCATCTTCTTCCTCAAAAATATCCATCAAGCCCATCGCAATCAAACGGTCAAAAGCTAGTAGCAGTTGAGGAAAGCCAAGATCTATATGATTGAGAATCTGTGCCAAGAGGTGTTGCTTTTCACCTTGATCATAACTGGCCACTAGGTAGCGATAAACCGAAACGGTTTCCAGCCCCAAAATCGGCAAATAATACAGCTCCAGCGCAGGCCCTGCTGGTGGCAGAGATTGATTTTTTAAAAATGCGAAAGGAGTATTGGGCTTCATTTATTTTTCCTTTTTCTTCTTGCTTCCCTTGGTAATTTGCTTCAAGAGAGTCTCCAATTCACCGACATCCTTGAAACTCCTGTAAACACTAGCAAAACGCACATAGGTAATCTCATCTAGGTCTGCTAATTCATCCATCACTAAGGAACCAATGTACTCACTATTAATTTCATTTTCACTTTGGCTGCGAACCTTTTGTTCGATTTGGTTCACAATCTCCTCGATTTCATCACTTGAAACCGGTCGTTTTTGAGCCGAGCGAATGATCCCATTAAAGATCTTATCACGAGAAAATTGCTCACGCGTTCCATCTTTTTTGACAACGACCAGGGTTCGTTCTTCTACTCGTTCGTAGGTAGTAAAGCGATAGTGGCACTCTTCGCATTCCCGACGACGGCGAATGGTTTTTCCATCCTCAGCTTGTCGACTATCTACCACACTGGACTTACTTCCACCACATTTTGGACAACGCATTTGCTACCTCCTTAAACTGTTTTAACACTTCATTTTACCATAAATTGAATCGTAAAGAAAGCAGAAGAGGAGCAAAGGTTCGCCTCGAAAACTCCTAAAATACAGCAAAAAAGAGTTCGAATAGAAGGTGTTCAAACAAAACGGCTTCTATCGACTCTCCTTTTGAATTACAAAGATAAGACGGCTTCTAGACCATAGTGGTCACTCACCAGTGGTAGGTTTTGGCCATCAAAGATCACGTGTAAGTTCTGAATGTCCCATTCTTGGCTGGCAAATACATAATCAATTCGCAAAGGCACTTGATTGTCCGTCCAACCATCGATTCCTGGACCTACAGTATAGGTTCCTCTCGTTTCTTTGGCCTCGATAAAACTATCCTGAAGGACAAACGGACTGGACAAAATCGTTTCGTAGCCCTCTTGACCTGCGGGATTATTAAAATCACCAGCTAAAATAAACGGTTTTCCCACTTGGCTGAAATAGTTCTCAATGCGTGGCCACTCAAACTGGAATCCTTTGTCCCACCATGAAAGATGGACACTGGCAACCGCAATTTCTTTCCCATCGACCGTCGTATGAGCTACTGCTACTCGACGGGTATGGTAGTCCTTAGGATCATCCATATTGGATACTAAGATCTCCTCGGCTCTCAATGGTTGACGCGAAAGAACCGCTACTCCTTCATTTAGGTGGTCATAGCCAATATGGTTGTAAGCCCAAGTCCAGTAATAGTGGAGCCCTTGAGCAGCCAACTCCTCAACCAAAACCCGTACAAAATGATCCTTATGAATGGCTACAGCTGACGGTAAAGCCTGATAATACCCATCTGTTTCAACTTCCTCAGAGGCCATCTCTTGATTGACTTCTTGAAAGCAAATCACATCATATTCAGCTTTTAAAATTTGCTCCTTGAGAATCTCAAATTTTTCTTGGGCATTCTCTTCCATCCAACTATGGGAATTTAAGGTTAAAAATTTCATTCCCTGATTTCTCCTTTTTCAAAAACGAGAAACGGCAAGAGGCCGGGAACACTGTCCCAACCTCATTTTCTTTGCCAAAATCTCTTATAATTCTACTGTTGCGACTGGCGCGTTTGCTGCCAATTGACCAGTATGTTGGACTGAGACTGACTTGATGGCATCCGCATTGGTGAAGACAACAACTGTTGTAGTTTCACGACCTGCTTCATGGATCGCATCCAAGTCTGCTTCTACTAAAAGGTCACCTGCAGCCACTGTTTGGCCTTCAGACACTTTGACCTCAAATGGTTTTCCTTCTAGACTAACAGTATCTAAACCGATGTGAACCAAAACTTCCAAACCATTTTCGGTTACTAAACCAAGGGCATGTTTGGTTGGGAAGATACTGGTAATCTTACCAGCGACTGGAGAGACGATATGTCCATTTTCAGGCTCAACTGCAAATCCATCTCCCATCATTTTTTGTGAAAAGACTGGATCTTTTACATTTTCAATAGTGATGACTTGACCATCTGCCACTGAGTGCACTTCATCTGTCACACCCTTAAATGTTGCTTCCGCTTTTTGAACGGCAGTCATTTGGCTAGGTAGTGTTTCAGGAATGACTTCACCTGAATCGAGTACATCTTGGATATCTGATTTCAAGACGTCAG
The DNA here is from genome assembly GCF_014435245.1 of Streptococcus sp. IMAU 99161. Taxonomy (NCBI): domain Bacteria; kingdom Bacillati; phylum Bacillota; class Bacilli; order Lactobacillales; family Streptococcaceae; genus Streptococcus; species Streptococcus sp. IMAU 99161. Next base: position 130,396 of record NZ_JAAPAW010000011.1, on the reverse strand, counting down.
CTTTTGGTCCGTAGATAGCTTGGACACCTTGTCCTTTCATGACAAGCCCCATAGCCCCTTCTGCTTTCCATTGTTCTTCATTACCGACTTTTTCAGCATCTTTAACGGTTACACGAAGACGCGTCATACATGCATCCACGTCGACAATATTGGCACGTCCACCAAGAAGGTTGATGATGTTGATCACTTGTGAGCTTGCTGAGCTTGTAGTAGCACCTGCTGCTGCACCGTCTCCTGAAGCTGCATCATCATTTTGCTCATAGTTTCCGTTACGTCCTGGAGTTGCATAGTTGAATTTCTTGATCATGAAGTTGGCAATGAAGTACATGATAAATCCAAAGAGGACCGTTACCCATGCAAAGTTAAAGATATCGATTGCCAATCCAGCATTGAGCGCCATTGGAGTACGTGTCAAGAATTCGATGGAACCAAATGAGTGAACCCGAAGGTGAACCAAGTCCGCCATTGCAAAGGCTGCCCCTTGTACAAAGGCATAGATGATATACAACGGTGTTGCAATAAACATGAACATGTATTCAATTGGTTCTGTTACACCTGTAAGGAAGGTTGCAAGGGCTGTTGCAAAGAGCATCCCTTTGTATTTTTCTTTTTTATCTGAATCAACATTGCGGTAGATCGCAACCACGATCCCCATCAAGATACCAAATGATCCGATCATTTGACCAACTTTGAAACGAGCTGGTGTGTAAGCTTGAAGCAAGTGGTGATATTGGCTAGGATCAGCCTTTTTCAAGTTAACAAGGTCATTTACCCAAGCCAACCAAAGTGGGTCTTGTCCAAATACAGTTGTTCCTTTGGCAGCACCTGTCAATACATGGTATGTACCACCCAATTGAGTATAGTTGATTGGAATAGTCAACATATGGTGAAGTCCAAACGGCAAGAGAAGACGTTCCAAGGTACCAAACAAGAATGGCGCCAAGACTGGAGCAGTTGATTGCGAGTTGGCAATCCAAACACCAAAACCATTAATTCCTGATTGAATGACTGGCCAAATGATTGCTAAAAGCAAAGCTGTAATAATAGAACGAACGATAACGACAAATGGTACAAAGCGTTTCCCATTAAAGAAAGAAAGAGCTTCAGGAAGTTTGCGGTAGTTGTAGTATTTGTTGAAAGCAGTCGCTCCTACAAAACCAGAGATAATCCCTACGAATACCCCCATATTTAGAGCAGGTGCTTCAAGAACGCTAATGAAATAATCTGCAACTTTAATTGAACCACCAAAAAGTGTATGAACGGTAGCACCTTTTTGAGTCAATAAAGCAGATGTCACTCCAAAAACGGCACCAGTAATACGGTTAATCAAAATGAAAGAGAGACCAGCTGCAAAGGCACCGCCTGCACGTTCCTTAGCCCAACTTCCACCGATAGCGAGGGCAAAGAGGATGTGAAGGTTCCCGATAACCCCCCAACCAATTTGTTCTAAGATTCCACCTGTAATGACAAGTGGAGAGAAATTTGGATTGATCATTGGGATAGATTTCCCGATAGAAATCATCAATCCGGCTGCTGGCATTACAGCGATAACAACCATCAAGGCCTTACCGAACTTTTGCCAGAATTCAAAGCTAAATAAACTTTTGAATGATCCTTTGTTCATCATTCAACCTCCTTATATTGTTTAAGGCTTTGGTTTGAGAAAACGTTTGCGCTTAATTACTTACTAGTATACCATATTTTTTGAAATTGTAAACACTTTCAACTAACTTTTTCTAAATTTCTTTAAAAGATACCGCATTTTTTGAGGAAATTTGGGTGTCAGGATCTTAGCAAACTAACGCAAACGTTTTCTCTACATACATAAAATTCAGACCTCTAACGGGTCCGAATTAGAAGTCCGTCGACTGTTTTGTCATGAGATGAACTACGCTAAGCGATTCTGTAACAATCACAATTCTCTATCCTTAGGAGATTAGTTAAAACTCTCAACCATAAAAAAGTGCCTGAAAACTTTTAGTTTCAGGCACTTGGACTGATTGAACTCATCCACTGGATTATTTCAACTACCTGCCGTGCTCACACAAGGAACATGTTTAGATCAATTTAGATTTAATCCAATTCATCTTGCATGGCATAGCCAATCCCACGAACGGTTTTGATATAGCTTTTTTGTCCTGGGAGATCTATTTTCCCACGGAGGTAGCGAATATACACATCAACAATATTGGTTTCACCCGTACTCTCATATTTCCAAACGCTTTCCAATATCTGCTCGCGTGTCACCGCTCCTTTGCTTCCCATCAGAGTTGCTAGGAGGTCGTATTCTCTTCGTGTTAAGCTAATCAGCTCTTTTCCGCGATAGACCGTATGGTGCTCTACATCAATCCGCAGATTGCGGTAAGCAGTTGGAATTTTCATCTGACTGCAGTGTTGGTCAATATAATCACGACCTCTAAAGATAGCTGTGATCTTATCCACCAAGTCACTGATCACAAAAGGTTTGACCATATAGGAAACAGCAAACTGCTGAATGCTCTCTTTGTGCTCAGCAATTTTTTCGCGTCTATCCAACACAATCAAAACAGAGGCAGGCCGAATCCGACCGATCTCTTGGGCGAACGCTTCACCAGACATATCAGATAGCTCGTAATTAAACAAGATCAGATCGTATTTGGTTGCAGTCACCAAGGCTAAACCGGTCTTGCCATCCTCGGCGAGATCCACTTGGTAGCCTTGTTTTTGCAATTCCAAATCGATAAAGCGAGCGATTTGCTTCTCATTTTCTACTAGTAGGACTCGTTTGACCATAAAGCAAGATTATTTTTCGTCATACCAAGAATAGTGGAAGACGCCTTCTTTATCCTTACGTTTGTATGTATGAGCACCAAAGTAGTCACGTTGTGCTTGGATCAAGTTCGCTGGAAGATCCGCTGAACGGTAGCTATCAAAGTAAGTAATAGCTGCTGAGAAGGTTGGTACGGGTACACCAGCTTGAACAGCAAGAGCTACAATATCACGAACAGATTGTTGGTACTTAGCTGTTACATCCAAGAAGTACTCATCCAAAAGAAGGTTAGCAAGATCTGCATCACGGTTGTAAGCATCTGTGATCTTTTGCAAGAAACGAGAACGGATGATACATCCATCACGCCAGATAGATGCGATGTCCGCAAATGGCAAGTTCCAGTTGTTTTCTTTAGAAGCGACACGCAATTGGGCAAAACCTTGTGCATATGAGATGATTTTTGAGAAGTAAAGAGCTTGACGAATCTTTTCAATCAATTCAGCCTTGTCGCCTTCAAATTTGAAGGCAGCTGGTTTTGGAAGCACCTTGCTAGCGTGAACGCGTTCTTCTTTGTAGGCAGAAATATAACGGGCAAATACAGACTCTGTAATCAGTGACAATGGAACACCAAGGTCAAGTGCTGATTGGCTCGTCCATTTACCAGTTCCTTTGTTACCTGCAGCATCTAAGATGTAGTCTACAATTGGTCCGTCTTGACCTTCGTCGTCTTTACGTTTCAAGATATCTGCTGTGATTTGGATCAAGTAGCTGTCCAACTCACCCTTGTTCCACTCAGTGAAGATTTCAGCCATGTCTTCTGCAGAAAGACCAAGTAAGTGTTGCATTAAGTCATAGCTTTCAGCAATCAATTGCATATCACCGTATTCGATACCGTTATGGACCATTTTCACATAGTGACCAGCTCCATTAGGACCGATGTAAGTCACACATGGTTTGCCATCTTCTGGCGCTTTAGCTGAGATTTCTTCAAGAACATCCGCTACCAAGTCATAGGCTTCTTTTTGTCCACCAGGCATGATAGATGGTCCTTCAAGGGCACCTTTTTCCCCACCAGAGACACCAGTACCGATAAAGTTGATCCCTGAGTTCGCCAATTCTTCGTTTCGACGGATGGTATCTTTGTAGAAAGTATTTCCTCCGTCGATCAAGATATCCCCTTTATCCAAGTGTGGAAGAAGGGCTTGGATCGTTGCGTCTGTACCAGGTCCAGCTTGAACCATAAGCATGATCCGACGTGGTTTTTCAATAGAGTTTACGAAGCTTTCGATATCATAGCTTGGCACGAAGTTTTTATCTGGATGGCAAGCAATCACGTCTTCCGTTTTTTCTTTACTACGGTTAAAAATGGCAACTGTATAGCCACGAGATTCAATATTAAGGGCAAGGTTACGACCCATTACGGCCATACCAACAACACCAAAGTTTGCTTTAGTCATGTGACACTCCTCTTTATAGTTTGCCTATATTCTATCATTTTTTGGCTCCAATTGAAAGTAGAAAATAACGATTGGACACTCCTCTAGCTTCCTTTTGATGCTGGGGATAGCAAAAAAGAAACACTCCGGAAGATGAAAAGATATTCTTCTTACGGATGTTCCTTCTTTTTTGTCCCATTATTCGTCAAACAAGCCATTTAGACCTGCAAAAGGACTATTCTCTTCTTTTTTGACAGCTTGTGCAGCTTGGTATTCTTCTTCTGATAAGATTTGCCAATCATGTCCAGTCAGAAATCCTTGGCCTTTTTCTTCTTCAGGCGTCAAGACTTTGAGAGGAATATTGAGCAGGATATTATCTGCTACACTCTCACTCAGGTCAATCTTGCCCCCTTCGATTGGCAGGATCAAATCCTCTTCTAAGGCTTCGATATCTGCATCAGACTCTACATTCTCAGCGAACACTTCTGTCACAGGATAGCTTTCGTTGATCTCAACAGGTTCCATGCTCCGGCTAGATGCCAGAACGATGGTGTAGGTCAATTGGTAATCCAAGACATAGAGACCAGTATCGTAAGTTACTTGACCTGTCGCTTTGACATCTTTTAAATCAAGAATTTCTGGATTACGCTTTTGCAATTCCTCTAACAGCAGCAATTCTTGGTCGAAAGCAAGACCTTCAGGATTTTTACGGATTTCTTGTGTAGATAAATTCATTCATTTGTCCTCGATTTTTCTAGATACTACTAGTATATCATGAAGATGTCCTCCAACCAAGAAGTCTCTTTAAAAATTTGATATAATCATGAATAAGCCAGCAAATCCTATTCTAAAAATGTAGAACGAAAGAGAGAAAATACAAGCTCTCTGACCGGAAATCGTTGCTGGAGATGAACTATACTAGGGCTGAAACGAGGAGAAAAGATGAAAGATATCGGAGCTGTTTTTAGGCAAATACGGGAAAGTCGCCATATTTCATTAGAAGAAGCTACAGGTGGGGAATTTTCACGCTCCATGCTGTCTCGATTTGAAAGAGGAGAAAATGACCTAACCACGCAACGGTTTTTTCGGGCCCTTCAACAGATCAAAACCAGCCTCAGTGAGTTCTCCCATCTAGCAGGGATTGATCAGCACTCCTTTATTCCCAACTTGTTGAAAGAGCACTATGAAAACATGAGCTTGGAACATAATCAAGCCTTGTACCAACGCTATCAGCTAGCCTATCAGAAAGATCACAAAAAAGAAGACTTCTTAGCCAGCATTATTCTCAAGGCCCAAATGCTTGGCAACTATCCTGAGGTAGAGTTGGCCGCTAGCCAAGAGGAACTAGATTTCCTCTATGACTATCTCTTCTCTGTCATGATCTGGGGAAATTTTGAGTTAAGCCTATTTTCACTGACCTCTCCTCTTTTCTCTAGTCAGCTCTATCGACAATACACAGAGGAATTGGTCCAACGGGAGGACTTCAAGCTTCTCCTAGACTCTTCTCTGCCTGCCCTCAACTCTATTTTTCTCAATGGCTTTTTTCTGGCCATTAGTTCAAAAGAATTTGAAGATGCAACCTATTTTGATCAGCTGATCAAGGACCACTTTTACTCTGAAAACGAAGCCTACCTTCGGACGGTTTATCTCTATGCCAAAGGGGAACTTCTTTATCGAAAGGGAGAAAAAGAAACTGGTCTAGAAAAGATGGAGCAGGCCATTCAGGTTCTATCCATCCTTGATTGCAAGGTTAGTGCCAACTACTACAAACAGGGCATGCAAGAACTTATCAAGGAATCCTGAAAAACTCACAGATTTATTCTATGAGTTTTTTGTTGAAAATATGCAACATGTAAATTTTCTTGCTTTTAGGGGTTACAATAGGATCATCAAAAAAAGAAAGAAGTCCCCGCATGATCACCAGACTAAAAAATTATCTCCTTCATTATTTCCTTAAACAGACTAGTTTTTATGTTAAAGAGGAAAAATTAGAACTGACGGAAGAAGAGAAACTGTTTCTTCTCAAGCAGGTGGTGCACCGTTTAAGAGAAGTTATTGTTTCTGCTAAACAGAAGGAGAAAAGCTTATGAAACTCTTATTTCGCAATCACATCTTTGCTTTACTGAGTCTTTCACGTTTTTTGAATACCCTTGGTGCTGCGATTTACAACCTAGTCTTTGTGGTCTTTGCGGCTAGCATGCCTCACCCTAGTCTGGCAGTTGGGATCGCCAATCTCATTGTTTTTATCCCAAGCCTTTTCACCATTTTCATTGGAATGAAGGCCGATCACACCGCTAAAAAAGCTGACTGGCTGATCCGAATGGGCTTTCTGCAAGCTATCCTTTTCGTCTTCATTGCACTGATGACGAAGATTCCGGGTTACTTGGCCTTTTCGATCGTTTGCTTCTTGAATATTGTGTCAGATAGTTTAAGTGATTACCGCGGAGGCTTGCAACTTCCCATTATGCAGAAGAACATCCCTAGTGAGGATCTGATGGAAGCCTATTCCTTCAATCAACTGCTTAGTATGGTTTGTTCTATTTCAGGTCAAGCGTTGGGAGTCTGGCTTTTAGCTATCAGTCACCAAAATTTTGCACTTGTGGCTTCGATCAATGCCCTGGCATTTCTTCTGTCTTCCACTTGTCTTTTCATCCGACGCAGTCAACTGACCCACGAACCGATTCAAGTGGATGCTCGTCAGAAAGTTTCTTTTCTTCAAGAATGTCGAGACATGTATCGCAATGTTACCACTATTTTTGCAGATGAAGAGGTTCACAACTTTGGAAGACTTCTCCTATCCTTAGTTTTCATCAATGCTTTAGGCGGATCCATTTCTGGGATTTACAATCTTCAATTTCTCCATCATCCCTTCTTTCACTTCAGTTATAGCCAGTCCCTCCTCGTCCTTGAAGTTGTCACTATCCTCAGTATGGTCTGGGCTAGCCTGACACCCCATGACTATTTTTCCAAGCAATCGCTCCATCATATCCTCCTATGGATTGCAGGTGGCCTAACCACGCTTGGGCTCACAAATATTCTGGTTCGCTGGGATATCCTTTGCCTTCTACTTGTCACTTTCCTCGGTTATCTTGTTGCAAAAATCAATCCAAAAGTTTCCAGTCTTTTAATGAGCAAATTGCCAGCTGAAAAATTAGCCTCTACCTCTAGCTTTTTGGGACTGATGGTCAGCTTTGCTATGCCACTTGGAACAGCCCTCTTCTCTGGTCTCGCTATCTGGAGCCTTCCTATTGCCTGGGGAATGTTTGCCATTCTCGGTTTCGGCACCGTCCTTTTGTCTAGCAAATAAATTAGTAAGATAGATTTAAAAACACTTGTATGATATATTTATATATTGTATAATTAGGAAAAATGCAGATGAAGTATATGTTTTTATGGAATACAATTAAAAAATTTGCTTGATAATTACAACATTAGGCTTTGTGTTTATAAAACATCTCTAGAAGCTTACTATAGACTGAGTGGATTTAAAGAGATTCCATCCATTGAAGAATTGAGAGGTAAAATAAATGAATGAATTAGAAGTTAGATTCTCACTCAATGATGAGGGAGATTATAATAAGGCTATCTCATACTTAGAAAAACAATATAAATTTAAGTGTGAAAATAAACAAGTTGATGAATATTTTAAAGCAAAAGGAAGAGAATTTGAAAATGATGAGGTAGGAAGTTTTATATACAGGATTCGTCAAGAAGATGACAATGTATCATGTATTTTCACAAGAAAAGATACGATAAAACAAGGAATGTGGAATGAAAGCGAAATAGAGTTGGAGTCTGAAAAATTAGAATTTGTAAGGAAGATGTTGCAAACTGGTTTTTCAAATGTCTTCACAATAAGTAAATATAGAAAGACTTATCATAACGCTCTAGAAAATAAAACGATTAATCTAGATAAAATTGATGGTCTTGGATTTTATCTTGAAATAGAGATTTTAGGAGATTTTTCTCAAGAAGATTATAATCATTTTTATGATAAAATGTGCGGAGAGTTCTCGTTTTTAAATTCAAAAATAGAAACAAAGGGTTATGTCCAATTAATGAGAGAAAAAAGTGGACGTAATTGAAATTACCAGTGAGACTATTAGAGGTTACTGATAAAGGAAACAAAGACTTAGGAAATTTTCTTGGAAAATCTTATCCCCCATCTCAAAGTAGTGCTTGGACAAAGCAACCACTGCGTCCTATAGTTATCTCTATCAAGCATCAAAGGCTGGGCAAAAACTGCCCAGCCTTTTTTTACATTTTTCTTAAACGTGCCACCCGCTCTGCAATTGGTGGGTGGGTATAAAAGAGCTTTTGAAAGCCTGATTCTTTTTTTGGATCATTGATAAAGAGGGCACTACTTGCCTCATCAACATGTCGCTGCATGGGCTCACTATGATCCAGTTTCAAAAGAGCATTGATCATCCCTTGAGGATTCCGTGTCAATTCGACACTTGAGGCGTCTGCCAAGAACTCTCGCTGACGAGAAATGGCTAACTGCACCAAGGTTGCTGCTAAAGGAGCCAAGATAATCGCTAGTATGGAAAGGATCAGGATAATAATTTCCAATCCACTACCACCTTCTCGATCATCATCCCGTCTACGGCCACCGCCCCACCACATCATCCGGCCACCAATACTAGAGAGCATCGTGATAGCGCTGGCCAAGGCAACTGCAATCGTGGAGATACGAATATCGTAATTACGGATATGACTGACTTCATGTCCAATGACCGCTTCGAGTTCCTCACGGTTCATGACCGCTAGAAGCCCTGTCGTGGCTGCAACGGCAGCATTTTGAGGGTTGGAACCCGTCGCAAAAGCATTCATGGACGGATCCTCTACAATATAGACACGAGGCATGGGGATCTGAGCTACCATGGCCATGTCTTGGACAATGTGGTAGAGTTGAGGAGCTTGATCCTCAGTTACCTCACGCGCCCCGTTCATCCGCATAACGACCTCAGTCGACTGAAAGATCATGCTAAAGGCATAGATACTACCAATGATCAAGGCGAGGATAATCCCACCAAGAGAAGAGCCCAACCAAAGATAGCCGACAGCTGCTCCGATGAGAGCCAAGAGTATGAAAAAAGCAATAAGGAGAATCCAGGTTCTCCTTTTATTGCTTGCAATTTGGTCAAACAGCATATTAGTCTCCTAATCCGCTAAAGTCCACCTTTGGTACTGCCTTTTCTTCTTCAGGCACTTGAAGGAATTCGGCTTGTTTAAAGCCAAACATTCCAGCAATGACATTTGTTGGGAAAGTTTCCAATTTCACATTGTAGTTGCTTGCAACACTGTTGTACAATTGACGCGCATAAGAAATTTTGTTTTCTGTGTTGGTCAATTCTTCTTGCAATTGCATGAAGTTGGTGTTGGCTTTCAAGTCTGGGTAGTTTTCAGCTACCGCAAAGATTCCTGCCACTTGACGGGAAAGAGCATCACTGGCTGCCATCGCTTCAGCAGGAGATGCTGCTTGAGCGACTTGTTGACGAAGTTGCGTCACTTTTGCAAGTGTATCGCCTTCGTATTTTGCATAGCCTTTGACGGTTTCGATCAAGTTTGGAAGCAAGTCATTCCGACGTTTCAATTGCACGTCAATTTGGCTCCAAGCTTCGCGAGTTTGCATCCGGCTTCTAACCAAACCGTTGTAAACTCCAATTACCAATAACACAAGGACCACTAGGATCCCAAGAATAATCCAAATCATATTATTGAATTCCTTTCATTTCTTTCTACCAGTATATCAAATTTCCCTTCTTTTGTGGTAAAATAATATCATGAAAACAGAAGAATTTTATGAACGTTTAGCCGATCTCGGCTACTCATTAACCGAACATCAAAAAAAACAATACGAACGCTATTTTGAGCTCCTCGTTGAATGGAATGAAAAGATCAACCTGACTGCCATCACTGAAAAGGACGAGGTTTACCTCAAGCATTTTTATGATTCTATCGCACCGATTTTGCAAGGTTTGATTGAAAATCGGCCGATTCGTCTCTTGGATATTGGGGCTGGTGCAGGCTTTCCCAGCCTTCCTATGAAGATCCTTTTTCCTAAGCTAGATGTAACCATCATTGATTCCCTCAATAAGCGCATCAACTTTCTCCATCTGCTGGCTGAAGAGTTAGGTTTGAGTGGTGTTCATTTCTACCATGGACGTGCTGAGGACTTTGCGCAAGACAAGGATTTTCGTGCCCAATTTGACGTCGTGACTGCACGTGCCGTTGCCCGGATGCAGGTCCTTTCTGAGCTGACCATTCCTTATCTAAAAGTCGGTGGTCGCCTCCTCGCTCTCAAGGCCAGTAACGCTCCAGAAGAGTTAGAGGAAGCAAAAAATGCTCTTAACCTGCTCTTTAGCAAGATTGAAGACAATCTACAGTATGCATTGCCAAATGGGGATCCGCGCTATATCACTATCGTAGAAAAGAAAAAAGAAACCCCCAACAAATACCCAAGAAAAGCAGGAATGCCCAATAAACGCCCCTTGTAAATTAAGATACAAAGGGCTAAGCGGATATAGTCAAATAAGAGGCTGGGACAAAAGTCCTAGCCTCTCAATTGTCTTTGGAGTTTGAGCATGAGTGGGCTCTACTACGCTGATTTCATCAGTTTTTACAGCCCTACTCAACTGTGTGGAGGTGGGACGACCAAATCGAACTCTAACGAATGACCGATTTCTGTCTCACTCTCTTTTTAGTTTTGTGCCAGTTCTTCTCTTAGTGCTTGGTACTGTTCCTGAGTAAGGTGAACACCCTTGGTTGCGACAATTTGGCTGGAGACTTTATTGGCAAAGCTGAGGGCTTCTTCAATTTCTAACCCTCTTAAGCGCGCTGCTAGAAAGGCTCCTACATGGCTATCGCCAGCACCAACTGTATCCACGACTTGTGCAGGCTGACCCGCGGCTTGGTACCAGGTGCCATCATAGGCAATCGCTCCTTTTTTACCTAAGGTCACAATGACCAACTGACCCGTTCGTTGGTGCAATTTCTCAGCAGCCTTCCGAGTATCATCACATCCAGAAAAGGCAAGGGCTTCTGCTTCATTGACGTGCAGGATCGGATGAAGATCATAGATCGCTTCCAGTCGGTCTGTCGGAATAAGGAGTCCTCTTGGCCCAGGGGCGAAAATGACCTGTCCCTGGCATTGAGAAACCGACTCTACCAAGGCAAGACCGGTTGGTTCTTCTACTTCTAGGCCACACAAATATATATAATCAAACCGTTCGGTTGCGATCTCTTTGAGCCATTCTGCTTGGAAGCTATACTCCACACCGTGATCCGATAAGAAGGTCCGTTCGCCATCTGACTCTACAAAGCAGTAGCAACAACCATTTGGACCAGCTAATGAGATCGAGGAAGTAATGCCCAACTCTTTTAAGTGACTCTTTACAAAATCTCCGTAAATACCCGAACCAACGGGTGAGATAAACTCATAGTCTTGGGACAAAAAATGCAAGATATTGACAACATTAAAGGCACACCCTCCGACAGACCATTGCTGATGATCAATATGGGCATCGCCTTCTCGACTAGGTAGACGGTCTAAATAGACCATGACATCACAAACAGTGGAACCAATGACTAAAGCGCTTGACATCTCATTCTCCTTACTTTGCCATCTATTATACCAAAAAATTAGACAAACATAAAAAATCAACCAACACGGCAGGTATTGGTTGAAATGAGCGTTAGTCGCGATAAACAGGCTGAGGGCCAAATGTTTGAGAAACCGGCATGATCTCGATGCGATTCACATTGACGTGCTTGGGTTGTTGGAGCAACCATGAAACCGTATTTGCAATGTCTTCAGGCTGAATGGCATGAGCACCCTGATAGAGGGATTCAACCCGTTTTTCATCTCCTTTAAAGCGGACGAAAGAGAATTCTGTCCCTTCACAAAGACCGGGTTCAATGTTGCTGACACGAATCTTCTTCCCCGCCAAATCTGCCCGAAGATTGAGGGAGAATTGTTTGACAAAAGCCTTGGATGCCCCGTAGATATTGGCACCTGGATAGGGAACTGTCCCTGCTGTAGAGCCCATATTGATGATATAGCCATCATTTCGCTCCACCATCTGAGGTAAGATTTGTCGTGTCAAATAGGCTAAGCCAACGATATTGGTCTGAATCATGGTCAACCAGTCTGCCATCTCTGCTTCCTGGGCTGGAGCAAGACCTAATGCCAGTCCAGCATTGTTGATCAAAACGTCAATCTGAGACCAATCTGCTGGTAAACTAGCAAGTGCATGATCTACCTGAGAAAGATCTGTCACATCCATTTGAAGGGGGTAAAAGGACTCTCCAAGCTCCTCTTGTAACTTCTGTAATTTCTGGATACGTCTGGCTGCTCCAATGACGCGGTGTCCATCTGCAACTAAACGACGGCAGATCGCTTGACCGAAACCAGCCGAAGCACCTGTGACTAAAATTGTTTCTGACATGTCATGACCTCCATGGATTGTAAAAACGTCCCTGATTAAGAACAATCAGGACAATACTCAAAACCAGTACAGCTATGGCTGATAGAATCATCCCATAATCTTTCCCTTTCATGGCTTGGTAAGAATACCAAGTTCGCTTTTTATTTTTTCCGAAGCGACGTAATTCCATGGCCGTAGAAATGCTGTCAATCCGCTCGAGTGAGCTAAAAATTAAGGGAGAGATGATTTGCAAATTGCCTTTAATTCGCTGGATCAGTTTGGCCTTTTTGGACAACTCCACCCCTCTGGCTTCCTGAGACAATTTAATCGTTTGATATTCTTCCTGTACGTCAGGAATGTAACGCAAGGTCAAGCTGACAGAATAGGCAATCTTGTAGGATACGCCAATTTGGTTGAGGCTTGAAGCAAACTGACTGGGATGGGTCGTCATCAAAAAAATCAAAGCAAGAGGTATGGTACAGACATACTTAAGAGCGAGATTAAAAAGATAAAAGAGCTCCTGTGAGGTGATACTATAAGATCCCCAGCCCTTCATCAGTACCGTTTTTGCCCCGTAGATCTCGACACCATACTGAGGAGCAAAGAGATAGACCATAAGCACATTTAGAAAAGCAAAAACAAGAGCAAATCCAAGTACAAAAGAAATATCCCGAAAGCGAATGTGAGCAGTAGAGAACAAGGCCAAGGCACCCAGACCAATTCCCAGAAGGAGCCTGGTATCATAACTCAACATGGCCGCAAGAGATACAAAGAGAAGAAAGAGTAACTTACTCGCACCTGAGAGGCGGTGAAGAAAACTCGTCCCCTCATGGTAGCCGACTAATCGATGATTCATGACCTGCTCCTTTCTGTTGCATATAAAATTGTGTTAAGTCCAAGGGATCCATTCCTAATCGATTGGCCAAGGAAAAAATAGATGTTTCTTTCAAATTGGCCTGTCGTAAAATATCTGGACGGGTAAATAATGCTGCAGGAGACAGGTCGGCAATGATTTGACCATCTGTCACCACTACTGCACGATCAGAATAATCCAGCATCAGTTGCATATCATGAGTAATCATGACAATGGTGTGGCCTTTTTCTTGCAAAGTATCTAGAAATTCCATGATTTCAGTGTAATTGCGCTGGTCCTGACCTGCCGTTGGTTCGTCCAAGACCAAAATTTCTGGTCCTAAAACCAGTATAGAAGCGATGGTCACCCGTTTCTTTTGTCCATATGACAGAGCAGAAATAGGCCATTTACGAAACTCATAGAGGCCACAAGTCTTCAGCGCTTGATAAACACGTTCTTTGATGTCTTCTTCAGCGACACCCCGCAAGCGCAAGCCTAAAGCCACCTCGTCAAAAATCATGTTGGTTGAAATCATTTGATTGGGGTTTTGCAAGACATAGCCGACTCGCTCTGCCCGTTCCTTGACACTCTCCTGCTTGATGTCTTCTCCTCTAAAGGTGTATTGTCCTTCAGTTGTAATGAAGCCACAGATGGCTTTAGCAAGAGTTGATTTCCCTGCCCCATTCTTCCCGACAATGGCTAAGCGCTGGCCCTTAGGTATACTGAGGGAAATATTTTTCAAGATCGGATGATTTTCTTGATAAGCGAAGGAAATCTGCTCCAACTTCAATAGTTCTTCTGCTTCATCAGTTTTAGCAAAGGTCGCTTCTGGAATGGAATGATTCACACCAGTAAGCTCAATATCTTCTAGACGATCCAGATGCTCCAATTGATCTAAATCCTGACCGAGTTGACGAAGAGTTGTTAAATAGAGAGGTTCTCGAATCCCATTTTCACCCAACAGTGTCGTTCTCAACAACTCATCTGGTTGACCATTAAAGAGAACTTGGCCTTGACTGATCAAGATAACCCGATCGACAGGACGGTAGAGTACATCCTCTAAACGGTGTTCGATAATAATGGTGGTCGTCCCCTGTTCTTCATGAATCTGATCGATCAGATCAATAATATCCTGGCCCGACTTGGGATCTAGATTAGCCAGTGGTTCATCAAAGAGTAGAATCGGACTCTCGTCAATCAGGACGCCCGCCAAGCTCACCCGCTGTTTTTGCCCACCGGACAAATCTTGAGGTCGATGATCCAAGAGCTTCATCAAATCTAAGCGCTCCGCCCAGGTGTGAACCCGAGATTTCATACTTTCCAGCTCCACCATATCGTTTTCAAGGGCAAAAGCTAAGTCTTCTGCGACACTGAGACCAATAAACTGACCATCTGTATCCTGCAAGACCGTACTGACCAAGTGAGATTTCTCATAAATACTGAGATCAAAGGCCTCTTTTCCCTGAATGAGGAATTGCCCACTACTGGTTCCTTTATAAATATTGGGAATAATCCCATTTAAGCACTGGCCAATGGTTGACTTTCCTGAACCAGATGGTCCAACAATTAGGACCTTTTCCCCCTTATAAATGGTTAAGTTGAGATTTTTCAAAGTTGGTTCAGACTGTGCCTTGTATTGGAAGGAAAAATCCTTCAGTTCAATCATTGCTTCTTTCATTTAGTTTGCCTTCTCCCATAAGAGTGCAAATTGGATAGCTAACTCCGCGATTCGATCCTTGCCATCTAAATCCTCATGACTGGATAAGGTTCGAATATCCCATTTTTCTTCCGAGAGGTGGTCTGCTGCGTAGAAGAAATGGCAGAGTTCAACCCCCCTAAAGGCTGCTAAGGCTGCCACGGCCGAACATTCCATATCCACACAAATAGCTCCTGCTTCCTTTCGACTCTTCATCTTGTCGATGGTTTCTCGGTAGGGAGCATCTGTCGTCCACACTTTCCCGATGGTGTGAGAGATCTGATGTTTCTTGAGGAAAGCCTGAAACAAAGGAAGCGAAGACTGGTTAACCTCTACTTCATCACTAGCTGGTAGATAGTGGTAACTGGTCCCTTCATCGCGAAGAGCAGCTGTTGGAATCATGATAGAGGTCGCCTCAATATCTTGGTCCAAGACCCCGCAGGTCCCAAATAGAACGAGTTTTTCCATTCCAAATTGAATCAAATCCTCTATAATTCCCACACAAGAAGCAGCCCCAACTGGTGCATTAAAGACAGCAATCTCTTGGTCTCCAATCCTAATCCCATAGACTAGGACTTCAAAGTTGGCCATGGAAGTTCTTGTAATGACCTCATGATCGTAGTTTTCTAGCAGGCGGGCAAAGGTGACCCTTGAAAAGCAAGAGACAGCTACTTTTGGAAATCCTTCAATCGGATCGTGTAGATCTTGCGGATTGATAATCGCCTCTCGATTGGTATCAAATTCTTCTAAAATCATTTTCCCCTCCTCTTCGTCAGGACTTCTGGTTCTCTATTATACCATAAAACGGCTCATTGGAGGGTCTTTGCAAGTAAGACAAGCCCGCTTTTCGGATAAAAAAACAGCCTGAGCTTTCAGACTGTTTGTTTATTTTAAGCAGGCTCTCCATCAAGCGTCTCACCGATAAGGGCCAAACGCTCAGCAACCTCTGCTTGTGACAAGTTGTGTTCTTCTACATAACGATTGCGAGGGTGAACCCGGCATTCGTGTGAGCAACCACGAAGGTACTTGTCTTCATTTTCTTCTGAGGTCAAGATCCGACGGTTACAGAAGGGATTCCCACAGTTGACATAGCGTTCACAAGGCGTCCCATCGAACCAGTCTTTTCCAACAACGCTTGGATCGACATGGTTGATATCAACCGCAATTCGCTCGTCAAAGACGTACATTTTTCCATCCCACAGTTCTCCTTGAACTTCTGGGTCTTTCCCGTAAGTTGCGATTCCTCCGTGCAATTGACCGACATCTTTGTAGCCTTCACGGACCATCCAGCCTGAGAATTTCTCACAACGGACACCACCCGTACAGTATACGACGACACGTTTATCCATGAATTTTTCCTTGTTATCACGGACCCATTGTGGCAATTCGCGGAAATTGCGAATATCTGGGCGAATGGCACCACGGAAGTGTCCAAGGTCGTACTCGTAGTCGTTACGAGTATCAAGGACAACTGTATCTTCGTCTAGAAGGGCTTCTTTAAATTCTTTTGGCGATAAGTAAGCACCTGTTGTTTCAAGAGGATTGATGTCGTTATCAAAGTTATCATCTTCCAAACCAAGGTGAACGATCTCTTTCTTATAACGTACAAACATCTTCTTGAAAGCTTGTTCTTCTTCCTCATCAATCTTGAACCAAAGGTCTTCCATGCCTGGAAGGCTATGAACGTAGTCCATGTACTTTTGAGTGGTTTCATAGTCACCAGAAACCGTTCCATTGATTCCTTCGTCAGCCACTAGGATACGTCCCTTCAGACCGATGGATTTACAGAAGGCCAAGTGGTCGGCTGCAAATTGTTCTGCATTTTCAATGGGGGTATAGAGGTAATAGAGTAATACGCGAATAGGTTTTGCCATAAGTTTCTCTTTTCTAAGATTAAATTATCAGAATTTTTCATTCAACTATTCTAGTATACTCTGCCTCCATACGGGATGCAATTAATTTGACTGAAAAAAGCTAAGTACCGAATCCTAATCAACTTCTTTGCCTTTATACGACACAATTGAAATCATTACTCCCATTGATATTCCAAAAAATACAAACCAACTCAGCTTTACTGAGTAGGATGCTAACGCTGAAAAGACTACTGTACCTAAAGGAATTGCAGCCATTACTACGGTGGAAATAAGCGTTCGTACCTGAGCTAATTGATTTTCTGGAATACTTTTGGCCCAAAAAGCACTTAATTTTGGATTAAATTTTCCTGTTAAGAAGGCATCTCCTCCACTTAATAGAATAATAAAAATAGATGGTAAATTTAATATTCCAATGAAACCTGTAACTACAAGAACTACCGTACTCATTTTTAAGATTGAAACTAAGGATTTTTGAGCAAAGTATCCCTCTGGATGAAGATTTCCTAAAATTCCAAACACTAGACCAACAATCTGTAATAGTAAGATACTCTCTCCATAAGAGAAACTAAAAAGTGAATGATCTAAATAGTAAATTAATAAAATCGGAGATATTGCTGTACTCAATACATTCATGAGAACAATACAAACAAACATCCATCTAAAGGATACTTTTTCATTCTCATTAAATGTTTGAATCGCCAATTGGTAACTTGCTTTTATTTTCTTAAAAAATGTAGTTTCGGAAGATTTCAAGACCGGTCCGTGTCTTAAGTCATCTTTTATGGACCAAAAAATAAGAGAGGATAGGATAAAACTGATCGCATTTAAAATGGCGATTACTTTAAATTGTTGATGCGTCGCATTTAATATCCAAACTCCAGTAGTTTGACCTCCAATTATACAAATATAACCTATAATATTATTCAAGGAATAAGCCTCAAGCAATTGCTCTTCATGGACTTGATGACTAAAAATTGGAGTATAGAGACTACTTTGATAACAAGATAAACAATCCGATATGATATTTAAAAAACAAATTATTGAAAAAGCAAAAAGTGATACCTTTCCAGTTAGAAACGCTATTACGAAGAAGAAACAACCTTGAATCCATCCGATACGAATGATCCATTTGGATTTCAATTCTGTCTCATCTGCTTTTTGTGCAATCCAAAGTTGAAAAAATATGGGCACCATGATAATCATATTTGCAACACTAATATATAACTTAGAATGAAACGTCGTTGCAACATAGATAATGAAAACAATATTATATAAGGAGGAACCGAATTGGTTAAAAAAATTTGCGATCATAGAATATCTAATAAATCGATTTTCTTTCACAAGATTCATTCGATCACCTCCAGATATCGTCTCCAAACGGGATAAAAGTCCTCTAGGTCAATTTTTTCACAATAAAGGTAAAACGATGCATTGATAAGTAAATGAATCGGCAATTTGTGTAATGTTTCAACAAATGCAGTCATAAGCAATCTCCTTTCTAATCCCTTTATTATTAGACTATCAAAAAAAGATGCTTTCGCATCTTTTTTGAATATAAGCAAATTTATAACTTGTCTTTAAAAACTTCTTTAAAGTAATTAACTTGTTCAAGATATCCCAATTGTTCAAATATTAAAATTCCTTGTTCAATTTCTTGTTTACCTCTACTATTACCTTCTTCTAATCGATGATACCCCCTAGCTATCTTCTCCATTATTCTCATAAATGCATCTCGTGTATCTGCAAAATGTTCTGAAAGTAAATGTTCAAATATTGTACTTTCTAAAAAATTGTGTTCCTTAGTTGCGTGAAAAAGTCCATTTACTAACATCGTGTGAATCAAATTGTCATTTAGATTATTATGCCGAAAGAACGAAGATCGTTTTAGCATTTCTTGACAATAGGAAAGGTATAATTGACTGTCAAATAAATGAGCTGTTTCTGAGAATAGGAGTAATTCATAGCGTGCCCAAATTTCGGTAGAAAATAAATAATTTGTTAAGAAATCAACATCTTCCTTTGGGACTTCATACTCATCAATTGATGCTGCTAATACTGCTTTAATCCATATTGTATTTAACCTGTAAAACTGTTTTTTTGAACTAGTTAAAAATTTCTGTTTCTGTTCGGCTAGTAGCATCTCTAACGCTTGCTTTTGAAGGGGGGAGCGATATTTTGTCAACTTCCAATGCAGCTCTTCAATCTCAGAGGGTTGAAACTCCGAAACCATAAATTCAAATTCCCCCATTTGCAAGTAGATATTTTCTAAGCAATCTCTCAATTTTTCGGCAGACATTTCTGCTTGGCCATTCTCAAATCTAGATAGCATTGAAATGGAAAAAAGTCCCCCTGTAGCCTCGGCTAATGATAGCTTTCTTGATTTTCTCATTGTTTTAAAAACTAAGCCTAAATTTTTCATCCAAAACCTCATTTTGCTTATATTCAATTTTTTATATTATAGCTCATTTTTTAGAAAAAAACAGATTTCAAAATCTATGAGAGAGAAAAATCTAACTTATACCAGATTTAACAATGGAAGGAATCTTATTCGTTTTTTCTTCCTACTCTTCTTTTTCCAACTGATCCAGATAGGCTTCATAGCGTTTTTTCTCAACTTTTGCTAGGAGCATCAAAAGGAAATTCATCCCCCATACAATCGGAAGATTCAGGAGAAATGTGATCGGAAGCACCAGCAAGAATTTTGAATGGAAGGGATTTGAGTGATAGACAGCCTGGTTTAATTGAAAATTTTGAGCCCAGATAAACAAGGAAAGAACAAGGGTTACTGCTACAATTCCCATCACATTTAGATAGCTATAATTGATAAATCTCACACCCAATCGTTGACAACGAACCGAATAATACAATCCTGAGACGATGAGTAAGGCTACCACCATGATTGGACTTAACCCCACCTTAGACGTAAAAATGGATCCCACACTAAAAACAGTTAAGGCAAGGAACAGAAAACCAGCCGTCTCAGCTCCAGCCTTATTAGCTAAGCCTTCTTCTCGTTCATCTATGATTTGTTTGTTCAGCAATTGTAATCTCATTGTTTTCTCCTTATTCTTCATCCTCTAACTCTGCCTCTATCTTCTCTTGTTTTTTCCGATTGATAAGAGCAAGTGGTTTTTCAAGCAGATAAGTCAAGATGGCAAAGACGACGATTTCTAATAAAATTTTGACCAGATACTTGGGACTCAAGATAAAGCTCGTTGCCTCTCGCTTTCCAATCACATCCATGGCTATCATCAGCACAGCAAAGACTAGACCTGCCCCGATGCGGCTGAACCAGCTATCTTTTTCTAACATATCTCGAATATCAATCCCTGAACTCATCCTTCTCACCAAAGCGTACACCCCCATGGCAATCAAGAGAATGAGCTCTGGAATATAGGCTATTAGGTCCAAGTCCAGGATACTAGCTTTCACAAAGGCCGAGACTGCAATAAAGCAGGTCATCCCAAGGGCAAGTTCTCCTGCGATTTTTCCATCAATCAGCATGGTCCGTTCATCTTTTACAATTGGTTCTTTCTTTTGTTTCATATTCTTCCTCTTTCTATTATTAAAACTGTTACTCCCAGAACAGTTGATCTAGCGTCTTATCCAAGGTCTTACAAATGGCCAGACAAAGGCTAAGGGTCGGGTTGTATTTTCCTGCCTCGATCAAACCAATGGTCTGGCGTGTCACCCCGATAGCATCTGCAAGATCCCCCTGGGTCATATCATGCTCGACCCGAGCCATTTTTAATTTGAGATTTTTCGCCACAGGTTTTTCCTTTCTTATTTTTATAGTTCTATTATACACTATATTTTCTATTTTGCAATATATATCTTACATTTTGTAAAAAATATTTTTGATAAACAAAAAAAGCCTGGTTTCCCAGGCTTTCTCTTCTTATTTAAGATTAATCTTTAGACAAACTTCCATCTTTTGTTTGAGTACGAGCGTAGGCAATCAAAAGAATGGAACCTGCAATCGCCACTGTCAGAGCATTAAAGGAACCTGCCACAACACCTTGTAGGAAGACTTTATTGGCACTTTCTTTGTAAATCAAGATATCACCAACTGGAGCAATCAAGCCCCAGATCACAAGATTGGATACAATTTGAACGACATTAAAAAGAATCAATTCTTTCTTGGTCACTTCTCCTTTGAGGTCACCGATTTGCTTGCGGAAGATACCGACAAAGAGTCCAAACAACCCACTTGAAATGATCCAAGTCCACCATAGACCACCTGCCATTGCGTCCTTAATGGCATGACCAATCAAACCCATTAAGAATCCAACAATTGGGCCAAAAACTACACTAAAGAGGGCCTGAAGGGCATATTGCAACTGAATGCTTGTATTCGGTGCGGGTGCAGGGATTGGCAACATAGCAATCACGACAAAGAGGGCTGCTCCAACCCCAATAGCTACAACATCTTTAATTGAAAATGATGATTTTTGTTTCATATTTTATCTCCTATTAATTTTCCATTTTTCTAATTTCAATATGCCAAGAAGCCCCAACTCCTACATTATAGGCCTTGGCAAAGGATCCTTGGTTGATGGCAAGACCAACACGGTAGAGGGAATTGATATAAAGGATTGGCTGTCCAATCCGCACATCGGCGAATGACTTGCCATAGGTCACTTGATTTTGGTAAACCAGCATGTCATTGTTATAGATGGTCACTTCAAAACGCTCCCCAAATTCGGGTGCTAAATGATTGAACTCTTCCCGAGTAATCGAAGTCCAAAGTGAACCAAAGCGCACATCTAGGATATCAACTGCTCCTTTGACAAGATTGTCCCCAAAAACAGTCTCCACCACTGGGATTTCCACTATATGTTCAACACTGAGTTCTGGTCCAACTTCTTCAAAACTGATATGGCCACTTGCCAACTTAGCTCCTGTATAGGCATAGACATCGCGCCCATGGAAGGTATAAGAAAACTCTGTATTGGCCCGGCGGTTTTTGGCCTCTGAAATCTCACGAATGGCAACGATTCCTACATGTTTCTTGATAAAAGATAGAGTTCCATTATCTGGAGTCACAATATATTGATTCTTGGCCGTTTTGGCTACGACGCTCTTTCGTTTAGAGCCGACACCCGGATCAACGACCGAAACAAAGGTTGTCCCCTCAGGCCAGTAATCTACTGTCTGAAAGAGACGGTAACTCCCTTCAAAGATATTATAGGGGGTAATATCATGAGTTAAGTGGTGAATTTTAAGAGTTGGGGATTCTTCTAAAGCAACCCCTATCATAGCTGATACTGCTCCATCCACCAAACCAAAGTCCGACTGAAGAACGAGTAAATTATTGTGCATCTTTATCTCCTTTTTTGACCAATAATGGTTGTAAAATAGTAGATAATCCCCATCCTATACCAGCACCTAGTAAGACCGTGAAGACAAACCAAGTGATGGTCGTTAGATCTGGTGATACCATCACCCGATTGACGTAGTCTATCGATTTTCCACGATCCAATAAAGACATGCGGTAACTTGTCGGATAAAACCACATCATCAGGATGGGCCCTGTCGTCGCAAAGGCGAAAATAAGAAAAGACAAGGCATTTCGCAAACCCGAGCGAAAACGACCACTTGATGCGACCATCTCCGCAAAACTCCCTGCTATCAAGGCTGGAACAAAGGCTCCTGCACCATGACGTGAAAAGAGGAAAAAGGATCCGATCACGCAGCCAACTAGAAAGATGGCGCCAATTGCTTTGATTCTTTCCAGGTAATAGCGGTAAATGGGACCGCCAATGAGGGCTGAGAAGGCTGGAGCATAAAACATATTTCCTTGGTGATCGACTAGATTGCTCAGGATAACACCCAGTCCAATCGCTAGGAAATAGAGGAGAATGAAGGCTCCAACTTCTTTCATCTGATTCACATTTAGTCTATTCATAGGACACTGATCCTAACGGTGGCTGATTTTCTTTGAAAGAAAGTCGCCGAAAAATTGAACCAAAACGATGAGGATAAGAATCAATAAAGTTGCAACAAAGATGACATCGTTGTTGAACATATTTTTCCCATAGTTGATGGCTAAGGTTCCTAGTCCTCCTGCACCAACGGCACCCGCCATGGCAGTTTCTCCGATTAAGGAAATGATGGTCACGGTGGTCACACGGATCAAATCTGGAAGCCCTTCACGAAGGTAGACTCCCACAATATCCCAGAAGGTTGCCCCACTGGCTTGGGCAGCTTCAATCACGCCTCCATCCAATTCGGACAAGACAACTTGGACTTGGCGGGCAAAGAATGGAAAGACCGCTAAGGAAAGTGGAACAAGGGCTGCTGTAGGGCCAATGGTATTTTTCAAGAGCAAGTAGGTCACTGGGTTAATAAAGGCCAACAAGATAATGAAGGGAATGGCACGGAACAAGGAAGTAACCTTATCCAGAATTTGGAAGACGATTTTATTTTCGATGACACCCCCAGGTCGCGTCAAGACCAATAAGAGTCCGGTCACCAAGCCTAAAAATCCACCAATAATGAAGGAAATAACGGTCATATACAGAGTCAGGTAAATGGCGGTTCCCCATCCATATTGGCTAGACCAGCCTAGTTTATAAACATTTGGTAAATAGGTTTGAATCAATTCAATCATGCTTTTCTCCCATCTTTCACAATAGTCACTGCAACGCCTGCATTTTCTAATTCTGTTTTAGCAGTTTCTAGATTTTGATTTTCACCTGATAAGATGACCACCAATTCCCCAACTGGAGTGTTGTCGAGAATCTCGATATTTCCAAATAAGATATTGGCAGATACTTGGTATTGTTTGTATATATCATTGATGATGGCGGTATCTGTCACAGATCCAGCATACTTGAGATGCGCTAAAATCGAATCATATGGCAAGTTCTTCACAATCGCTTGTTGGTTGATTTTCACCATGGCTTCATCGATCCCTGTTGCGACTGTGATGAAGTCTTGGGTCAAGGTATTTTTCGGATTGGAGAAGATATCTAAAACAGAGCCCTCTTCGATCAATTCACCATTTTGCATGACGGCTACTCGATTGGCAATATCTTTGACAATTTGCATCTCGTGAGTGATTAAGACAATGGTTAAGCCGAGTTTTTTATTCAACTCTTGGAGCAAAGCTAGAATTTGCTTGGTCGTCTTTGGATCCAAGGCGGAAGTTGATTCATCAGAGATCAAGATTTTTGGATCATTAGCCAAGGCACGCGCAATCGCTACCCGTTGCTTTTGTCCACCAGACAGTTGGGCTGGGTAATTTTCAGAACGGTCTTCTAGACCAACTAGTTCTAACAATTTGGCCACTTTCTCATTCTTTTCTTCTTTACTTAATTTAGAATGTTTGAGGGCGAAAGCCACATTTTCTGCGACCGTCATTTGGGCCATCAGGTTAAAGTGTTGGAAGATCATCCCGATATCCCGACGTTTCTCTCTTAGGGCAGCTGGTTTTAGGGTCACCTGATCTTGATAAATCACATCTCCATCCACAGTAATGGTTCCGGCGCTAGGCACTTGCAAGAGATTGATGACCCGAACCAAGGTCGATTTCCCGGCTCCAGAATATCCTACAATCCCATAGATATCGCCTTCATTAATATGAATGGTCACATCTTTGACCGCTTGGATTTGACGTTTCTTTTGCTGGAAGGTCACATCGATGTGATCCAGCTGAATCATTGCTTTACTCATAACTTGCTATTAACTCCTTTATCAATTCAATATGGGTGTAATAATCGGCGATTTTCACATTCTCATCGCCTCCATGGTCATGGCTATTGGCATTGCCAATTCCAAAAGCTGCCATCGGTACTTCCAACGCTTCAAAGACCGTGTACATAGGCCCTGTCCCTGCTGTTGTCGGAAGGACGGAAACCCCTTCAGGATAGAATTCTTTGGCGAGGCGGATGACCGTTAAGATGGATGGGGCACTCATATCACTTCTGTAGCTCATTTCCCCAAGTGTGTAGATCAATTCCACCTGATCGTAGCCATTTTTCTTCAATTGCTGCTTGATCTTTTCTAAGACATCCTTGGGATCTAGACCTGGAACCAAGCGTACCTCCATCTTGGCACGTGCCTCTGCCGGAAGAATCGTTTTAACACCTTGTCCTTGATAGCCAGAGCTGATCCCTTCGATATTCAGAGCTGGTTCAAAATAAAAGCGGCGCAAGAATTCCTTGCGGTCTTCCTGTAGGACCGGAAGAGTCAAGCCATAGGTTTCAGCCACGTCTGCTGGTCCCTTATTGGCATATTGCTCGATCAAGGCCAATTCACGTTCGTTCGGTTCTTGGATCTGATCGTAAATGCCTTCCACCAAGATGCGACCTTGGGCATCTCTGAGGCTTGCAATGGCATTTAACAAGTACCAGGAAGCCGAGTCTACAACACCGCCATAGCTGGAATGGATGTCCACCTCTGCACTCTTTACCACCATATCAAAGGTGACGATTCCCTTGCTACCACCAGAAATTTCCAACTGTCCTTGGTTGTTTCGAGTACCTTGTTCCCATACTAGGAGGTCTGCCCCACGCAAGTGTTTCTTGTGCTTGGCCAAGTATTTATCCAAGTCGGTTGATGCAGATTCTTCCGCTCCTTCGATGATAAAGGTGATATTGACTGGTAAGTTTCCTTTTTCACGAATGTATTTTCGAAGGGCTGTGAGACGGGCTGTGATGTGGCCTTTGTCGTCATCGACTCCTCGACCATACATGGTCCCATAATGAACCGATAAGGTAAAGGGATCCCCACTCCAGGGTTGGTCATCATCAGCTGGCACCGTATCATAGTGGTTATAAAAAATAATGGTCTTGGCATCTGGATTTGGGGAGAAAAATTTGGCAATGACAAAGGGAGCCGTATAGCTATCGTCTACTTCTACTTTTGCACCTGCAGCCGTGAAGATTTCGCCTAAATAATTGGCCACTTCCTTGAGCCCAATCTGTTGAGCAAAGATAGATTTCTTTGAAATCAGAGTCCGCAAAACCTCAAAATAATGCTGAGCGACTTCGTCATTTTCAAATTTACGGATTTGTTCCGCTTCTGTTGCAACAGGCATGACTTCCTCCTAATACGCGATAAGAGGCAGAGAATTGCTTCTCCACCTCATTTCATACATTTGAGTCTCTTTCTTAGAAGACTGGTTGGTCCATACCTTCTGAAGACTCTTCAATTACTTTTTTCACATTGTCTTTGTGATAAGCTTTGACGATTTCCTTGATTGCTTTTGCTTTATCAGATTTTTCCCAATCTTTCTTCGCTGCGATCAAGTTGTACCATTGTTTTGAGTTGTTATCTTTCTTTTCAATATAGATGGCTTTCTTGAAGTCAACACCTGCTTCACGAACGAAGGTATTGTTGATCACTGCAGCATCTACTGATGGAAGAGCAGATGGTGTTTGTGAAGCATCCAATTCAGAGATCTTCAAGTCTTTTGGATTTTCTTTGATGTTTGACACGTTTGCCAATTTTCCATCTTTGGTATCCAATTTAATCAAACCAGCTGATTGCAAGACGTACAAGGCACGGCTTTCATTTGTTGGGTCATTTGGTACAGCGATGGTCCCACCTTTAGGAATTTCTTTAATCGAAGTGTATTTGTTTTTACCGTTTTCTGTACCAGAGTAGAGACGGATTGGAGCGATGTAGGTATCTCCTACAGAGACAAGGGCTTTGTCGTTTTTAGAGTTCCAGTTATCAAGGAAGTTGTAGTGTTGGAAGGCATTGATATCGACACTACCATCTTTTACAGCCACGTTTGGTTGTGAGTAATCTGTAAATTGAGTGAATTCCAATTTGATACCTGTTTTAGCTTCATCCAAGTTCTTTTGGACTTGGTCCCAACGAGCTTTTTCAGTGTCGCTCAATGTCATAACACCGACTTTAACAGTTGTTTCACCATCTTTACCAGATGATTTTGAAGAGCCACAAGCGGCAAGGGCGAAGGTTGCAATAGCGGCAAGAGCCGTCAAACCAAGAACTTTTTTCAATTTCATTTTAATTTCTCCTTTAAATGTTATTCTTTAATATCTTTAGCGTCTGGTAGGTAAGTACCACCGAAGTATTTCTTAGACAATTTTTCAAGGGTTCCATTGTCATAGAGTTCCTTGATGCGTTTGTTGACAAATTTTTGAAGGTCTTTATCTCCTTTTGCGATGATTGGATAAACGTATGGTTGTTGATCGCTTGGAAGTTCAATCACTTTCAAATTTTTCAAACCTTGATCACGGATAATTGCTTCCACTGAGATCCGTTCGAAGATCTTATAGTCGGTACGACCGTCAGCAAGATTTGCCATGATGGTTTGAATGGTTCCATCCGTATACTTCAATTCTGTCGGATTGTCCGCATGTTTTTTGTTGTAGTCTTCTAATTGCTTAGCAGTCGAAGTTCCTTGAACGACTTCTGTTTTCTTGCCGCCTAGATCATCCAAAGATTTAATCGATGAATCTTTCGGTACAACCAAGACCAAGGGATTGCGCGCATAAGGATTTGGGTAGAGGTATTTTTCTTCCCGCTCTTTTGAGTAGCTGATGTTGTTGGCACCGATTTGGAAGCGGTCGCTGTCTAATCCAGCAAATACTGAAGACCATTCGGTTTTGTTAAAGTTTACTTCATATTTGTCTGAACCTTTGAAGACTTCACGCAACACTTCGATTTCATAACCGGTTAGCTTTCCGTCTTTTTCTTCGTAAGAGAAGGGTTTGGTTGTTCCAACCGTCCCAACTTCGATGGTTTTCTTGCCGCTAGAAGATTTTCCAGATGAGCAAGCTACTAAAGCACTAGTTGCAAGGACTGCAACCAAACCTAAAGTAGAGTATTTCATGATTTTTTTTAGATTCATAAGATCTCCTTACTAGTCATTGGCACACAAAATGCCATTCTAAGATTATTCTTCCATTTTATCAGAATCAAATCCACTTGCCTATTATATTTTCTTTATAGAGGTGATAGGTTTTCTTTATCACACTTTCTATTTTTTAAAATATCGTAACAAGGCTTGTGCATTCTCAACATAATAGGGAACCGATACCTCAAAGGCTGCATCGTCAATGGTCATGTGATCATGGTGCAGATCAGGGGCATCTGGGGCTCCGTTGGAGCCGACAAAGGCAAAGACTCCTGGAATCCGCTCTTGATAAAAGGCGAAGTCCTCTCCTGCAGTAGATGGTTCAGCTACAATGACGTCAGCTATGCCCTGCGAATGTTCCCATACGACCTTGGTCAATGCTGCATCGTTATAGGTGACAGGTGGTGTCACCCCCCATTCAAAGTCCACATCAACTCCTAAACTTTCTGCTAGGTGATTGATGATCGAAATAAAACGTTCCTTCAAGTCTCTTTGCACCTTGGGATTAAAGGAACGAATCGTCCCTTCAAAATAGCCTGATTTGGGAAGCACATTCCAAGTCGAACCAACATCTAGGTGCGTAATGGATAAAACCGCTGCCTCAAAAGGCGAAACCGTTCGGGAAATCAACAACTGTAAATTCTGAACCATGGTTGTCACGGCTGTTACAGTATCAACTCCTAAGTCTGGTCTTGCGGCATGGCTACTAACGCCCGTCACACTGACCTTGAATTTTTCCACTCCAGCCATCATAGCGCCAGAATTGATGGCAAGTTTTCCTGCCTTTAGCTGGGGAATGTTGTGAAATCCAATAATTCCTTCTACATCATCCAGCAATCCAGTCGCTAAAACTGCAGACGCTCCTTCAGAAATTTCTTCTGCCGGCTGAAAGATCAAGCGAATGGTCCCTTCTAGCTGGTCTTCTTTTTCCTTGAGAAGAGCCGCTGCTCCCAATAGGCTGGTCTGATGAAAATCATGACCACAGGCATGCATGACTCCAGGATTTTGACTTTGGTAGGGAAGGTTTGTTTGTTCTAAAATGGGCAAAGCATCGATATCCGCCCGAAGTGCCACCACTGGACGGCCCTTCCCAATTTCTGCAATCAAACCCGTTTTCAGACCACTATCCAAAACACGGATTCCCAAGTCCTCCAACTTTCCTCGTAAAAAGGCAGTTGTTTGGTATTCTTGACCCGATAATTCTGGATGCTGGTGCAGGTAGTGGCGAATCTCTGCTAACTCTTCATAAGAATAAGCCACAGGGCCTCATCTCCTTTCAAACATAAAACTATTTTATCACTAATCGGTAGTGCCGTCTAATTCCTGTTTTTTGGGCTTTGCTATAGCTAGAAACTATAACAAAAAACACTTCTGGATCTGGTCCCAGAAGTGTTTTTTGTTAGGATAGGTTTCCTTCAAATTTTTCCATAAAGCTATCACTATTGTAGGCTTTTTCCACTTCCCACTTGCCATCTTTTTTAACAAAGGTCAATTGGAAATCATAGCGGTCAGGTGTAATGAGCGGACGATCTTTCAGCGAAGCCATCATTTCTTCTCGGTAAACTTTGTTCTGAGCTTGATTGGCTTCAATGATATTTGGATAGTCTTTGCGATGCTCTTGGTAGAAGGTTTGCATATGATTTAGAATGGTTTTTTCCATGCTGACCGTTTCAGGATTTAAGCTGATCACCACTCTATCAGGAAGGTACTCTTTCACCGTGTAGGTCAATTTTGCCCGCTTGTCATTTTCTTTTTCATAGGCATCGATAAACTGGGTCACTTCTTCATTTGAGAATTGGTAATCATGCAATTTACGAGTAAAGTCGGATGCAAATTTGGCCCGAAAATCGCTGCGCTCTTTTTTCAAGTCCGTCCCCAAGACGAATTGATCATCCTTGTCGACTTTTCGTTGCCCGCTAAAGTAGACTTGATTGATGTACTCATCTGCCAAAACGCTAGCATTTTCTATCTTATTCTCATATTTGGAAGAATCGACAGCAAATTTGAGTGGCTTGGATTTTTTATCTGAGCTATAAGTTTTGCGCTCGTACTGAATTTCGTATTTTTTCCCTTTTTCAGCAGGGAAGACGATGTAACCCGATACTTTCTTATCCTTGGCTAACTGATCGCTCTTAAGCAATTGAAAGGCCTCACTTTGATCTGCGATAGCTGTTTTCAATTTGACCTTGTTGTTTGACGAGTCATAGACAGTAATATCCGAATCCGACACATTCACAGAGTCCTTGGAGACATTTTTAAATTCCAATTGAACCGCTAGATAAGTCCAATCTTCTGATTGGTTGAAGACCGGTGGCTTAATGTATAGGCCACCTTTGAGGCTAACTTCCACTTGGCCGTCAGATGCTGAGGTCCCCGCTGATTTTTCTGTCTTAGATTGCTGGGAATTATTTTTTTGAGAAGTCGCACCACAAGCGACTAGACTGAGCGTCGCAGCTGCTAGGATGCTCCATTTGAAAATCTTTTTCATCATCATCTCCTTAAAAGTTTTTTTTCTATTGTAACACGTTTTCCCCCTTATGTATACGCTACATAGTGATAAGTAAAAAGAGAGTGGGACAGAAATCGGTCATTCGTTAGAATTCGATTTCGTCGTCCCACCTCCGCAAAGTTGAGTAGGGCTGTAAAAGCTGATGGAATCAGCCTAGTAGAGCCCACTCAACCACTGCGTCTTGCTCGACAATTCAAAGACGATTGAGAGGCTAGGATTTCTGTCACACTCTCCCATTGACTAAAGGCAACTTTATCTATTTCACAAGATTCCTTTTTGTTTTTGAAGCAGGAGATCCTTGAGGGAAATAATCAAGACTGCAAGAAGGATCATGGCCATTCCTACAAAATCAAGGGCAAAGAAATGCTCCTTCATAATAGCAAAGGCAAAGAAAACTGCTGAAATTGGTTCAATTGAAGCTAGTAGACTTCCTTTTACCGGTCCGATCAGGCTGGTTCCTTTAAGAAAGACGGTATAGGCAAAGATGGTCCCAATCATCACTAAGCCAACAAGTCCGAATAGATTGCCCAAACCGTACTGCCCCTGTATGATCTGGCCAGCTGTAA
This sequence comes from Streptococcus sp. IMAU 99161, assembly GCF_014435245.1. Taxonomy (NCBI): domain Bacteria; kingdom Bacillati; phylum Bacillota; class Bacilli; order Lactobacillales; family Streptococcaceae; genus Streptococcus; species Streptococcus sp. IMAU 99161. Next base: position 99,450 of record NZ_JAAPAW010000011.1, on the reverse strand, counting down.
AAGGCAGCATGACCATTCCTGGCACGACCATTCCACATCCGATAACTAGCATACTACCCCATTTTCGAATCAATGGAATAGGCAGAATGATATACAGTGCATAAGCAACTGCCGATACGAGGCCCCAAAATAAGCCTCTTGGGGTGATCGCTAACTGATCCATCCGGCCGTGGGTCGCTATGAGAAAGGTCCCAGCAATGGCTAACACCATGGATACTAGTTCTGAAATTGTTGGAGCTAAGCGATCCTTGAGGCAGGTATATACTAGAACAAAGATGGGACAGAGGTACTGCAAGACCGTGGCTGTTCCCGCATTTGTGGCATCGATGGCTTCTAAATAAGTCAACTGCGTCATCAATAATCCCAAAAAGGAAAACAAACAAAGAGGGAGATAGGTAGAACGATCGTGCAGAAAGGCCTTCATTTTTTTCTTATCCGCTAAATAAGCAAAGAAAATGAGTACAACTCCGGCAAGGACCAAACGCATGGTGGTCAAGGTCATGGGTGAAAAACCGTGAGACATCAGGTATTGACCACAAGCTCCTGACAAGCCCCAAGCAATCCCTGCTATCAGGGTCATCACAGTCCCTTTTAATGATGGCGACATAACTTCTCCTAGAATGTTTCTGTCTTTATTGTAACACAAATGAGACCATCCTCACTAGCAGAAATTAGTCTTCTTTTTTCCCTTTCTTGCCCATAGAGAAGCCGAGACTAGCTAATTTTAAAGTTCAAATCACATAGACGATCTTTTTATCGCCTGTTACAGAAGATTTTTTTCTCATATCTCTCTTTAAAACGATTGATGCTCCATCAGTATAGCATGCTCAAAAAATATGCAAGCGCTTTCTTAAAATGCTATACCTTTTTTACTATCACAAAAAAAAGCAACCTCCATGGCATCTTTTCACCATGGAGGTTATTGCTATGATAGCCTACAAGTTTGTAACAGCCGTCTTAGGAAGTTTTATCTTCTTTTCCCTTTTTTAAGAGGAGATGGGCTGCAAACAGAAGACCAAGACTTTCTAAGAAGAGTGCCGTACTCCTTGTATCTCCTGTTTTTGGAAGACTTGCTGGATTTTCGCTAGTTCCTGTCTTCACTTCTTTTTCGCCTTGTTTCAAGGATTTAGGAAGTGTTTGATTTGTTGGCACCATCTCAGGGCTAGACGCTTGATAGACGATCACATACAGTCCCAGATCTTTGCTTGCGAATTCCAAGCTATCTCCGACAACTTTTACATTTTGTTCTGTAAGAGTCTGATCAAGGTTCATCGCATACACAGCTTTTAGCTGACCTTTGATTGGTAAGTGTACCAAAAGTGCTCCTTTTGGTGTCACCACATGGTTATCATGGTCCAACAAGGCCAAGTGATAGGCGTCGTAAGGAGTTCCTGCCAAGTCTTGGCGCAGAACCTTTTGAACCTGAAGCTTAAGATTGGCTGCCAAGTCATCTGAGAGTCCAGCTACCCAGACACCTGTAGCCTTATCCGCTAAGACTCGAACGTCTTTTCTTGGTTGATCAGGCTCTGGAGCAACTTCATTCCCTACTGTTCCCAGAGGCCCGGTGTAGGCTGGGAGATCATGAACCGCTGCTTTAACGGCATTGACACCTCCCTTAAACTCTGGCACTTCAAGGATGGGAGCTGCTTGCTCACCCACTGTACCGAAAGGTTCTGTATAGGCTGGGAGATCATAAACCGCTGCTTCGACAGCATTGACGCCTCCCTTAAACTCTGGCACTTCAAGGACTGGAGCTGCTTGCTCACCCACTGTACCGAAAGGTTCTGTATAGGCAGGGAGATCATGGACCGCTGCTTCTTCGCCATTGACACCTCCCTCAAATGCTGGTACTTCAAGGACTGGAGCAGGCTCTTCACCTTTACTTGAAGTTACAAGAGGTTTCACTCCAATCTCGATGATGCGATTTTGAACTGGTGTCGTTTCTGTATGTACAAGGGTACGTTTGCTTCCTAATACTGCAAAATAGTCGACTTTTTCCCCATTTTTTCCTTCTACAAGCACGCGCCGTTGACCGATAGGAAGCTCAGGATTTTCACGCATCACTTCTTCATAGGCAATCGGAGTCTTTTTAACTTCCAAACTTGGACGATCCACAACCAGACTTCGATCTCCCTCTAGAGGAGTGGATTGGTGATGAGTCTGGAAGTGAAGATGGTATTCTTTCACCAGACTACCATCTTGAGATAAGAGGCGAACAAGAGTCGGTAGATCATCCTTCGTGGAAGCAATGACACTTGCAACACCATGTCCAGTGGTTTGAACCGTTACTTGTGGTCTGGCACCATTTACATCCAATGTATAATCTGTTACTGCCGGATCAAAGTGTTCCAGGGCTTTCCCAGCAACTGAAATAGCAACCGTCGGGGTCACAGTATCTTCTACTTTTCTTGGTGAGTAAGCCGTGAATTCTACGACAGCTAGACCATTGGTAGTCGGTTTACGCGTCATACGTGCACGAATCGCAGTCGTTTGAATCGGATCAAAGGTAAAGGTGATCGGTTTACCAGCTACAATTTCTCCAGATGCCTGATAAGGAATGGCTGTCCAATTTTCTGACTTGTTAAACGGATGGGTGCTATCTTCTTCATAACGAGAGATCGTGCTTGGTTCTGAATAAGCAGGGCCAACATATCTTTCTAGAACAAGATTTGCAGGGGCATCTGTGCCACTATCTCTAAAGAATTGAATAGCAACCTCTCCTACAGTTTGTGAAATGATTTGGCCATTTTTCTTAAAGAGAATACCCACAGAAGTTTCTTGATCTTTTGGAGTACGCGACCAGTTGGTCCAACGGCCATCTTCATTCAATTGTCCATCATTGATGTAGAAAATACGGTCATGGGAAGCAGCTTGAGTGTCATTTGTGGTAGAAGCAAAAGCTTTGGAATCACTGGTGTTGTTGCTGGTATTTTCAGATAAGACTTGATGGCCCTTGGTAAGGACTGTCACTTGCATCTTGGTGGTCAAATCAGTACCCAAGACATGGCCCAGAACTTCAAAGCTTCCTTCTTGTTCTCCTGCATGTGCTGGAAGAGTGTCCCATGATACTGCAAGATTGGCTGTCACCCAACCACTTTGAGCTGGGTAATAGACCTTCATGCTTGCTGGCAAGGTAATCGGATCACCAATATTAACAGTCATGGCACCATTTTCTGTAGCAAGAGGAAGAGCCGTTTCTTTTTCATTATTGCGGAAGATCCGGTATTCCTTCAGAATAGACCCATCTTCTGCCTTCAAAATAAGACGGGTAGCCCCTTTTGGACTGGTTGCTGGAACAATGGTGACTAGGCCATTCTGGCTAGCACTTGCGGTGATGGCCTTAGTCTTTTCAGAGACATAATAATCCGTCACTTCTGGATTGAAATGGTCCAGCTTCTTGCCATCCACCATGATCGAAATTTCTGAATTTGTGGCACTTGGAACCTGATTGCCTAAAATGGTCATTTCTGTCAAGCCAACACCTGCCTTTCCATCTGCCTTCTTCATGCGAATCCGAACAGCATAGGTTTCAACCTTATCAAAGGTCAGATGATTGGTTTGAGTCGCAGACAATTGACTTGGAGCCTGTAGATTTTCCACGGTTTTCCAATTGGCTGGATTGTTAAACGGATGATGGGGATCCGATTGGGTATGGTTGACATCGTTTGGTAAATCTGGAATTTCTTTGCCAACATAGTATTCAACGGTATAGTCTTTTGGAAGGCCAATCGCTCCATCTGTGTAAAAATCTAGAGAAAGATTATCAACAAAGCGCTTGGTCAAATCCCCAGAATTTCCAAATAAAATAGCTGCCCAATCATTATCTGTATCTGTTTGCCAAGTTGTCCAGCGATTCTTAGCATCTGCATTGGTTCTTGAAATCGTCAAATCATTTAAGGCATTGGCAGCATCGTCTCCACCCGTATTAGATACAATGGCTGCAGGTAGTTGAGAGCCTGTCCATTGTTTTGAGATATTCTTTCCAGCAACAACCTGGCTTGAAACCCGAACATGCGCCCTGGTCGTCAACGTGCTACCCACTATGTGACCCGTGATGTCATGCATTCCTTCAGTTTGGCTGAAGTTGGCTGGGACTGGATCCCATACGACATCTTTATAGAGGATCGTACCGTTTGAATGGTAGGCGCGAACAGTTGCTGGCAATTGAACCGTTTCCCCTTTTGGAAGGGTAAGACTAATATCTTCAGCCACTTGCAACCCTTCTACCGTAACAGTAGCGAGAGCTTCCATATCCGTACCATCAACATGACCTTTGAGACTAAAGCTGTGATAAGAGCTGAGGTCTTTATCATCGATCTTGTCCCAAGTTACCGAAACTTTGCGTGGCAGGCCTTGGTCAAATTCAGCCCCAACTTGTGTCGGTAAATTCGGTTGCTGATGAAGGTCTGTTGAGATGGAGACAGGATGCAATTTGACAATCTTCTTGACTGCTGTATTTTCTTTGATCACCATTTGGGTAGCGATGGACTCAGTAGTGTCAGCTTGATGGTCCAAACGAGCTCGTAAGGTCATATGACCTTTGCTATAAAGAAGTAGGTTTTGTCCGCTGACTTCGACACGTCCTCCATCAGTAGATTGGGCCTCTATATGTACATCTGAAGCTGAAAATTCTGTTTGCGAACCATCCTCATAGTGTCCAACAACGCGATATGGTAAGACTTGATCTTCTGTTGCAGCATCTTTGCCCTCTACCAGAACTTCCAATCGTTTCAAAGCTGGAGCTTCCTTGACAAACTGAATCAGGTAGGTTTGGACTAATTCTCCATTCTGAGCACTTAAGAAAATCGAAGCCTGATGATCATTGCTATCTGAAGCTTGTTGAACAGTGACCTGGTAGCCACTAACTTGAGCTGCTACAGTCGGAGTGGTCGCCGTATAAGGAAGAGAAAGGCGATAGTAGGTCTTTTCAGGTTCAAAGTTTTCAAGCGGACGGTCTCCGACTGTGATTCCCGTTACACTCGGAGTGCTTTCCTTATCACTTGCAGTAAAGGTAGCCGTCACTTCGTGCTGATCGCCGACCAACTGACCTATTGCTTGTGTACTTCCTCCTTCTTTTGTCAAAGCTGAAGGATCTTTCAAGGTCCACGAAACCACCTCTGTGTCGACTAGGTTCCCATCCGTCAAAAGGGCTGTCACACTTTTATCCAATTCTTCTGGTTTTGTCCCAACTGGAACCGTAACCACTTTAGGTAACCACTTGTCTAGAGCGACAACTTTGACAAGGGCTTGGGCTCGAGCCTCTAGACCTTCTACACTTCCTTGGACTTTCTTTTGACCAGCACTCGCTAGTAAGTCTTCTCCTAGATCCCAGTGAACTGACTTTTCTTCTACACTTCCATCGCTATAAATTGCCGTAACTGTAGTTGGCAATACAGGCTTGGTACTGACATCTGTTGTTGCTTGAACAGGCGAGTAAGCGACAAAGTGACGATGGTCTTTTTTACCAGAAACTGTCGTAACGGTAGTACTGTCAGACGCTAGACCAGCAGCATCTGCATAAAGGGTAAACTTACCTTCTTTTTCAGTAGATTTCACAATGACAACTCCTTTTCCATTGAAGGCCCGTCGTTGCCATGTTCCATCTGCTTGCGCCTTATAGCGTTCGCGACTTGCTTGTTCCCCATTGTCTACTCCGACAATTTGCCCTTGTCCATGAAGATTGAAGTAGACCAATTGATTAGCGGTTGGCACCACATTTCCCTCACTATCCACAATTTCATAGTGAATATAAGAGAGATCTTTTCCATCAGCTGTGATCACCTCTTCTTCTTTGGTCAGGCGAACCTTAGCTGGCTCTCCTGCAGTCGTGACATGATCTCGTGCAACCTCATGACCTTCTTCGTCCCGCGCTATCGCTGTCAAGGTACCTGGTTGGTAAGACACTAACCACTCTAAGTACAACTCACTCGGTTTTGCCCCTTCATGATAAGGGCGACCATCTTCGGTTGTTTTTTTAGTAAATTCCTTTTTACCAAGCGATTGCCCATTTAAGAATAATTCGACACTTGCCGCATTAGAGAAGGTCCGAACTGGAACTTTTCCATCTACCAAAATCTTCCGTTCCCGAAGGGTTTCATCTGTCCAATTCCAATGAGGTAAGATATGAACCGTTGGCTTTTCTTTGTCACTGTACCATTCACTCCGATAAAGATAGAAGTCATTTTTTGGCAAACCAGCTGTATCAATAATACCAAAGAAGGAACTTTTAACTGGTGTGCTGTCTTGGTTGTGCCAAGGAGTTGGCTCACCAATATAGTCAATACCTGTCCAGATAAATTGGCCAGCATAACCAGCATGATCTCGGTCAAATGTCCATGATTCCGTAGCTGTTCGTCCCCATCCTACACGGTCATTTCCATAATCGGATTGTTCATAATGGCGATTTGGACGATTGTCGTGGCTGAGGATATGAGCCGGATCAAAATAGGAATCGCGCGTACGTGTTGCTGAAGATGTTTCAGAACCATAGATCAACCAGTTTGGATGAGCTCTACGAACAGCCTCATAATAACGTTCCCCATAGTTCATTCCTACAGCATCCAGTAGTTCTGACAGTTTCAAGAAATTTCCCGTAGCAGATCGGCTATATTTATTTTCACCCATGGTGACATAGCGTTCCGTATCAATGGCCTTAATGACTGCTTTCAAGCGCTTTAAGGTTTCGATTGAGCGCTGACTACCATTGGCTTCATCTACTTCATTTCCGAGTGACCACATAATGATAGCCGGGTTGTTTTTATCGCGTTCTACCATGGTCCTTAGGTCAAAATCCGACCATTTTTCACCCTTCTTAGCTTCAGGATGCGTTGCATCTTGGTCAAAGAATCGACCGTAGTCATAGGTTTTTTTGCCACCATACCAAGTATCAAAAGCTTCTTCTTGGACTAAAAGTCCAAGATTTGCAGCAGCATCCAACAACTGCGGACTAGCTGGATTGTGGGTGGTCCGAATCGCATTGACCCCCATATCTTTTAAGAGTTTTAATTTTCGATAGGTCGCCTTGTAGTTTTCCTCTGCCCCTAAGGCACCATTATCATGGTGGATACTCACCCCATGAAATTTCAGTCGTTCACCATTGAGTGAAAAGCCTTCATTGGGCGTCCAATTGAAATAACGATAGCCAAAGGTATCTTCCGTAACATCAACCAGCTGGTCTCCCTTGTAAACCTTGGTTTTCAAGACATAGAGTTGAGGATGGTAACTCTTGGTCGTCCACAAGGTCGGTTGGTTCACCAAGATGGTTTGGTTAAAGGCAGCCGTTTCATGTTCTGCTAAACTCTTTGTAACGGAGCGAATCACTTCAGAAACAGCTTTTCCTTCCTTGGTAAAGATCTGTTGTTCAAGGAATACCTTGGCAAGCTCTTTGCCCGTATTTTGGACCTTACTTTGGATAAGAGTTTCAACAGCTCCATCTTTTTGCTCTGCTAGTTTTGGTGTGGTGATGTGATTGCCATTTTCAGCCACATGCACCTGATCCAGATAGCTCAGTGTGACATCTCGATAGATCCCACTTCCTGAATACCATCGGCTACTTGGTTGTTTATTGGTAACCTGAACGGCAATCGTATTTTCACTACCATCTTTATTTAGAAAATCGGTAATGTTGTATGAAAAATGATTGTAACCACTTGGATAGTTTCCTACGAATTTACCATTGACAAAAACTTTGGAATCCATATAGACCCCATCAAATGTTAGACGTACATCCTTATTCTTGTCTGCTTCATTGACAGTGAAGGTCTTGCGGTACCATGCCGTCCCCCCATTTAATTGTCCACCTTCGTTTCGCGCAGGTGATTGGTGGTCAAAATCAAAATAGATACTCCAATCATGGGGCAGGTTCAACTTAGACCAATCATGAACATCTACCTCTTTCTTAGAAAAATCTCCTGAAGTATTTAGTTTAAAATACCAGTCTTTATTGAAATTTTGCTTTCTTTCCTGTAAGAGCCGATCTTCAGTTTCTTTGTCTTTCGTCAGCTCTGGCTTAGTCGTATTTGGGGTTGCTTCCTTAGCACCCGCTTGGCCTCCTTGCTCATTCTTGTCAGGTATTGCAGCTGTATCCGGCTTTGGCTCAAGAGCCTTATCTAAGGAAGGCTTCGGAGTAGCAGCCTCAGCCTTTCCATTTCCAGAATCTGCTGGACTTGTAGGAGTCTCCACCTTAGGTGCAAGCGGGGTTGCATCCGCTGTTTCACTGGATGGTTTTGGATGTTCTGCAGCTTCTTCAGTAGAAGGGGCAGGGCTAGGGGTTTGATCTGCTTTGGAAATAGCTGCTGCAACATCCTCAGGTAATTTGTCTAAGGGCTCAACCTGATGGATGACTTCCTCTTCAGATGTGGGAGCTTCCGTCTCTGCTGCATGCGCTAGTTGAACACCAAATAAACTAGCCCCAATCATGACCGATGCTGCCCCAATCGCAAACTTACGGATACTATAATGACAACGTTTTTCAAACATTTTATGGTTCATAAGAATCCTCTTTTCCTTGATCTTGAGTAAGCGTTTTCTTTTTCATCGACACCTCCTGATAAAACGCCTATATTTTATATCAATGTTGATATATTTAATATATCAAAACTTCAGAAAAATTGCAATGGATTATTTTCTTTTGATTCAAAAAAGAGCAAAACAGAAAGAATGTTTCAACATTCTTTCTGTTCCACTCTTCTATGATGAAGGCTTTTCAACTCATAGGCATTCTAGGATAATCTAGAACAATAGGATGCAATACCTTCTAAAATTCCCATTATTCTGGCTCAACTAAAATCTTGATTTGAGACTTATCTTGTGTCAATTCAATAAAGCCATCTTGGACGATATTTTCCAACTTGATTTTCTTGGTAACCAATTTTTCAGCAGAGAAATAGCCTTGTTCCATCAACTCTAATACTTTAGGGAAAATGTGACGGTAAGCAATAATTCCTTTGAGAGATTTTTCTTGGATGGCGAATTCATTTGGATTGATACTTGCTTCGCGTTCCCAAATAGATACAACCATACATTCCCCAGCTTTATGAACAGCTGCTAGGGCTTGGCCTAAAACGACCGGAACACCTGTAACTTCATAAGACACATCGGCACCACCACCTGTCAAACGATGGATAGCATCAACCACTGATTCACCATCTTGAGGATGAACCACAATGGCACCCAGCTCTTCCGCTTTAGCTTGGCGTTCAGGAGACAACTCAACCGCATAAATTTTTGAAGCACCTGCTGCACGAAGAGCTTCCACGATCAAGAGACCAATTGGCCCCAAACCAAAGACAACTGCTGTATCTCCAGCCTTGATAGCAGATTGACGAACAGCATAGACCGCAACAGCTGCCGGTTCTGTAAGAGCTGCTTGCTCATAGCTCAAGCTATCTGGAATCACATGCACAAGATCACCATCAAGCACACAATACTTCGCAAAACCACCATCAGCAGCAAGCCCAACAAAGTTCAAGTTTGGATCAAGATTGTAATCACCAATCAAGTTATGTTTTGCCAAAATTGGTTCAATCGTTACCCGATCGCCAACTTTCACTCGAGTCACATCACTTCCGACTTCGACAATTTGACCTGAGAATTCATGCCCCAAAGTAACCGGTGCTTTTTGACCAGAATAGACATGTTCTTCAGTTGGAATGAAGATCGGACCATCCAAATATTCATGCAAGTCTGTTCCACAGATCCCTGTGAACTTAACTGCCACTTTTACTTGGTGTGGAAGTACTTCAGGTACTTCGACTTCTTCGATACGAACGTCTTTTGCTGCATGCCAGCGAGCTGCTTTCATAGTAGCCATGTGAATGTCTCCTTTATATTTCCATGATTCGCAATTTCCTTTTTAGGAAACTCAACAACCCCATTGTAAGCCTTTTCACAAACTTTGTCAAGGAAAAATTGAACTAAAAAGCCAGCCCTCCAGCTGGTCTTATTTCTTCTTGATTCGTGAAGTCTCTATTCTCCAACCCACAATCCAACCAAAGACGAGGAGATAATTTTCAAGCGCACCAATCCCATTGACAGGCAGATGATAGTGAAAATAATTGAAGAGATGATTGGTCCCAATCCCGAGCCCACCAATAATTAAGGCCAATAGCACCGTCCGAAGATAAAACCAATCGTATTTAAGATTGACAGCAATCAGGATCACAAGAACTGCCATATTCCAAATCCCAATCTCCCGCTGCCAACCGACAGAAATACCATATCCCGAATGACTTCCCATATAGGATGGAAAGAATAGTTGGAAGATAATCGCTCCAGACATAGCGATAATGACTAGGATAAATAAAACTCTTAAAAATTTATTCATGTAATTCCTCCTAATACCTGTTGACATGTAATCGTCTTTCCTATTCTAACACAATTTTATGGATAGTAAAAACCAACCTCTCGGCTGGTTTTTTCTCTATTACTCTTCTTTCAACTTCGCCAATTCTTGGGCAAGTAACTTGAGGGCTACTTGTGGGTTGGCTTGGCCTTTGGTTGCTTTCATGAGGAAGCCTGTGAAGGCTTTGTCAGCGTTCCGCTTCCCTGATTTGAAGTCGGCTACGGCTGCTTCATTATCTGCAAAGACTTGGTGGATGATTGGAATCAAGACTTCAGGATCTGAAATCTGTACCAATCCGGCTTTTTCGACGTATTCACGCGCACCGCCACCGTTTTTCGCCAAATGAACGAAGACTTTCTTGGCAATCTTAGATGAGATGGTGCCATCTTCGATGATGGCAATCATTTCGACCAAGTTTTCTGGTGTCAATTGGATTTCTTCAAGCGTCTTGCCTTCTGCATTCAAGAATTGAGCAACTTCACCTTGGAGCCAGTTAGACACTTGTTTGGCATCTCCACCAAGGGCTACTGCTGCTTCAAAGAAGTCAGAAGTGACTTTCGTCGCTGTCAATTGGTTGGCATCATAGTCAGACAAGCCAAGCTCCGCCACGTAGCGAGCACGGCGATCTTTTGGAAACTCTGGCAACTCTGTGCGCATTTCCTCAATCCACTCATCTGAGATTTCAAACAAGGGAAGGTCTGGTTCTGGGAAGTAACGGTAATCTGCCGCTCCTTCTTTGACCCGCATAAGGATCGTGCTCTTGTGGGCTTCATCGTAACGGCGTGTTTCTTGACGAATGACACCACCTGAACGCAAGATTTTTGCTTGACGCTCCACTTCGTATTCAAGACCTTTGCGCACGTTTGAGAAAGAGTTCAAGTTTTTCAACTCCGTCTTGGTTCCAAATTCCTCTTGACCATAGGGACGAAGGGAAATGTTGGCATCCACACGCATGGATCCTTCTTCCATCTTAACATCAGAAATACCTGTGTATTGGATAACTTCTTTCAATGCTGTCAAATAAGCATAGGCTTCTTCAGGAGAACGCATATCAGCTTCAGATACGATTTCAATCAATGGCACCCCTTGACGGTTCAGGTCTACATAAGAGAAACCGTCTGGGCTGTGGGTATTCTTACCGGCATCTTCTTCCAAGTGAGCCCGTTCAATCCCGATTTTCTTAGTTGAGCCGTCTTCCAATTGCACTTCAATCCAACCCTTGTAGCCGATAGGCTCATCAAATTGCGAAATTTGGTAGGCCTTTGGATTATCAGGGTAGAAATAGTTCTTACGGTCAAAGTGCATGTGCTGATGGATATCCATATTCAAGGCCAAAGCAGCTTTAATACCAGCGTCCACAACACCCTTGTTCAAGACAGGAAGTACTCCTGGGAAGGACCAGTCAATCACATTGGTATTGGCATTTTGCTCGTTCCCAAAGTGAGCAGAGGTTGGTGAGAAAATTTTTGAATTTGTATTCAATTCAACGTGGACTTCAAGTCCGATGACTGTTTCAAAGTTCATTAATTGTCACCTCCAAAAATCACGGGTTGTTGCTTGTGATAATCCGTTGTTGCTTCAAAAGCAGCTGCAGCTTGATAGATGGTTTCTTCAGAATACTTCGGACCAATCAACTGCAAACCAACTGGAAGACCTTGCGCAAAACCTGCAGGAATCGAAATTCCTGGAAGACCCGCTAAGTTGACTGGGATGGTCAACAAGTCCGCCAAGTACATGGCAACTGGATCATGATTAAGCGAATCCAAATCAAAGGCCACGCTTGGAGCTGTTGGACCAAGGATGAGGTCGTAATCTGCAAATACTTTTTCAAAGTCTTGAATGATGAGGGTACGAACTTGACCGGCTTTCTTATAGTAGGCATCGTAGTAACCTGATGAAAGACTGAAAGTTCCCAGCATGATCCGACGTTTGACTTCATCACCAAAGCCTTGACTGCGAGTGTTCACATAGATATCATCCAAGTTCTTGGCATCTTCCGCACGGAAACCATAGCGAATCCCGTCGAAACGTTGCAAGTTTGATGAAGCTTCAGATGAAGCGATGATGTAGTAAACAGCAACCCCATATTTAGAATGAGGAAGGCTGACTTCTTCGACAGTTGCTCCCAATTTTTCAAAATGTTTGGCCGCATTAAGAATCGTTTCTTTGACTTCTGGATCAATTCCTTCCCCAAGGTATTCCTTAGGAAGGGCAATCTTCATACCTTTAATATCTTGACCGATTTTAGAAGTAAAGTCTGCTACACGTACTGGTGCAGAAGTTGAATCCTTAGCATCTTCACTGGCAATGACATTAAGCAAGAGAGCATTTTCCTTAACGGTTGGCGCAAACGGTCCAATTTGGTCGAGTGAGCTACCAAAGGCAATAAGACCGAAACGAGAAACCGTTCCGTAAGTTGGCTTAAGACCAACAATCCCGTTAAAGGCTGCTGGTTGGCGAATAGAACCACCTGTATCCGAACCAAGTGACAAGCGGACTTGCCCTGATGCTACAGAAACTGCAGAACCACTGGATGATCCACCAGGAACCTTGCTGTGGTCCCAAGCATTTTTTGCTGGTCCATAGTAAGACGTTTCACCAGATCCACCCATGGCAAATTCATCCATGTTGGTCTTCCCGATGACAATCATATCTTTGTCTTTCGCATTGGCAACCGCTGTCGCATCAAAGATGGGCTCGTAGTTATAGAGCATTTTTGATGCCGCAGTCGTCAAGATACCATCTGTTGAGATGTTGTCTTTGACCGCAAGTGGAATTCCTGACATGAGGTTGTCGGCATCGATTCCTTTTTCGTCAATGGCCTTGGCTTGCGCAAGGGCTGCTTCTTCTGCCACCGTCACAAAGGCATTGACGGCTTCTTCACGCGTCTTGATATCATCAAGCGTTGCTTGGGTCAATTCGGTTGCTGAAATTTCCTTAGAGACAAGGAGGTCGTGCAACTCTTCAATGGTTTTATGGTTGAATGACATTAGGCATCTCCTCCATCTTCTAGGATAGCTGGCACCTTGATGTAGTAATTATCTTTTTCAGGTACATTTTTAAACAAGCGGTCACGGTCCGTCCCTTTTTCAGCAACATCCGGACGCAATACAGTCTTGCGGTCCGCCATGGTCGTTGTTGGAACAACACCCGTTGTATCCACTTCTTCCAACAATTCCACCATGTCAACAATCTTCGACAAGGTTGTCGCAAACTCAGCTGTCTCTTCTGGAGAGAATTTTAATTTTGAAAGATTGGCAACGTGGGTTACCTCTTCTTGCGTAATTTTCATCTTGCTTCCTTTCGTGAAATGATGATTTTCAATACCTTCTATTTTATCATAATTTCAGCTATTTTGCTTGGAGGATAAAAAATCTGTAGGACTTTTTTGTCACTACAGATTCTACTGTTTAGATTTCTTTTTCATCCAGTTGCCCCATGTCCTTGAGAGCCTGCTTCCAGACTTCCTGGACCTTGGATGTGAGGTAGCAAGAAGCTAGGTCATACGAAGCTTGATGGAAAGGAGTGACATTCCCTTGGAAAAGCTCTACAAGCCTATTTGCAAGCTCCTTGACCAAGTCTGCTTCAGGGATCTTTTCACTATACTCCACTAAAAAGCCGTTCTTCCCATCTTTAATAAAGGTCGGATTCCCATAGCGAGCATCAAAGCCAAGCAAGGCTAAACCCGCTCCAGCCGCCTCCATCAGGGTCAAACCAAAGGTTTCCCACTGAGAAGTGGTGAGATAAGCCTGGTAGCAAGGATAAATCTGCTGAAGATCCGCATGACCGCGCAGGTGGATATAGTCTTGCGCTCCAAGCTCTTGAATCAGGTTCTGCAAGTTGTCCTCTTCTCCACCTTTCCCATAGATATCAAACCGAAGATCCGGCATGGTTAGATGAGCTGTTGCGACGACACGAATGGCCAAATCCAGACGCTTTCTTGGATCAAGACGCGATGCTGTCATCAGACTAAAAGGGCGCCTTCCTTCTAGTGAACCTGTCAGCTTCTCTAGATGCCCCACTGGAATGGTGTAGATGGGCATTCCGTGACAATCTTGCTTGGCAAGCGTCTGCTGTAACACTTCCTTTTGTGCCTCTGTCGCAGTGATGAAGGCATCAAAGCGCTGGGCATACTTGAATACATAATAATATTCGTAGTTGAGCTGTCCATTTTCAAATTCGTGCTCCGAATGAAAGACCATAGCCAACTTAGCCGGAGATCTTTGCTCCAACAAGGGACGAGCAAATTCCATTCTTGAAGCTCGATCCACTAGGATTAAATCTTCCTTTTTTAGTGAAAGTTTCGAGAGAAATCGTCTCATCACCTCCGTTTGGCTTGTCAAGATTTCCGGCCCCATTTTAGAGAGCCAATGTCCACCTTGTCTCGCTTCTTCAAAGGCGATCCGCCCATTCTGATCATGATAGGTCCGTCTAATCACACTCCCGTATTGAAAATATTCCGTCACCAGTTTACAAGCACCATAATACTCTCGCTTGATGATCGTGGTCCCCAACAGATACTCCACATAGCGCACGCAGTCTGGGTGGTAGGGATCTAGATGAAAGGCCAAGACATTATTGTCTGCCAACTGATAGCAAATTTTTTCTTCTGATTGTTCGATGATATCTAGGCGAGTCAACTGCAAGGCCATTTGCAAGGCCCCAACTGTCTGTTGAGGGACCGTCTTTTTTTGATCCGTAAAAGCTAGCTGGGCATAAAGCAATTCCTCGTCTCGGTGTCCCAAAGAAAGGTAATAAGCTAATTTTTCAGGGCTTGGCCAAGTGGTAAAAACAAAGGTCGATTGCACTCCTAAATCACGAAGTAGCTTAGCTCTTGAGGCTTGCGCCACATCAACCCCATTGGGCTCATAACCCACCAATAAATTAAAGGTATAGATGCTCATGGCTGCCTCCCTCTAAACACTCAAATCGTCTTCGTAGCTCTTCTTTTTTGGGAAGCTGCAAGATGTGGGCTTGCTCTTTCAAGCGTTCTTGGAAACTCTCTGGATGAGCTAGGATTTCTCCAAGTTGCACCTTCATCTCCTCTACAGTCTCCGTGACGGTGGTCAATTTTTTGTAGACTTCCTGATGCACCGTGTCCTGTAGGCCAAGTAACAGTTGCCCATTTTCAAGAGCACGTATGCTACTGCTGAGCACTTCTTTTCCCTGATTGCAATCCAGATAAAGCGAACAGCTTGCCAGTAACTCTTCGTATTGATCCATTGAAATGCCCGGGTATAGCCGAACATTGGAGCAAGGAGCAAGCTCTGTTAATTTAGGCCCCATAGTTGTCAAGGCTGAAATGTGAAAGGTCACTTGTGGAAATTGATCAACCAAGTTGGATAAGCCTTTTACCTCTTGCGAAGCTGTCATGATCAGAGCTTGAGGATGAAAGCTGACTCCTTCAAGGTCCACAAATCCTGAGAGCTCCATCAAGCCTTCTTTTTTCTCTGGCAAGAGAGTCTCATCCAAAACCATCAGTTGGCCGACATGCTCTGTAAGCTCAGCTAGATCGAGTGACCAATTCCCACAATAGGCCAATCGTTCTTTATCTATCCGTTCTACAAAAGAAAGCAGGTACTTGTCCATCAAAAGAACGCCTTTTGCCTCAGGCAGAAGGTGATCTAAAACAGCTCTTAAAAGCTCCTCTTTGTTGGCATACACCCGATCACGTCCCTTAGCAGTTTGATGCAAAAAGGTCCCTTCTGAGACAAAGTGGAGGAGGACTTCTTCTTGTTTTTGATTGAGGTAAATCTCCAGATAGGCTTGACCTCTTTCATCCAACAAACTTTGCTTACTACGCCAACCATAGCGATTATAGAGATCAATAGTTGCGATCTCTTCTCCCTGACCAAACCACTCAACTCTTCCAACGGTCCGAGACAAGACATCTTTCCGAAAAATCACATTTGCCCGACGTTCTGTTCCATCAAAAATATAGGTCGTGATTCCCAATGTCCACGGCTCCCAATATTCAGGAACCTCCAAATCATTGAAAAATAAGGGCTCTCCTATTTTCGATGCTGGATCTTGCTGGGTAAAGAAAGTTGCCAGGCTTTCCTTTTCCTTCTCCAGATCGGTTTCCAGATTGGTCAATAGCACCCGGTAGGGTTGATTGAGTTGGTGTAGAAGTTTTTCCAAACGAGCCAGCTCCAGGGTCTCTTCTTTTGCAATGATGAGCATAGTGCTCCTTTCCGTTGCCATCCTATTCCTTTATATTTTCAATCAGACTGAGGTTCATCCGCACACGCGCATAGGTTTCCGTTTCCTGAAGACCCGCTTCCTCTAATTTTTCAAGGGCCCGCTTCAAACGTGTTTTATAGATATAACGGTGCCAGGTCAAATCATAGCCCAACATCCCAAGGAGAGCTAATTTTTCCTGTTTGGCTTCCATCTCATCGATCACCCGCTTTTCTGTCCAAACTTGTGAGAGGGTATCTTTACGGCCCACTCGATACCAATAAATGCACTTCTCTGTATGAACCACCCGATCAGCCTTTAACAACAACTTGTACATGAGGAAGTTGTCTTCCACATTTTTTCCAACTGGAAAGCGTAAGCCCTCAAATAAGCTGCGCTTATAAAGCTTCATCATGGCACAGGCCCAGGCCACATCTCTGGTTTCTTGAATGGCGTCCTGGTCCATAATCGCTCGCCCTTCATAAAGGGTCTCGGAATAATCCGCTTCCGTCACCTTGATCAAGTACTTGCTGCTACTGTCATCATAAAGATTGTAATTAGCGGTTGAGACATCCGCATGGTAGTCTTTGAGTTTTTGATAGAGGACTTCTACATAATCCTCTGTCACCCAGTCATCCGGGTCGATAAAGGTGATGTAGTCTCCTGTAGCTAACTCAATTCCCGTATTTCGAGCTGCTGATAGGCCACCGTTTTCCTGGCGGACATAGCGAATACGAGTATCTCGTTTGAAAAATTCCTTACAGATCTCTTCGGACCGATCTGGCGAACCGTCATTGACCAAAATAATTTCCAAATGCGGGTAGGTCTGGTGGGTAACCGTCTCCAAACACTGCCTCAGATACGCTTCCACCTTATAAATGGGAATGATGATACTCACTACTTCATTTGCTTGCATGATTCTTCTCGCTTCTCTTTAAATAATCGCGAATGGCTGCCACCATTTGGGCCACTTGATCATCCGCAAAGACGACATTTTTCCCTGTCTTCACATGATTCGTCCCTTCAAAAGAAAAAATAGGGAGGCCTTTCTGACTGATTTTTTCCGTGATCTGATCCACTTCGCCATAAGGATTGATATCCAGATAAAAGTCCAATTTCCCCAAGACCTTTCGACTGGTCAACGGATCAAATGAAGGGTAAAGAAAGAGGTTGGGGTAACGTTCTAATTGTACCAAGTTAAAGCCAAAATGGCTATGAGCAAGGACATGAAAGGCGACATTCGGCAACTCTTTTAACAGAGTCTCTAGCTCATGGACATCTGCGGTATTCGTGTAGATAGCAGCATGATAAGGATATGTTCCCACCAAATCTTCAAAATCTTGCTTGAGAATTGGTTTTCGAAGCAAAACTTCCTCCCAAGAAAGAGCATAATAAAACCACCAGAGTTCGCGGAAACGATTGAACCGTTTGGAAGTCCATGGTTTATTGTGGGAGGTATAGTGGATAACCGCCGGAACCCCTTGAAAGGCATCGTACCAAGCTAGGTCTCCATAGATATACTGATCCTTATCGGATCCTACTTGGAGATTATAGGTCCAAGGCAGGGGACACCAGGCATCTTTGAAATAAAGATTCAAGATTCCTTGATCCCCGTAAACTTCCTGATGGTGGTCCTTGGTCAGAGCAAATAGAGCTTCTGTGACGTGATGTTCCTGCCACCAATCTCTATCGATCAGCAAGAGACCAGCATTAAATCCCGCTGTCGTCGTTGGTTTGTCAACAACAGCCCCAAGTCCCAATCCTTGTAGATCTACGTCAAACAAGGGAGACAAATCCTGTGTAAAGATCATGTCGCAATCCAAGTAGAGGACCCGCTTTTCTTCCACCACATCTGGAATACAATAGCGGAAATAGGTTGAATAGTGGATATGGCTACTTGGAAGCGAGAAGGATTGAAATTGCTCCGCCGACATCCGACAATTGATGATTTCTGAATCCAACACTTGCAAGCGCTGATTCATGATGGCAAACCACTCTGTTGGTAAGTCCTCATTCAACACATAAATCTTCCATTGACCCTGATGCGCACACAGAGATTTTATAGCAATTTCCAACTTCTCCATATAAGATAGATTGGCCGAAAAGACAACAGCTTTTTTAGTCATAACTCCCCCTTGTTTTCTTTCATTAGAATACCATTTTCATGAGCGGAAAACAATTCCTAAGCACAAAAAAGAGGCCTGGACAGCTTGCCACAAACCTCTATTTTAACTTAGCCTTCATTTTGATCTAATGGAGCGAGTTGATCGTCCACCAAGCTGGCTCCTAAGACATGCTTGAAATGATTCAAGGCAAACTGGTGATTTTCAGGAGTGAGTGAGGCTACTGCCGGTGCGACCACTTGGATCTGATAGCCAAGATTATAGGCATCAACCGCTGTGTGAAGAACACAGATATCCGTTAATACACCCGTCAAGATCACTGTATCTACATGGCGTTCCCGCAAGCGGATATCCAAGTCCGTCCCAGAAAAAGCCGAATAATGCCGCTTGTCCATCCAAAAGACGCGTGGATCCGCTTTGTGCTCCCGATAAAAATCTGCTAAAGGGCCGTACAAATCACGACCACTCGTCCCAATGATATTATGAGGTGGGAAAAGCTTACTTTCAGGATGGAATGGATCGTTAACGTCATGCCCATCAATGGCAAAAAAGACATAGGCTCCTTGGTCAAAGGCCAACTGGGTCACCTGTGCAATGGTCTCAGAAATGGCTTGGGCAGGTGCCCCTGCTGTCAACTTGCCATCATCTGCTACAAAATCAACGGTATAATCAATGGAAATCAACGCTTTCATCATTAGTATTCTCTTTTCTTAATTTCCTCAAACACATCTGGTATCAACACTTTTAAATAGGTTCCCTTCATTCCTAGAGAACGGCTTTCAATAATACCAGCTGACTCTAATTTACGAAGGGCATTGACAATCACCGAGCGGGTAATTCCGATCCGGTCTGCAATGACAGAGGCCGTCAATTGGCCTTCGTTGCCATTCAACTCATTCAAAATAGCAGAGACTGCCCGTAATTCTGAGTAGGACAAGGTATTGACCGCCATGTTGACAGCTGTCCGGCGACGAATATTCTTCTCATCTTCCTCGCGTTGGAAGTTCAACATTTGAATGCCCACCACGGTGCTCGCAATCTCAACCAAGATCAAATCATCATCCGCAAACGGTTTATCATTGCGCCAAATGATCAAGGAACCCAACCGAATCCCAGAAACATGAATCGGCGCAATGGTGGTCAAGCCATCAGGAAATTCAGACTTGGTTTCGACCGGAAAGATACTCAAATCATGATCCACATCTAAATTAGCTTCTGTATCATAGACCAAACTAGCTGCCTTGGCATAATCTTCTGGTAGTTTTTTGTTTTGGAAGAAAGCTTCCACCCGATCGTTATTGGTCTTGTATCGCATGAAATAACCAAGAAGGGTCCCCTTGCTGTTAATGATACAAGCATTGCAATGGATGATATCTGCCAATTGCTGAGCAATATCATTGTAAGGCATCTCAGCCTGTAACTGTTCATCTGTCCGTTTC
The DNA here is from genome assembly GCF_014435245.1 of Streptococcus sp. IMAU 99161. NCBI lineage: Bacteria > Bacillati > Bacillota > Bacilli > Lactobacillales > Streptococcaceae > Streptococcus > Streptococcus sp. IMAU 99161. The sequence continues at coordinate 79,366 of NZ_JAAPAW010000011.1, read as the reverse complement.
AGGATAGAGGTGATTTTACGTGTCTTTTCTAATAAATTTGCCATAATAAACCTCGCATATAGTCGACTAAAGTATATCATATAAGTGAGGGAATTTCAATCGAATTATCTGAAAATTATTTATTTTTTTCTACAATTGTGCACAATTTAAAAAACCACTAAAAAAGGGGGAAACCAAACAGAATTTGAAGACAATTCCTTCGGTTTCCCACCTTTATTTCTTCTTAGCGTTTGTATTGTTTCAAGAAACGGGTCATTTTTTCTTGAATTTGAGCCAATTCGTCCACCCGTGGGAGGTAAACAATCCGGAAGTGATCTGGATCTTTCCAGTTAAATCCACGTCCATGAACCAAGAGGATCTTCTCTTGTTTCAAGAAATTCAAGACAAATTGCTCGTCATCATCCACTCGGTACATGTCCCGGTCAATCTTAGGGAAGATATAGAGACCAGCTTTTGGCTTAACCGCTGAGAGACCTGGAATATCATTGATAGCCTTGTAGATAAAGTTGCGTTGTTCGTAGATTCGACCACCTGGAAGCAAGAGTTCATCCACCGATTGGTAGCCACCAAGAGAGGTTTGCACGACCTGTTGGGATAGAACATTCGAGCACAAACGCATATTGGACAACATATTGAGTCCTTCAATGTAGCCCTTCACGTGTTTCTTTGGACCAGATAGAACCATCCACCCAACACGGAAACCTGCAATCCGGTGAGATTTTGACAAGCCATTCATGCTGACACAAAAGAGATCCGGGGCCAGACTTGCAATAGCTGTGTGTTTTTCCCCATCCATGACCAAACGATCGTAAATTTCATCCGCAAAAATGATCAGGTTGTTTTGACGAGCGATCTCCACAATCTCAAGCAGGATCTCATCTGGATAGAGCGCTCCTGTTGGGTTATTGGGATTGATAACGACGATGGCTTTGGTATTTGAGGTGATCTTGGATTTGATGTCTTCAATATCTGGATACCAATCTGCTTCTTCATCACAAAGGTAATGCACCGCATTCCCACCAGCTAGACTGACAGCTGCTGTCCAAAGAGGGTAATCCGGCATGGGAACTAAGACCTCATCGCCATTGTCCAGCAAGCCTTGCATGGACATGACGATCAGCTCACTCACCCCGTTTCCAAGGTAAATATCATCGATATCCACATTTGGAATTTTCTTCAACTGGCAGTACTGCATAATCGCCTTACGGGCTGAAAAGATCCCTTTTGAATCCGAATAGCCTTCACTATCACGCGCATTCATGATCAAATCATGGATGACTTCATCGGGTGCTGTAAAGCCAAATTCAGCAGGATTTCCTGTATTCAGACGGAGGATTTTTTCGCCATTTGCCCGCATACGCATGGCTTCTTCTAAAACTGGGCCACGAATATCATAAGCCACATGTTCCAACTTACTTGATTTATTGTATTCTTTCATACTATGCCTCGATTCACGAAATTATTTCTATTATACCACTAGTTCAGAGAGAGTACAATCTGATACCTTCAAAACTTTCGGAAAAAATAGAGAAGAAAAAGCACGACTTTACCTTTACATTCCAGTATAAAAGAGATACAATACAATTATAGAAAGGATGGATCCTTCTGGTATCTAGTCCCTGTTTTCAAGTTAAAAAGGAGGTAGAGACATGTCTCAAACATACGAAAACATTATGGTCGCAATTGACGGTTCGCATGAAGCCGAGTTGGCCTTTGAAAAGGGGGTCAATGTTTCTCTTCGCAATGGCTCCAAATTGACCATTGCTCATGTGATTGACACACGTGCACTACAAAGCGTCTCAACCTTTGATGCCGAAGTCTACGAAGCCTTGCAAAAAGAAGCCACAGAGCTCCTTCAAGGGTACAAAGAACGCGCTCTAAATGTTGGGGTTAAAAATGTAGTCACTGTGGTAGAGATGGGAAATCCAAAAGTGCTCCTGGCAAATGATATCCCAAGTAAAGAAGGAATTGACCTGATTATGGTTGGAGCTACTGGACTCAATGCCTTTGAACGCCTTATGGTCGGATCCTCCTCAGAATATATCCTTCGCCACGCCAAGGTCGACTTACTAGTGGTACGTGACAAAGACAAAACCATGTAACTAAAAAGAGAGTGGGACAGAAATCGGTAATTCGTTAGAATTCGATTTTGTCGTCCCACCTCCGCACAGCTTCAACAGTCTGGGAGACTGTTGAAGGTTGCAGATAAAGGAAACATAGTTTCCGTCAACATAGGGCATCTTTGAAGCTTAAAAAGCGAACAAAGACTTAGGATACTTGCTTCGCAAGTTCTATCCGCCACCTCAAAGCAGTGCTTTGAGCACTCAACCACTGCGTCTTGCTCGACAATCCAAAGACAATTGAGAGGCTAGGACTTTTGTCCCAGCCTCTTTTTTAAAGATAAACTTTTCTTAGAAACTTTCCTTAGGTGAGTACGGACGTCAGCGAACTTCTTCGAAGTTCCATGACTAATTATTGAGCCTAAGGTCTCAATAATTCCGAATGCCTGAATCTTTATTGTTTCAGGCACTTTTCTCACGACGGAAAGTTTCAGTATACTTTTGAATGAGCCTAATAGAATATCTTCGTTTAATTTTTTCTTCATTCCCTAGCTTGCTTTATGTAGACAATAAGAAATTTCCTTTTTAGAAATTGTATAGCATATAGCAAAAACTCTTAGGAATAAGACTTTAATGGTATCTGTTAGAGTTTTTTAATTGTCTGTTGGTGTTTCTTTTTGTTTGGCGTGTTTTTCGTAGGCCTTTAGTTGGCGCTCCAGTTCCTTTTCAATAGCAGGTTCTGGGGCATATTTTTCTTCCCAATCATCTGGTTTTAAAATCTTGTGAGTTACCGGATCAAAGTGGGCTCTTCCATCTGGGAAGATCTTACCCATGTTGGCACGGTGAACAATCTCAAAGACCTCTTCTGGGTCAACTCCCATTAGAACAAAGCTACCATAAGTCAGGTACAGCGTGTCGATCAAGGCATCCACTTGCCCTGTCATAGAAATTTCAGCTGGATGCTTGCTACGAACCTTGGCAGCAGCCGTTTCAATCGCTTCATGAAGGGCCACCACCGAGCGGTCAAACTCTTCCTCACTGCTACTAGCTGCTCGGATAAATTCTACCAGCTCTTCTTGCTTAAACATGGTCCGATAGAGGGCATCCTGAGGTTGCCAGACAACTGGTTTTTCCTGAGTTGCCCCATCCATCACGCCATGGAAGGTCTTGACCTTATTGAAATGATCGTCTTTAGAAAGAAAGAGTTCTTTCCCAGAGAGAATTCCAAAATGTTGTAAGGCCTTTTCAATACCATCCTTGTCATTACTGGTTGTTGTATGCTTGGCAATCGCTTTGACGCTTGTGGTCCCATTCCCCATCGCAATCGACAAACCAACACCTGAAAGCATCTCTAAATCATTGTCCGAATCACCAAAAGCCATGACCTCATCGATGTCAAAGCCATACTCCTGGCCAACGATGCGAATCCCTTCTAGTTTAGAAATCCCTGGATTGAGGACATCTGCAGCAAACGGACTGGAACGTGTGAATTTTAGATGAGGAAATTCTTTTTCAATCTTTGCCGTCTCTTCAGGACTTGATAAAATCAATACTTGATAGATTGGTTCTTGAGCTATCGTATAGAGATGCTTTTGATCTTGAGGAACTACTTTACTCACCACTTTGTTAAATCCTCGACTCACTGTACGGGCCATTTTTCGCGGAACAAAGCGGCTAGACCAAATCGAAATAGGACTCATCCCAAAGCTCATGATTCGAGAGCCAAATACCCCGTCCTTGGTTCCAAGAGCAATTTCTTTACGGTGTTCGTGAGCATAGTCGATTAACTGATGCAGGCTTTTTTTATCAATTGGACTCGTAAACAGCACACGGTCCTGGGTAAAGATATATTGACCATTAAAAGTCACCGCAAAATCAAAGCCATAGCGCTCCATAAACGGTTGAACAAAGGCTGGACCTCGACCAGTCGCAAGTCCAACATAAATTCCTTCTTCTTTTAAGGATTGAATGGCTTTTTCTGTTGATTTCAAGACCGCTCGGCTGTCATTAACCAAGGTCCCATCAATATCAAAAAAGACTGCTTTTATTTCCATCTCTCTACTGTTTCTTTCTTTTTATGTTAAAATAAATTATATCACATATTCCAAGGAGCTTCACATGTTTAAGAAAATTTTAGCACTCCATACAGGTGGAACCATTTCGATGGCAGCGGATGACTCTGGGGCAGTGATTACCAATGAAGTCAATCCTATGACCCAAGTCACTTCACCAATTGAAGGGATTGCAGTCACCTCAGAGGACTTTTTCAACCTTCCTAGCCCTCAAATGACTCCTCGTCACATGTTAGCCCTATATCAAAAAATCAAAGAGGAAGCCCACAACTACGACGGTATCGTCATCACCCATGGGACAGATACGCTGGAAGAAACGGCTTATTTCTTGGATACCATGGAGTTACCAGAGATCGCTGTGGTCATTACAGGTGCTATGCGAAGTTCCAATGAACTTGGAAGCGATGGCGTCTACAATTTTCTGACAGCCCTTCGAGTGGCGGCCGATCCAAAAGCACGCGATAAAGGTGTCTTAGTCGTCATGAACGATGAAATTCATGCAGCTAAATATGTTACCAAAACGCACACCACCAACGTCAGCACCTTTCAGACGCCGACACACGGGCCACTCGGCTTAGTTATGAAAAAAGAGATTCTATTTTTCAAGACGGCAGAGCCTCGAGTTCGCTTTGATCTCGACAAGATCGAAGGTTTTATTCCCATTATTTCGACATATGCAGGAATGAAAACAGACTTATTGGATATGCTGGATCTAGCTAAACTGGACGGCCTCATTATCGAAGCCTTTGGAGCTGGGAATATTCCCAAAGAAACAGCCCATAAACTCCAAGAATTCATGGATGCAGGGCTCCCAATCGCTTTAGTGTCACGCTGTTTCAATGGAATCGCTGAACCCGTTTATGCCTACGACGGAGGCGGTGTCCAACTCCATCAATCAGGCGTCTTCTTTATCAAAGAATTGAACGCCCCCAAAGCACGTATCAAACTCCTCATCGCCCTCAATGCCGGTCTCAAAGGACAAGAACTCAAAGAATATATCGAAGGGTAGTATCAAATACAAAGGACGTAGCGGATACAGTCAAAATAGAGAGCAGGACAGAAGCACTGTTGTATAGGAATGCTTCGTTGTCCTGCCACCACAAGGCTGATTAGGATTCTTCCAAGCTTATAAGCGAGAGAAGAGTCCAATCAGCTACTGTGTCTTGCAGTTAGTACTAGTATAGTTGGCGTTTTTTGACACAATCCGCAGCCAGTGTTCAATTCGTGTAACGGCAAGAACTAGGGTGCCTTGCCTACACGACTCACTAACTCCTCAGGTGGATGATATCGATCCACCTTTGTCCTGTCGCAATTTAACAAGATACAAAGCCCGTAAAATGCAATCATAAAAGTGAGTAGAGAGTGGGACAGAAATCGGTCATTCGTTAGAATTCGATTTCGTCGTCCCACCTCCGCACAGTTGAGTAGGGCTGTAAAAGCTGATGAAAGCAGCGTAGTAGAGCCCACTCAACCACTGCGTCTTGCTCGACAATCCAAAAACAAGAAGAGGCTAGGACTTTTGTCCCAGCCTCTGCTCGCTTTTTATACTCTAATCTAAATGTTCTTGCTTTTCCAGATAAAGATAGAGCAAATGCCAGTCTGGATGTTCTCGCCAATTTGGCGTCGTTACGATCTGGCTAGCGACTTTCCGCGCTTCCTCAAGGATGGGGTAATCTTCAACCAGGTCTGCTACTTGAAACTCTGGAATCCCCGATTGACGGGTTCCAAAAATTTCACCTGAACCCCGCATTTTCAAATCTTCCTCTGCCAGCACAAACCCATTGGTCGTCTCGGTCATGATTTTCATGCGCTGTTTGCCACTGTCCGTCTTAGGATTGGCAACTAGGATGGCATAGGATTGCTTATTTCCCCGACCAACCCGACCTCGAAGCTGATGGAGTTGACTAAGGCCAAACCGATCTGCATCCATGATGACCATGACAGTCGCATTAGGCACATTGACTCCTACTTCAATGACGGTCGTGGATACTAGAACATCAACTTGGTGCTCTTTAAAGGCCTGCATAATGGTCTCTTTTTCTTCACTTTTCATCTTCCCGTGAAGAAGAGAAACGCGCGCCCGCTTACCAAAGAAGGCTTCCAACTCCTCTTGAAGCGCAAGGGCGTTTTTTAGATCTAGCGCTTCTGACTCCTCGATCAAGGGAGAGATAAAGTAGGCTTGAGAACCTTTTACGAGCTCTTTTACCAACCAGTCGAGGACCACTTTTAACTGTTCATGCTTGACCCAACGCGTAATGATCTCCTTTCGTCCAGCAGGCATCTGGTCAATCATTGACACATCCATATCTCCAAAAGCCGTAATGGCCAAGGTCCGGGGGATAGGAGTCGCCGTCATCATCAGGACGTCTGGATTTTGGCCTTTTTCTCGGAGAATACGTCGCTGAGAAACCCCAAAACGGTGCTGCTCATCAATAATGACCAATCCAAGATCTTGGTAGTGAACTCCTTCTTGGATCAAGGCATGTGTTCCCACAATCAGTTGAGCCTTGCCAGAAGCGATCTCGTCTAAGACTTCTCGTTTCTCAGCCACCTTTAACCCTCCTGTTAGAAGGGCAATTGGCAAATCTGGAAAAAGATTTTGCAAGCTTTCCTTGTGTTGCTCTGCCAAAATCTCCGTTGGCACCATCAAGGCTGCTTGCTTCCCAGCACTTAAGGCAGCATACATAGCAAGACCGGCCACAACTGTCTTCCCGCTTCCCACATCCCCTTGCAAGAGCCGATTCATATGGTATGGAGAAGCCATATCTGTCAAGATTTCAGTTAAGCTTGTTTCTTGGGCTTGTGTCAGCTCAAAAGGGAGCTGTTTTTTTCGTTCTGCTAATTTTTCTGGATTCCAAGCCAAGGAAATCCCTTGACTGGCATCGTGATTTTCTTCTTTTAACACTTGAAGCTGCAACTGGAAAAAGAGGAGTTCTTCAAATTTCACCCGACGAAGGGCTTGTTTATACTCTGCCAAGTCCTTCGGAAAATGCATCGCTCGCACTGCATTCGAGCGTGACAAAAGCTGATAACGATCCCGCAAAACTTGGGGCAAATTCTCTTCCAAGAGTTGATCCAATCCCTGATCAAAAGCTATTTTGATCAACTTTACCAGGCTATTTTGGCTGACTCCTTGCATCACTCGATAGACCGGTTGCAAATCATCTTCCACCTGGGCCAGAAGTTTCATGCCCGTCAAACTGCCTTTGGCCTTGTCCCATTTCCCAAAAATCGCCACTGTCTGCTGGATCTCGATTTTGTCTGCTAGGTAAGGTTGGTTGAAAAAATTAACCGCAATGACTTGGTCTCCCTGTTTGATCGAAAAGCGCAAGCGATTTCGTTTGTAGCCGTAATATTGAACATTGGCTGGCGTTGCTACAAGCCCAGAGATAACAGCTTTTTCACCATCTTCCAACTCTAAGGCATTGCGCGTTTTAAAGTCTTCATAGCGAAATGGGAAGTACAAAAGCAAATCCTCTAGAGTTTCAATCCCTAATTTTTGAAACTTCTCCGCTGATTTGGGGCCAACACCAGGCAGTACGGATAAGGGTTGGTGTAAATTCATTGCTCCTCCTTTCTTTGATAAAAAAGCAGGTCCTTCTGGGAAAGTTCCACCTGCTTTTTCTTATTCTTCACCTGTATAGTCACGAGGGATCCGGTCACTCAAGAGACAAACCACTTCGTAATTAATGGTGCCACGGTAGTCCGCAACCTCTGTTGCAGTGATTTCCTTCTCGCCATCTCGTCCAATCAAGGTAACCTTGGTTCCCAAAGGAAATTCATGTGGCAGGCGAACCGTCACCTGATCCATCGAAACACGACCAACAATGGGACAAAACTCTCCATTAATGAGGACATGGAAATTTTGCATTTCCCGAATCCAACCATCCGCATAGCCAATGGGAATCGTCCCAATCCATTGGGCATCATCCGTCGTATAGGTAGCCCCGTAACCAATATCTTGACCCGCTTCTAACTGTTTCACATGAACTAACTCACTCACCAAACTCAAGGCCGGCTTGATTTCATAAGGCAGGGCTAGCACAGAACCGCTCGGATTCAAACCGTACATGACATCTCCTAGACGTACAGCTGTGAAAATCGTATCAGGATGCCACAAAGAAGTGGCAGAATTACTAGCATGGACAATCGGAGGAAGGCTTTCAAGAGCAGCCAATACTTCTTTGAAAAAGTGGTATTGGTCTTGAAATTTCCGATCATCTGCTTCATCTGCTGTCGCAAAATGAGTAAAAATTCCTTCAACTTCAGCTCCAGCTGCTAAGAGCAGGCCTTCTGCCTCTTTGATCTCTTCGATTTTTCGGAATCCAATCCGCCCCATTCCTGAATCTACCTTGATATGAACTTTTAATCCTGAAAAATCTGGCTCTTCTGCCAATAAGTGCTTCAACCAAGCAAGGCTGGCCACCGTTAATCTGATGTCATACTTTTTAGCTAAATCAACTGTTTCAGTTGGGACCACTCCTAAAATTAAAATGGGGTGGTCTAAGCCCTCTTCACGGATTTCAAGGGCCTCATCCATATTGGACACGCAAAAGCCATCCACTTGAGCCGCCAATTTCTTCGTCACAGCTGCCACTCCATGGCCATAAGCATTGGCCTTCACCACTGCATATTTTAAAGTTTGGCTTGGAATATGCCGACTGACTTGCTGCACATTAAAGGCAATGGCATCCAAATCGACTGTAGCAACTGTTGGTCTATGTTTACTTGCTTTCATCTACTTCCTCCAAAATGACGCTGGTTAATACCAAATCACCCTTGTGACTGATCGAAACCCAAACCTTCCCAGAAAACGGGGACTTAGAAAAATAGGGAGCTCCATGGGCATCATTTAAAATTTCTAAATCTTGAAAACCAACTGGTCCAATCCCAGTCCCCATTGCCTTTGAAAAGGCTTCTTTGGCGGACCAGCGGCCCGTTAAATATTCCATCTTTCGTTTCCCAGACAATTCCTCAAAGCGCTCCCGCTCAGCCTCAGTTAAGACTTTTTCAGCGAATCGGGTATTCTTTTGATAGGCTTTTTCAATCGCAGCGATCGATTCGATATCGATGCCATGTCCTTTGATCATCTTGATGTATCCTTTGTTATCGTTTCAGTATCGTCTAACTGATAAAAGAGAAGGGGCCAAAGAATCACTCCTTCCGCCCCTGCCTTTTACTGATTCATGCTTGCTATTTCTTTGACCAAAGCCTCTGTCTTTTCCCAACCTAGGCAAGGGTCTGTGATGGATTGACCATAAACTACCGGTTCATTTTGACGACCATCTTCAAGATAGGATTCAATCATGAAACCACGAACCAAGGAAGCTAACTCCTTGTTCCAAGCACGGTTCATCATGGTCTCTCTCACAATCCGTACTTGCTCTTCGAATTGTTTGCCAGAATTGTCATGGTTGGTGTCCACAAGGATAAAGGGATGTTGCAAGCCCATTTCGCTATAGCGTTTGGCTGCCGCAAGCAAATCTTCATAATGGTAATTTGGAATATTCTTACCACTAGCATCCAAGCCTCCACGAAGGATCGCATGGGCCAAAGGATTTCCTGATGTTTCCACGGCTTGGGCATTGAACAAGAAATTTTTTGGATGTTGGGCTGCATAAATCGCATTGAACATGACCGAAAGATTTCCTGAAGTTGGATTCTTCATCCCTGTAGGTGCTGCAATCCCACTTGCCACAAAACGGTGCTCTTGGTCTTCAACCGAGCGCGCTCCAATGGCGTGATAGGAAATCAGATCCTCCACATAAGGTAGGATGCTTGGGTAAAGCAATTCATCTGCCGTTGTCAAACCAGTTTCTGTCACCACACGGTAATGGAGATGACGGACAGCCTTCAGACCATCCACAAAGCTTGGTGCACCATGTGTATCTGGTTGGTGCATCAATCCTTTGTAACCATCCCCATTGGTTCGAGGCTTAGCCGTATAGACCCGCATGACGATAAAAATCTGATCTTTGACTTGCTCTTGCAAGTCTGCCAAGCGATGAGCATAATCCAAAACCGCTTCTTCATTATCAGATGAGCAAGGACCAATCACTAGAAGAATCCGTTGGTCCTCCCCTTTGATAATCGCTTCTAACTCACGATCACGCGCTTCTTTCCGCTCCAAGGCAGGGCCCTCCAAACGGTAAAGCGACGTAATTTCTTTTTCATCAATTTTAGTGCTCTTCGTAACGAATACCATACGGCCTCCTTTTGCTACTTAGACCCTTCCTCTCTTGGCTGAAGAGGACTCTTAAAATTTACGTCCGTGACAATTTTTAAATTTCTTACCAGATCCACAAGGACACAAGTCATTGCGTTTCACTTGTGACAAGTCAATATCATCTGGAATGTCTTGTTGTTGTGCTGCAATATTGCGTGTCGCAGTTGTTGAAATATTGTGCTCCGTACGTGGACGCTCTTGTTCGTGAATTTGAGCTTTCATCATCAGACGAGTGACATCAAATTCGATCGATCCGATCATGTCATTAAACATACGGAAACTTTCAGATTGGTATTCTACCACTGGGTTATTTTGAGCATAACCACGAAGTCCAACAGCGTTCCGCAATTGATCCAAGGCATCGATATGGTCTGTCCATTTGCTGTCTACCACTCGAAGGATCAATACTTTTTGGAATTCTTGTACAGATTCTTCATCTCGCAATTTCGCTACTTGGCTGGCATAGATTTCTTCTGCACGTGCATACAAGTAATCAATAACTTCCTTGTCAGATTTACCTTCAATATCGTTTTCAGAAATCGTATCTTCAGGAACCAAATTGTATTTGGCAAAGTTCAGAATTGCTTCAACGCGTTCTTCCTTGCTTGAGTGGCTGGCTCCTTCAACAATCCGTTTGATGGTCCGTTTGATCATGGCTTTGATCTCAGGAGCCAAGTCACGGTTCGCCGTGATGACATCATAACGTTGGGCGTAAATAATTTCACGTTGTTCCCGCATGACATCATCGTATTGAAGGACTTGTTTCCGAGTATCGTAGTTGTTCCCTTCGACCCGTTTTTGAGCCCCCTCTACTTGGCGGGTAAACATCTTCGAACGGATGACGGATTCTTCTTCACTCAACTTGAAGCGATCGAGAACTGCTTTGATCCGCTCTGAACCAAAACGACGCATCAATTCATCTTCAAGTGATAAGTAGAATTGAGATTCCCCTGGATCTCCTTGACGTCCTGAACGACCACGCAGCTGGTTATCGATCCGTCGGCTTTCGTGACGTTCTGTTCCGATGACACAAAGTCCACCGAGTTCGCGAACTCCTTCACCGAGCTTGATATCGGTACCACGTCCGGCCATGTTGGTTGCGATCGTAACCGCACCACGTTGACCAGCGTTCATGATGATTTGCGCTTCTTTGTAGTGGTTTTTCGCATTCAAGACTTCGTGAGGAACACCTGCTTGTACCAACAATTGAGATAAATAATCACTGGTTTCAACGGCAACTGTACCGACTAGGACTGGTTGACCTTTCTCATGACGAGCCTTCACGTCTTCCACAACGGCCTTGAATTTTGATTTCAAGCTTGGATAGAGAAGGTCTGGATGGTCAATCCGAGCAATCGGACGGTTGGTTGGAATTGGAACGACGCGAATGTTGTAGATTTCACGGAATTCTTCTTCTTCCGTTTTCCCTGTCCCTGTCATCCCTGACAACTTCTTGTACATACGGAAGAGGTTTTGGTAGGTAATCGATGCAGAAGTTTTGGTTTCTTCCTGAACGGGTACGCCTTCTTTAGCTTCAATCGCTTGGTGGAGGCCATCTGAATAACGACGTCCTTCCATGGTACGACCCGTAAATTGGTCAACGATCAGAATTTCTTGATCTTCACTGACCACATAGTCGATATCCAAGATCATGATATAGTTAGCACGAAGGGCATTGTCAATAAAGTGAGTAAGAGCCACGTTGTCGATATCGTAGAGGTTCTCTAACTTAAAGTATTCTTCCGCCTTATCAATCCCTGAGTCTGACAAACCAATAGTTTTAGATGGCACATCAATAATGTAGTCATCCTCATTTAAGGTCTTCACATAAGCATCAGCCATGTGGTAAAGTTGGCTTGTATCAGAAGCTGTTTGACCAGAGACGATCAAAGGTGTACGGGCTTCGTCAATCAAGATAGAGTCAACCTCATCGACCAAGGCATAGTTCAACGGACGTTGCACCATGTTTTCTGCACGAACAACCATGTTATCACGAAGATAGTCAAAACCAATTTCTGAGTTGGTAGAGTATGTGATATCGCATTCGTAGGCTTCTTTTTTCTCAGCTGGAGATTTAGCTGCCAAGTTGATCCCTACTGAAAGGCCAAGCCAAGAGTAGAGCTCACCCATTTCAGTTGCATCCCGTTCAGAAAGGTATTCATTGACGGTAACAACGTGTACCCCTTTACCAGAAAGGGCATTTAAATAAACAGGCATGGTCGCAGTCAGGGTTTTTCCTTCCCCTGTACGCATTTCAGGAACATCCCCATGGTGAAGGACGATTCCCCCCATAACCTGAACCTTATAAGGGAACAAACCAAGCACACGTTTTGCCCCTTCACGAACAACTGCAAAAGCTTCGTACAAGAGGTCATCCAAAGACTCACCATCTTGGTAGCGTTGCTTAAACTCAGCAGTTTTTGCTTTTAGTTCGTCATCAGACATCGCTGCCATTTGATCTTCATAAGAAAAGACCTTGTCCGCCATTTTTTCAAGACGTTTGATTTCGCCTCGATCATTTTCAATAATTGTTTTTACTAAATTTGCCATTTTTTTCCTTACTTTGAATCTTTCAAAATCTAAAACGTTCTTTTTATTGTAGCATTTTTTAAAGATTTTTTCAAGATTAAGACTGTATCTTACAGGACTTTTAAGCGGATTTTCCCGCGTAAAAAGATTCAAAAAAGAGAGTGGGACAGAAATCGGTATTTCGTTAGAATTCGATTTCGTCGTCCCACCTCCGCACAGCTTCAACAGTCTGGGAGACTGTTGAAGGTTGCAGATAAAGGAAACATAGTTTCCGTCAACATAGGGCATCTTTGAAGCTTAAAAAGCGAACAAAAACTTAGGATACTTGCTTTGCAAGTTCTATCCGCCACCTCAAAGCAGTGCTTTGAGCACTCAACCACTGCATCTTGCTCGACAAACCAAAAACAATTGAGAGGCTAGGACTTTTGTCCCAGCCTCCTTTAATTGTAGACAAGTTATATTTCACATAAAGCAACCTAAGCGATGCGGATAAAATTAAAATGAGAAAGGAACTATTCAGGTGGTTCAAACATTCACTGAAACTTTCCGCCGTGAGAAAAGTGCTAGAAACAATAACGTTTCTAGCACTCGGGAGTTTTGGAACCTTAGGTCCAAAACTAAGTCATGGAACTTCGAAGAAGTTCGCTGACGTCCGTACTCACCTAAGGAAAGTTTCTAAGACAACTTTGCTTTCAATCCGAAATGCCTGCTAGAACAGACATCTTTGGAAGACCATTCGATCATTGTGACAAATGGTAAGAATAGCTGGCGACGACGACTTCTTCGTGCCAACGAAGAGCATATTTCAATTTCAAACTCATTTGGTTGTGCAAGATATTTTGCCAATGTTTCTTAGGAATGAATTGGGGAACCAAAACTGTAACGGTATTACCTTTGGCTTTTGCTTCTTCGGCTACTTTTGCAACAAATTCAACGGTTGGCTGGATAATATCCCGATAGCTCGTCATAACATTTTCAAAACGAATATCTGGGAAGTAATGCTTGAATTCTTCAGCTACTTCCGTATCCTTAGCCTTGGTTTCTTCTGTAGAAACGTGCATGGCCACGATGTCATTTCCCAAACTGCTGGCATAACTCATCGCTCCAACACTTACTTGGGTCACATTTCCGACAAGAACGATGACGGTATTGCCAGCATAGTCTGTTTTTTCGATCTTTGCACCTAAGCGTAATTGAGCAGCAACCTTATCATAGTGGCTACGAATTCTTAAGAACATCCATAGCAAGAGCCCAATAATAGGGAAGAAGGGCCAGATTTCACGCAAACGGAAGAGCAAGAGAATCAAGACAATGCCGTAACAGATAGCAGCACCAAGGATATTGGCGATCGAGTACTTGAAAAATCCTCTTTGGTATTGGCGTTTCCAGTGAATGACCATCCCTGTTTGAGAAAGGGCAAACGGAATGAACACCCCAATGGTATAAAGAGGAATCAAACTTTCTGTTTGGCCATCAAAGATCAGAAGCAAGACGATGGCTCCAATCGCCAAGGTTAAGATCCCATTGGAATAGCCCAGACGATCCCCTTTTTCCATATACATGTGTGGCATGTATTTGTTTTTAGCCATGTTGAAGGCCAACATAGGAAAGGCTGAAAAACCAGTATTAGCCGCAACTGCCAGGATCAAGGCTGTTGATAATTGGAAAATATAGAAGAAAGCTTGTCCAACTGGAGAGTTGCCTAGAATAGCTTGGGCCATTTGAGCCAAGGTCGTCACATTTTTAGCAGGGACCACACCAACCCAGTAATTAAGGAAGGTAATTCCTGCAAACATGATCCCCAAAATCAAGGCCATGATGGTCAACGTCGACGCCGCATTCTTGGCTTTTGGTTTTTTAAAGAAAGGAACTGAATTGGAGATGGCTTCAACCCCTGTCAGAGAGGCAGAACCACTGGTAAAGGCCCGCAACAAAAGGATGACACTAACACCTGAAATGGTTTGCCCCACATGAGCTGTCGCATTGTAAGGCAATTGGCCAGTCAAGATTTGGACAAAGCCATAGCCAACTAAGGCAATGGTACTGACAATAAAAAGATAAACCGGAACCATCAAGGAAGAAGCCGATTCACGAAGACCCCGCAGGTTCATCAGCATCAAGATCAAGACCAACAGGATGGAAATATGAAGGTTGTATGGATGCAAGGCTGGGATGGCTGAGGTAATGGCATCTGCACCTGATGAAACAGATACTGCCACCGTCAACATATAGTCGACCAAGAGGCTCCCACCTGCAATCAGCCCCGCTTTGGGAGACAGGTTCTCCGAAGTCACCATGTAGGCTCCACCCCCTTGAGGGTAGGCATGAATAACTTGACGGTAGGAAATAGTCAAGCTGGCTAAGAGAATCAGCACCACAACCCCAATTGGAAGAGACCACCAAATGGCTCCTGCTGATACCGTCATCAAGACCAACACGACCTGTTCAGGACCGTAAGCAATAGAGGAAAGGGCGTCACTTGAGAGCATGGCCAAAGCCTGCATTTTTCCAAGCAAGCCTCCTTCAGCTTCCGCACCAGATTTCAAAGGGCGACCAATAAACCATTTTTTTAATGTTGAAAACATAAAAAACTCCTTGAAAAAGATCTAGAGGCTGAAAAATCTCCAACCTCTGAGCAATCATCGTCATCTTACAAGCCAACCGCGTCTTTCTGACGATTCATAGCTCAAAGAGTAGGACAAACTATACCTGCAAGCACAAGAGCCTGCCCTACTTCCACTTTTCATAAAACTGGGGTTATTCTACTCTTTTTTTTTATAGCTGTCAACTTATATCATGAAATTATTGTAATAATTTCATAAAATTTTCATCTTGTCCATCTCCTAAACCGACCCTAGCTCGCGCAGCTTCTTATCAAAATTTCCAAGCAAAAACGAGGCTGGGACAAAAGTCCTAGCCTCTCAATTATTTTTAGATTGTCGAGCAAGACGCAGTGGTTGAGTGGGCTCTACTACGCTGATA
>NZ_JAAPAW010000011.1:0-63465 GCF_014435245.1 Streptococcus sp. IMAU 99161 | reverse complement strand
ACAGCCCTACTCAACTGTGCGGAGGTGGGACGACGAAATCGAATTCTAACGAATGACCGATTTCTGTCCCACTCTCACTTTTTTATTTGGGTTGATGTGCCACATAATGGGCGATGACATCTGATGTGTACTGGGCTGTTCCAGTTCCAAACTTGTCGATGTTTTCTTTAAATTCCGGATTATAGACATAGCCCTTGCCGATATGACCAAAGACCTCCATTGAGCAGTCAAATCCATACGTTCGAATAGCATCTAAAAGCTTGGCTGCTTGATCTTGGTTTTCATTTGCTGCTACTGGTAGACCAGCTTGAAGATTTTGTGCCAAGGTTTGAAAGACTTTATTAAAGGCTGCTGCAACCTCATCTTCACGCCCTTTTTGGCGTTCAAGCGCTTGGTCCATAACTTCTTGGCCATACTTGTCTACTGCCTCTTGATGGTATTTCTGATTGTCTTGATAGCTAAATCCAGTGAATTTTTCCTCAATCGTCATATTTCTTTCTCCTTTTTGTTCTTGGATAGTTTTTTGCAAGGTAGAAATCAAGGTATCCAGATGTTGCCTTTCTCGAGTCAGATAGTCCAACTGCCTGACCAAATGGGGCAATAAATCTGTCCTTTTTTCCTTTAACAGCTCTGCTATTTTTTCTAAAGAAAAGCCTAGATATTTATAATACAGAATGACCTGGAGTCGTTCCAAATCCTCTTGACTGTAAATTCGATAGCCATTTTCCGATTTTAAAGGGACCAAGAGTCCTATCTTATCATAGTGGTGTAGTGTTTTGACAGAAACACCTGAAAGCTGCGCAGCTTCTTTGATATGGTACATGATTTCCTCCTTGCATAGATAGTATAACCCCTCCCCTTAGGGCAGGGTCAAGGCTTTTTTAAAAAAAATTATATCAGATGAAAAAAGGCTTGAGTCGCTCCACAGCATTCACTCAAGGCCTTTCTTTTTATGGATGGCTAACAATCAATTCTAAACCTTGCCCTTCCAAAGTCCAAGCTTCAACATCGCTTGGCAAGATAAAATGGCTCCCTTTTTGGATTGGATAATCTTTTCCGTCTACAATGAGTTGACCTTGACCATCTAAGACGCTCAACAAGCTGTAGTCAGCTGTCTTTTCAAAGTCCACTTTTCCTGTGATTTCCCACTTGTAAACAGCGAAGAAATCATTGGACACCAGTAAAGTCGAACGGAGATCATCTGCTTTGACTGTCACAGGACGGCTATTTGCAGGCTCACCAATGTTCAAAACATCGATGGACTTTTCAAGGTGAAGCTCCCGCAAGTTACCATTATCATCCTTGCGGTCAAAGTCATAGACACGGTAGGTTGTATCGCTAGACTGTTGCGTTTCGAGGATCAAGATACCTGCACCGATCGCATGCATGGTCCCGCTTGGTACATAGAAGAAATCCCCAGCCTTGACAGGTACTTTGGTTAACAAGGTATCCCAGTTTTTATCTTCGATTTGCTGACGGAGTTCTTCTTTTGACTTGGCATTGTGACCATAGATAATCTCAGCACCTTCATCTGCCGCAATCACATACCAGCACTCTGTTTTTCCGAGTTCGCCTTCATGCTCTAGTCCATACGCATCATCTGGATGGACCTGGACACTGAGCCAGTCATTGGCATCCAAAATTTTTGTCAAAAGTGGGAATACAGGCTCTGGACGGTTGCCAAATACCTCACGGTGTTCCGCATACAAAGTAGCTAGGTCTGTTCCTTCAAATCGGCCATTGGCTACCTTAGATACCCCATTTGGGTGCGCGGAGATAGCCCAATATTCTCCAATTTTTTCATTTGGAATGTCGTAGCCAAACTCATCTCTTAGCTTAGCCCCACCCCAGATTTTTTCTTGCATCACGGACTGTAAAAATAATGGTTCTGACATAGTCTCCTCCTGTAATTTCCTGCTCCTATTATACAAAAAAATAAGCGTGATTAAAAGCCTCTCTCCGCTTTTTCACACTCGCCTAGATCCTCATTTTTGTGTATAATAGAAACGATGACACTGAAAGAACAAATTATTCAACTAGCCCATTCAATTGGGATTTCAAAAATTGGATTTACCACTGCTGACGACTTTGATTACTTGGAAAAATCACTACGCCTTGCCGTTGAGGAAGGGCGAAATTCTGGATTTGAGCATAAAAATATCGAAGAACGCATCAAACCCAAGTTAAGCCTCTCCTCTGCCAAGACCATTATCTCGATCGCTGTGGCCTATCCTCATAAACTAAAACAGCAGCCTCCAAAAACGGCCTATAAAAGAGGAAAATTCACTCCTAACAGCTGGGGGTTGGACTACCATTATGTCTTACAAGACAAGCTTGATCGCCTAGCAGCTGGAATCGAAGACTTAACCCAGAATTTTGAATACAAGGGGATGGTGGATACCGGAGCCTTGGTGGACACTGCGGTTGCCCAACGTGCAGGGATCGGCTTTATTGGAAAAAACGGCCTGGTTATTTCAAAGGAATATGGTTCCTATATGTTTTTAGGAGAACTGATTACCAATCTTGAGATTGAACCTGACCAGCCTGTCGACTATGGCTGTGGGGACTGTCGGCGTTGTTTAGACGCCTGTCCAACCTCTTGTTTAATTGGTGATGGTTCCATGAATGCAAAGCGCTGCCTATCCTTTCAAACCCAGGACAAGGGCATGATGGATCTGGAATTCCGTAAAAAAATTAAGACGGTGATCTACGGTTGCGATATCTGTCAGATCTGCTGCCCATACAATAAAGGACTTGACAATCCTCTAGCCTCCGAAATTGATCCCGAATTGGCCCATCCTGAATTGATCCCCTTTTTAGAGCTTTCAAATGGCCAGTTCAAAGAGAAATTTGGCAGTGTTGCCGGTAGTTGGCGAGGGAAAAATATTCTCCAGCGCAATGCCATCATCGCACTCGCCAACGCCCATGATCGCTCAGCCATTCCTAAGCTCTTGTCGATCATTGAGACCTCACAAAATCAGATCCATATTGCTACGGCCATCTGGTCTCTGGGGCAATTGGTGCGCGAAGCCACCCCAGAGCTGGTGCAACTCTTGCTAGACATTAAAAATCCCTCTCAAGACATTATCCACGAACGCACAGCCTTTTTTGAACGCTTTGGCATTCCAGACTAGGAACAAGGACAATGAAAAATCACTAAGGATTCGACCTTAGTGATTTTTCATTTCCTTCAAGAAATACCAACTTCCCATTTTCACATTGTTAAAATGAATGGTACTTTCGTAGACTTCCTTGTATCCATTTTTCGTGTAAAAATAGACATTGCCTTTGGTATTGGTATAGAAGGCTAACGTTTCTCCCTTGACACTTTTTAAGAAGGGTTCGATACCTTCGGCCATAAAGCGACTGCCATACCCTTGGCGTTGGTGTTTGGGCGCAACACCTAGAAGCATCAAATACCAATCAAAATCCGCATTTTTCTCCAATTCTTTATCCGTATTCTCCATGAAGGCAAAGTAGGCCAACATATTTTTTAAAGAAATATACTTGAGCAGGCCAAGGCCACCATTCAAGAGATAGGCCTGAAAAGGAATTGGACCCTTTTGCAACAAGGCGACCGCGTAGATTTCTCCATCTTTTTCAGCTACCAAGCAAATATGTTGCTTGAGAAAAACTTTGACCAAGATGCGCATCATACTCTTTACAAAATCAGGGTATTGATGTTGATCTCGCATGACATCCTTGATGACTTTTACAAATAGATATTCTTCAAAGGCTGTGCTCGCTACTTGAACAATCTCCTCTAAATCCTTTTTTTCTGCTTTTCTATACTGCATATTTTCTCCTATTCTATGTCATTCATTCAGTATACACGATGAAGCCCCTTTATTCAAAGGACAATTTGAACCATTTTGTTCATTTAAACCACTAAAAAGAGTCCTCCCCATAGGATACCAAGTCCCCACGCCACCAGAACATCCTTGGGATAATGAACCCCTCCAAGGACTCGAACAAAGGCTAACATAAGAGACAAAAACAGGGAACAAAGGCCTAAAGACAAAGATAATTGACAAAGGCACATGGAAATAATGGTTGCTGAAAAAACATGCCGACTGGGAAAGGAATGGCCCGATGAATGCTTCTCCAATAAGGGTTGAAACTCCCACTTCTCGTAGGGTCTTGGAAAGTTTATCCAATGGCGAACGAGACTAAACAAGACAAATCCTGTTGCAGGAATCCAAACAAAAGGCCACATTTTCTCCAAAGAAACTTGCTTGGCAAAAAGCCAACAAAAGACCAGGCCATAAACGCCTGGCATCACAAACGTAAGAAGTCGATTGAGTCTTCGAAGAAGCTGGATCCGATGCGGTTTTTTGATAAAAGGCTGGATGAGCCAGTTATAAAATTCAGGGTAATCGCGAGAATTTCGCTTCATCTTAAGACTCCTGCTTCCAATCTTTTTTTCATACTATTAGTATACGTGATTCCAAGAAAAGCTGTCAAGCAAGTGATATTTTTTCACAATCTTTGGGCGATTTCATTGCCAAATGAACTCCTATTTCCCCCTTTTTGTCATTTTTTTGACCCTAAGAACCGTCTTTTCCAACTCTTTTTTGGATACAAAAATAGGACCACAGTAGCAATTGCTAACCTTGATCCTATACTAACTTCAAAACACAGTAGCTGATTGGACTCTTCATTCGCTTTTTAAGCTTGGAAGAATCCTAATCAGCCTTGTGGGGGTAGGACAACGAAGCATTCCTATAAAACAGTGCTTCTATCCTACTCCCTATTTTCACTTGGCATTTCACGGGCTTTGTATCTTATTTTTACGCTACTTCTTCTGTGAATTGGCTATTGTAGAGATCAGCATAGAAGCCATTTTGGCGCATCAGTTCTTGGTGGTTACCTTGCTCGATAATATTTCCATCTTTCATCACGAGAATCAAATCCGCATTGCGGATAGTGGACAAGCGATGGGCAATGACAAAAGAGGTCCGGCCTTCCATAAGTTTGTCCATGGCTTTTTGAATCAACTCTTCTGTACGGGTATCGACAGATGAGGTTGCTTCATCCAAGATGAGAAGTGGAGCATCCTTCAAGAGGGCACGCGCAATGGTCAAGAGTTGCTTCTGACCGACAGACAAGGTGACCGAATCATCTAGCACGGTATCATAGCCATTCGGCAAGGTCCGGATAAAGTGATGGACCCCAACCGCTCGCGTTGCTGCTTCGACGGCTTCATCTGAAATATCGGTTTGATTGAAAACAAGATTCTCCCGAATAGTGCCTTCAAAGAGCCAGGTATCTTGTAAGACCATGGAGAAGGCATCATGAACTTCTTCGCGGCTCATGGCCTTGGTATCCACACCATCGATGGCAATTTTACCAGCTTGAATATCGTAAAAACGCATCAAGAGATTGACCATGGTGGTCTTCCCTGCGCCTGTCGGACCAACAATGGCCACTTTCTGTCCTGGTTTTGCTTCAGCGGTAAAGTCATGAATAATGGTCTTATCTGGTGAATAGCCAAAGCGCACATGCTCAAAGCTAACATGCCCTTTCGGTGTTCCCAACTGGCGCGTTTTTTGAGATTCGTCTTCCATTTCTTCTTCACCTAAGAATTCAAAGACCCGCCCGATGGCAGCACTGGCTGATTGCAATTGGGTAATTCCTTGGGCCATTTGACCAATTGGTTGGGTAAAGATACGGACATAGGTCATAAAGGCAACAATGGTCCCGATGGTGATGTCTCCGTTGATAGTAAGGACAGCCCCAACGATACAGACCATAACATAGCCGAAGTTCCCTACAAACTGCATCAAGGGCATCATGATCCCAGAGAAGAATTGGGATTTCCACATGCTATGGTACAACTCTTGGTTGATGGCATCAAATTGCTCTTTGGCTTGATGACGACCATTATAGGAAATGACGACATTGTGGCCACTATAGATTTCTTCTACATAGCCTGAAACTTTAGCAAGGTTGGCTTGTTGTTGCTTAAAGAGAGGCTGGCTCTTGACCATAATGATACTAGATAAGCCAAAACCTCCAAAAACAGAGAGGATGGCTGTCAGGGCAAGATGCCAATCCGTCTTAAACATCATAAAGATCGATCCAACCAATAAAACGATGGAAGAAACCATTTGCACCAAGCTTTGGTTAAAGGATTGGGTCATCAAATCCACGTCATTGGTCACACGAGACAAGGTATCTCCTTGTTCATGGCTATCAAAATATTGGAGGGGTACCCGATTGATCTTCTCAGCGATGGCATTGCGCAAGCGTTCTGCGAAACGCTGAATCATGGTGGAGATAATAAAACTACTGCTGTATGAGACCAAGGCCCCTACTCCATAAAGGACGGCTAAGGTTAGAGCAATCGAAGTGATCTTGTCAATATCAATGGCGCCTCCCATCCCTTTTGTGATGGCATCCGTGATTTCTTTTAATTTATCTGGTCCAATAACCGTGATTACACTCGATACGATCGAAAAGAGAATTGCAATTCCAAAAAATAGGTGGAAGCCCTTCAAATAAGGAGAAAGTCGGCTCCAAAGGGACGATGTTTGTTTTTTCTTATGCATGTTCCAACTCCTCCTTAGACAATTGAGAATAGGCAATTTCTTGGTAAACTTCATTGGTCTCAAGCAATTCCTTGTGGGTCCCTTGACCGACGACCTTCCCTTGATCCAAGACCAAGATCAAATCCGCATCCATAATAGTTGAAATCCGTTGGGCGACGATCAATTTTGTCGTATCTGCCAGCTCTTCTTTCAAAACTTGGCGAAGGGTACGATCCGTTTTATAATCCAGGGCCGAGAAGGAATCATCAAAGATAAGAATCTTGGGCTTACGTGCCAGAGCGCGTGCAATCGCCAAACGTTGCCGTTGACCTCCAGAGAAGTTGGTTCCTCCTTGCGCCACTTCTGTATCCAAGCCCTTTTCTTTTGCGGCAACAAACTCTTTGGCTTGAGCCAATTCAAGGGCTTTCCAGATAGCTTCATCCTCTAATTTTCCTTGACTACTTTCTCCAAATTCCATATTGGAGCGAATCGTACCGCTAAAGAGCACTGCTTTTTGTGGAATGTAGCCGACTTTATTGTTCAAATCTTGGTGGCTATAGGCCTTGACATTGAGGCCATCCACAAGGATCTTTCCTTCTGTCGCATCGTAAAAGCGCGGAATCAAGTTGACCAAAGTGGACTTCCCAGAACCGGTTGATCCGATGAAAGCGACGGTTTGTCCCTTCTGAGCCGAGAAGGTCACATGTTCAATCACTGCACGAGAAGTCCGTCCGTATCGGAAGGAAACATCTTGAAATTCTACTGTACCATGTTGGTCTGTTTTTGCTTTTGACTCACTTGGGAAGTCTACAGTGGGATCCAATGCCAGCACCTGGTTAATCCGTTTGGCAGATACCAAGGCGCGTGGAAGGATAATCAAGATGGCCACCATCATCATGAAGCCAATGACAACCTGCATAGCATAAGAGGAGAAGGTGATCATATCTGAGAAGACCTTGGTCCGATCCGCTAAAGCTGGACTAGTAAGGATCTTGGTAGGATCTTTTGGCATAGCGATATCATTGATCAAGTGGGCTCCGATCCAGTAGATAGCTAGGGTCAAGCCACTTGAAACCACTGTCATAACCGGGTTCATCAGGGACATTAAGCGATAAACAAAGAGATTGAGACGGGTTAATCCCTTGTTTTCAGCTTGGAATTTTTCATTTTGATAAGCTTCCGCATTGTATGCGCGAACCACCCGCACCCCTGTCAAACTTTCTCGAGTCGTCGCATTCAAAGCATCTGTCAAGCCTTGCACTTTTTGCTGACGAGGAAAGGCAATCAGAACTAGAACAGAAAGAAGAAGCAAGACCATCAAGACTGCGATCCCAACAGAAGTTGTCCAGGCACTGCTCTTGCCCCAAATCTTTGTGAGAGCCCAAACGGCCATAATGGGGCCACGCGTCACCACCTGCATCCCCATGACAATCATGATTTGTAACTGGGTCAAATCATTGGTCGTCCGTGTCAAGAGAGAAGGCACAGAGAATCTCTTGATCTCTGCATCAGAGTAATCCATCACTTGGTGGAAAATCTCTCCTCGCAGTCGTGTTGTGAAGCTGGCAGCGACTCGTGAAGCTAGAAAGCCCACAAAAACCGCCATCAAAAAACTTCCAAAGGAGAAGAGCAACATCTTACTCCCCGGCTCCATGATGTCAGAAACTTTTGTCCCCTTCTTTGCTAAGAGAGTCGTGATATCGGATAGGTATTCAGGGGTCTTTAAATCCATCCAAACAGCCAGACAGATAAAGACTGTACTAAGGGCAATCATGCCCCATTCTTTGGCCGTTAAGCGCCGAAATATATTGATCATTCCTTGCTCCTTTTTTTCATATTCTCATAAAATTGCTGCATGACTTTGAAAAAGATGGTCAATTCTTCTTCTGATACACCAGCCATCATATCTCGATCTACTTCTTCAAAGAATTGTTTCATGTCATTCAACTTATCTTTCACACTGTCTGTCAGGTAGACATACTTGGCCCGTTTATCGGTTGGACTCGGATCTAGATAAATAAAGCCATTTTTCTCCATCCGCTTGATCAAGTTACTGGTCACGGATTTTGAGATATGAAGTTCCTGCTCAACATCCCGAATCAAGGTCACTTTTCCCTCTTTCTCACGATGGGATAAAAAGATCAATACCTGACCTTGTGGTCCTGCAATAAATTCAAGGCCACGCTTTTTGGCCTCTCTTTCTACCATGAGATGAATGAGATGACCGATTTTTTTAAATTCTTGTAATGGTTTTTCCATCATTCCTCCAAATAGTTCTTAAGAGAACTTTAAAGTTACTATGGGAACTATTTTAGCACAAAAAAGATCCCTGTCAAGAAAAAAGTTTCTATAGGAACTAAAAAGAGAGTGGGACAGAAATCGGTCATTCGTTAGAATTCGATTTCGTCGTCCCACCTCCGCACAGTTGAGTAGGGCTGGAAAACCTGATGAAATCAGCGTAGTAGAGCCCACTCAACCACTGCGTCTTGCTCGACAATCCAACATCAAAAAGAGGCTAGGACTTTTGTCCCAGCCTCTGTCCACTTTTAGATAATAATACCTTCTAGATGATCCATTTCGTGCTGACAGATCTGGGCTGGAAAACCTGACAAATGAATCGTTTTTGCTTTCCAATTCACATCTCGATAGGCCACTGTCGTCTCCTCATAACGAGTTGTTGGCCGACTCCCCACTAGAGATAAACATCCTTCCTCTGTTTGATAAGGCTCTTTCTTTTCAAGGAGAACAGGATTAAACATGACCAGATTTTCATTTCCCATTCGAATGATAATGGCCCGCTTTTTCACTCCGATCATATTGGCCGCTAAACCGACACACTCAAGGAGATGAGCATTTAAGGTATCCTGCAAATCCAAAGCCAAGGTGCGATCCTCAGGTGTCGCTTCTTCTGACTTTTGACCCAAAAATAAGACATCCTTTACAATATTCTTTTTCATTCCTTCCCTCTCTTCTTTATAGATAGACGAAAGAAACCGAGACAAATCTGTCTCGGTCTCGCTCTTGTTTCTAGCCTCTAAGAGACAATTGCTACTTATTTTTTAAGCTGCTCGCTTACTTCTTTAGCAAGAACAAAATTCCCCAAGGTCGCAGACCCATTGCCAGCAACAGCTGGTGTCACAATGTATTCTTTTACATTCGGGACTGGAAGATAGCCATTTAAAAGAGTGGTAAATTTCGCACGAACACGGTCTAACATATGTTGTTGGGCCATCACACCACCCCCAAAAACGATCACATCTGGTCGGAAGGTAACAGTAGCTTGAACCGCTGCTTGCGCTATATAATAAGCCTGAATATCCCAGACATTGCTATTGAGTTCAATATTTTCCCCACGAATGCCTGTACGAGCTTCCAGACTAGGACCTGCCGCAAAGCCCTCCAAACAGCCATTATGGAAGGGGCAAACCCCCTTGAACCCTTTTTCTTGATCCATCGGGTGCTGAGCTACATAATAATGCCCCATCTCAGGATGTCCAGTACCACCAATGAATTCACCACGCTGAATCACACCTGCACCAATTCCTGTACCAATCGTGTAGTAGACAAGGTTTTCAACCCTTCCACCCGCATTGTTGCGCGCAACTACTTCTCCATATGCCGAACTATTCACATCCGTTGTGAAGTAAATAGGGACATTCAAAGCTCGACGAAGCGCACCTACAAGATCCACATTTGCCCAGTGAGGCTTCGGAGTCGTGGTAATGAACCCATACGTTTTCGAATTTGGATCGATATCAATCGGACCAAATGACCCAACAGCAAGACCTGCCAATTTTTCAAATTTCGAGAAAAATGCAATCGTCTTATCCAAGGTTTCGATAGGTGTTGTGGTAGGAAATTGCACTTTTTCAAGCACATTGTAGTTTTCATCACCAACTGCACAAACAAATTTTGTCCCACCAGCTTCCAAACTTCCGTATAATGTTGTCATCTTGTCTCCTTTCTGTTCTTTCCAGATTTATTGTGCTCATTATAACATACTTTTAGCAGTTTCTTCTCTTCTTTTTAAGAAAAACTTCCTGCTTAGACGGCTAAAATTCAAGGACTGGAGAAGATTGGACCAGTCCTTGAGTTATTCTAAATCCTATTAAGCTTTCACTTCGATAATCGCATCCCCTTTAGCAACAGTTCCAGTTGCTACTGGAGTTACCGATGCGAAGTCAGCAGTGTTGGTCACAATCACCATAGTAGTGTCTTGAAGACCTGCTGCTGCAATTTTTTCAGAATCAAATGTTCCAAGAACATCGCCAGCTTTGACTTTATCGCCTTGAGCAACTTTTTGGTCAAATCCTTCACCATTCATTGATACGGTATCAATTCCGACGTGGATCAAGATTTCAGCTCCATTGGCCGTCTTCAAGCCGTAGGCGTGACCAGTTGCAAAAGCAATCGTAACTTCCGCATCTGCCGGAGCATAAACGACTCCTTCAGAAGGTTTGATGGCAATTCCTTGCCCCATCGCTCCACTTGAAAAGACAGGATCATCTACTCTTGAAAGTTCCACAGCAGTCCCAACGATAGGAGAGATAATTGTTTCATCAGAAAGTGTTGTTTCTACATTTTCAGAAGTTGCTAGAACTTCTTTTGCTTCTGCTTCTTCAGAAGTTTCTGCTACTACAGTTCCTTCTGCTGCAAACACAGCTGCTGCTTTTGTTTTACCATAGAAGTAAGTCAATGCAAAGGCTACCGCAAAGGCAATCACTTCACACAAGAGATAGAATGGGATTGACGTTGCATTGATTGAAAGGAATCCAAGGAAACCTGCTGATCCGAGTGAAACAGCAACTACTTGGAGAAGACCCGCAAAGAGGGCCCCCACAGCTGAACCAATAAGGGCACAGAAGAATGGGAATTTGTATTTCAAGTTAACCCCAAAGAGGGCTGGCTCTGTAATACCAAGAAGGGCTGATACCCCTGCAGATGATGCAAGACCTTTTGTTTTTTCACTCTTCGTCAAGAACAAGATAGCAAATGTTGCAGCACCTTGCGCTACGTTAGCCATTGATGCTACGACAAAGATGAAATCGCCATGTCCACTACCATTTCGCCATGCTGAAAGCAATTGTGTTTCAATGGCTGGGAATGATTGGTGAAGGCCTGTCATAACGATCAATGAGTAGGTTCCACCAAAGACCGTCATACCGATAAAGCTTGTTGTATTATACAACCATACAATCGCATCAGTGATTCCGTTTGACACCAAAAGCATCACTGGCCCAACAACCGTAAAGGTAAGGAATCCAGTAATCATCACAGAAAGCAACGGAGTAAAGGTGAAGTCAACTGCTGATGGCAATTTCTTGTGGAAGAATTTTTCCAAATGTGCCAAAATCCAAATTGCCGCTAGGACAGGAATAACTTGGTAGGCGTAGTTTGTTTGCTTGACAGCTAAGCCAAAAATATCCCAAAATTTAGTGGCACCACCAAGATCTGGGGTCGTCATGATCATACCAATCGCAGCACCCAAGAAGATGTTAGCTCCAAAGCGCTTCGCTGCAGAAATACCAACCAAAATTGGCAAGAACATAAATGGCGCAGCTGACATCAATTGGATCATTGCTGAAAGACCCTTGATAGCTGGGTACATTTCTTCCAATGATTTTGGTCCAAACAAACCAGCTGAAGTCAAAAAGTTTCGAAGAGCCATCAAAAGACCGCCTGCAACCAAGGCAGGAATGATCGGAACGAAAATATCAGACAAGAGTTTGATCAAGGCCATCAATGGGTTGAATTTCTTATCTTTTGCGGCGATTTGTTTTAAATCATCCGTTGATACTTCTTTCAAACCAGTTGCTTTGATCAATTCTTCATAAACAAAGTTTACGTCACCAGGTCCGATGATGACTTGGTATTGACCATCTGATTTAAAAGTTCCTTTGACATCTGCATTGTTATCCAGTGCAGCTTGATCAATTTTGCTATCGTCTTTCAGTACCAAACGTAAACGAGTCGCACAGTGTGCTGCCGCAATGAGGTTATCTTTACCGACTGCTGCGATAACCTCTTTGGCTACTTTATTGTAATCCATAAAGTAAATCTCCTTATTTTTTGTAATGTAAACGGTTCAACCGTCTCTACGCTTTTTATTGTACCATGTATTTGGAATATGTCAACCGTTTTGCAGATTTTTTTTATAACTTTTTTGCCATTTTTGTTCCCTTTTAGGATACTGAAAAACTTACAAAGTTGAAACCCCCTTAAAATTCTTGTTTTCCCTTGTTTTAAAGGCATCGTTCTTTTCAAAAATTTTCATTTTTTCATTTATTTTCAATTTCTCCTAATTTAAAAAAGTTTAAAAAGAGCTGTCAAACGTTTGACATTTTTGCTGTTTTTTTTCATTTATCGCTTGCTTTTTTGATTAGAAATCGGTACTATGGAGGTAAGAAAAAATTCGGAGGAACGAAATGGAATGGACAACGGAACGTCGTTATCGACGCTATGAAGACTGGACAGAAGAAGAAAAGCAAGCTGTCTCTAAGAATATGGCTACATCTCCTTGGCATACACACTATCATGTAGAGCCAAAGTCCGGTCTCCTAAATGACCCAAACGGTTTTTCTTACTTTGATGGAAAGTGGATTTTGTTTTACCAAAACTTCCCATTTGGGGCAGCCCATGGGTTAAAGTCATGGGTTCAAACAGAAAGTGAAGACTTGGTTCATTTTAAAGAAACCGGTGTAACGCTTCTTCCAGATACAAGACTCGATAGCCACGGAGCTTATTCCGGATCTGCCATGCAGTTTGGTGATAAACTATTCTTATTCTATACTGGAAATGTTCGTGATGCAGAATGGGTTCGCCATCCCTACCAAGTCGGAGCGTTGATGGATAAGGATGGAAAGATTGAAAAAATTGATCAAATCTTGATTGACCAACCGGCTGATTCGACCGATCACTTCCGCGATCCACAGATTTTTAATTTCAAAGGCCAATACTACGCTATCGTTGGGGGCCAAGACCTTGAGAAGAAAGGATTCATTCGTCTTTACAAGGCTATCGATAACGACTACACCAACTGGGTTGAAGTCGGTGACTTGGATTTTGCAAATGACCGGACAGCTTATATGATGGAATGTCCTAACCTTGTCTTTGTTGGAGACCAATCTGTCCTTCTTTATTGTCCACAAGGATTGGATAAATCGGTCCTCGATTACGATAACATCTATCCAAACATGTACAAGATCGGGGAGAGTTTTGATCCAGAACAAGCCAAGCTGGTTGATGTATCTGAATTGCACAACCTAGACTATGGTTTTGAAGCCTATGCTACACAAGGATTCAACGCTCCAGATGGACGTGCCTATGTTGTCAGCTGGCTAGCTCTTCCTGATATTTCTTATCCAACGGATTCCTATGACTATCAAGGAGCTCTTTCACTAGTCAAAGAATTAACCATCAAAGACGGAAAGCTCTACCAATACCCAGTTGAAGCCATCAAAGACCTGCGCGCTGAGCGTGAGTCATTTGCCAACAAGGCACAAACCCAAAACTGCTATGAACTGGAACTGCAGTTTGAAAAAGATAGCCAAAATGAAATCGTCCTCTTCGCCGATCAAGAAGGGAAAGGGTTAGCTCTCTCATTTGACCTTGCAAATGGATTGGTCACAGTGGACCGTAGCCAAGCAGGTGAGCAATTTGCTCAAGAATTTGGAACCAGCCGTAGCTGCCCAATCGATAACCAAGCCACAACTGCTACTATTTTTATCGACAATTCGATTTTTGAAATCTTTATCAACAAAGGAGAAAAAGTATTTTCTGGTCGGGTCTACCCACACGCAGATCAAACTGGTATCTTGATCAAAGCTGGAAACCCTACTGGAAGCTACTACGAACTTGATTATGGTCGCAAAGCTAACTGATGTCGCCAAACTTGCTGGCGTCAGCCCGACAACTGTTTCTCGGG
Source organism: Streptococcus sp. IMAU 99161 (assembly GCF_014435245.1). Lineage (NCBI taxonomy): Bacteria > Bacillati > Bacillota > Bacilli > Lactobacillales > Streptococcaceae > Streptococcus > Streptococcus sp. IMAU 99161. The sequence continues at coordinate 49,011 of NZ_JAAPAW010000011.1, read as the reverse complement.
TCATCAATAAAAAAGGCTACCTGTCTGAAAAGACCATCCAAAAGGTCCAAGATGCCATGCGAGAGTTGGGCTACAAGCCCAATACAGTTGCTCGTAGCCTGCAAGGAAAATCAGCCAAATTAGTTGGTTTGATCTTTCCCAATATCAGCAATGTTTTCTATGCGGAGTTGATTGATCACCTAGAACACCAACTCTTCAAGCATGGCTACAAGACCATTATTTGTAATAGTGAGCATGATTCCGAAAAAGAACGGGAATATATTGAGATGTTGGAGGCCAACCAGGTGGATGGTATCATTTCAGGAAGTCACAATCTTGGAATTGAGGATTACAATCGTGTAACGGCTCCGATCATTGCCTTTGACCGTAACCTTTCTCCTGAGATTCCAGTCGTATCCTCAGACAACTATGCTGGAGGGATCCTCGCAGCTGAAACCCTCGTCAAGACCGGGGCTCAAAACATCATCATGATCACAGGAAATGACAATTCCAACTCCCCAACAGGTCTTCGCCATGCCGGTTTTGCTTCAGTCTTGCCAAATGCTTCTATCATCAATGTTTCCAGTGATTTTTCACCCATTCGCAAGGAAATGGAAATCAAACAGATTCTAAGCCAGCAAAAACCCGATGCCATTTTTGCTTCGGATGATTTGACAGCTATTTTGATCATGAAAGTTGCAAAAGAGCTGGAAATTCCAGTTCCTCAACAACTTAAAGTGATTGGTTATGATGGCACCCAGTTCGTCCAAACCTATATTCCAGAGCTTACAACCATCCAACAACCGATCAAAGAGATCGCAGTCTTGACAGTAGACCTCTTGCTTCAAAAAATCGACGGCCAAACCGTTGCAACGACAGGCTATTTCTTGCCGGTTAGTCTTCATTCCGGCAACAGCATCTAATCCCTTGCTATATAGTTCCTTCTCACAATTTTCAAAGGCTGGACACGCGTTTGCCCAGTCTTTTATTTTTCATCGTAAATTTTCAAATTAAGATTGATACAATTTTTAGGAAAATGAGGCTGGGACAAAAGTCCTAGTCTCTTCTTGTTTTTGGAGTGTCGAGCAAGACGCAGTGGTTGAGTGGGCTCTACTAGGCTGATTTCATCAGCTTTTACAGCCCTACACAACTGTGCGGAGGTGGGACGACGAAATCGAATTCTAACGAATGACCGATTTCTGTCCCACTCTCTATTTTGTGTAATGGATCAGTGTTAACCTGCACTTTCTTTTGGAACATATGTCATTCTTTTATTTCATAATCTATGTTTAGATTGAAAATGACAGACAAATTTTTTGAAAATCGTTTGCAAATAAGTTAAGATAGGTGGGTAAGAAAAGAGTAACCGCTTACTTATGAAGGAGGACATTTTATGCCATATAAAACAAGCAATGCAGAAGGACCTGTAGATTTTATTAACACTTATGATTTGGAGCCTATGGCTCAACAAGTCATTCCAAAAGCTGCTTTTGGCTATATCGCTAGCGGAGCAGAAGATACCTTTACATTGCGTGAAAACATCCGAGCTTTTAACCATAAGCTGATTGTCCCTCATACGCTTTGTGATGTGGAAAATCCAAGTACAAAGATTGAATTTGCAGGTGAAAAGCTATCTTCACCCATCATTATGGCTCCAGTTGCAGCTCATAAATTAGCCAATGAACAAGGGGAAGTGGCTACTGCTCGTGGTGTACATGAGTTTGGTTCCCTCTATACTACAAGCTCCTACTCTACAGTTGATCTTCCAGAAATTACGCAAGCCCTTCAAGGGACTCCTCATTGGTTCCAGTTCTACTTTAGTAAAGATGATGGGATTAACCGCCACATTATGGATCGCGTGAAGGCAGAAGGCTATAAAGCGATCGTCTTAACAGCAGATGCGACTGTTGGGGGGAATCGTGAGGTTGATAAACGAAACGGCTTTGTCTTCCCAGTTGGGATGCCAATCGTAGAAGAATACCTACCTGAAGGTGCTGGTAAGTCAATGGACTTTGTCTACAAATCAGCTAAACAACGCCTGTCTCCACGAGATGTAGAATTCATCGCTGAATACTCAGGCTTACCTGTTTACGTTAAAGGTCCTCAATGCCGTGAAGATGTTGAACGTTCTCTTGCTGCAGGTGCATCTGGTATCTGGGTAACCAACCACGGTGGACGTCAAATCGATGGTGGCCCAGCTGCCTTTGACTCACTTCAAGAAGTTGCTGAAGCAGTTGACAAACGTGTACCGATTGTCTTTGACTCTGGTATTCGTCGTGGGCAACATGTCTTTAAAGCCTTGGCTTCAGGAGCAGACTTGGTAGCTATTGGACGCCCCGTTATTTATGGCTTAGCTCTAGGTGGTAGCGTAGGTGTACGCCAAGTCTTTGAACACTTGAATGCAGAATTGAAGACCGTGATGCAACTATCTGGAACTCAGACGATTGACGATGTGAAACACTTCAAACTTCGTCACAATCCATACAATCCAACTTTCCCAGTAGATCCTCGTGATCTGAAATTGTATTAATAAGAAAACAGGAAGTGGGACAGAACGAATATTGACTAAAAATCGTTCCTTGTCCCACTCTCTATTTGTTTTAGAGAGTGCAAACAGGGTGTACACGGAAAATGGTATCATAAACTTTATAAATACATTTTTTAACAAATATCTTGCTAGAGATTTCATTTTCTGTTATACTGATGAGTAAATAATATTATAAAGACATTTGGGGTGCTTTAGGCTGAGATGATACCCATTGAACCTGCTACAGTTAATACTGGCGAAGGGAAATGTGAAAAGGTTTTTTTCGTGTGTCGAAAAGAACTGTCTAATCTTATAAGCAAAACTCTAATTCTTGATTGTAATTGGAGTTTTTTAATTTTTACCAGATAGACTAGATGTAGAGTATTGTGGTACGTCTTTCTTAAATGCCCGACTGTCTTAAAAAGGAGTTTTTATGTTTAAAAAATGGCGTTTAAAAGATGTTATCTTACTTGCTTTCTTGTCTATCTTTTTTGGTGGCGTTTTTGTAGGTTCAGGATATCTATATAATATTTTGACTATTGGCTTAACACCTCTAGGTTTACAGGCTTTTGCCAACGAAATATTATTTGGTCTTTGGTGTATGGCTGCACCTATTACGGCTATTTTCATCCCAAGAATCGGTAGTGCAACTATTGGAGAAGTTTTAGCTGCCCTTGCTGAAGTCCTTTACGGTAGTCAATTCGGTTTAGGAGCTCTATTATCCGGTTTGGTTCAAGGGTTAGGAAGTGAATTCGGCTTTCTTATCACCAAGAATCGTTATGAAAGTTGGCTTTCACTGACCGCTAATAGTATTGGAATTACACTCTTTAGCTTTGTCTATGAATACATTAAATTAGGTTACTATGCCTTTTCTCTTCCTTTCGTACTATCCTTGCTTTTGGTACGTTTTGCATCAGTATTTTTCTTCTGTGCGATTCTAGTTCGGACTACGGTCAAACTTTACCATCAGTTTTCTGCTGGGAGTGAAGTATAGATGGGGGTGGAATTAAAGGGGATTGTCTATCCCTCTTTCACAAAGCCGATTGACTTTACATTTCAATCCCAAGCCTTTACTTTATTGGTTGGAAAAAGCGGTTCGGGTAAATCAACCCTTTTTCAAATTATTGCCCAACTCAGTCCAGTGCCATATAGTGGTCAGATCCTTATCGATGGAATTGACATGAGACAACTTTCTGTAGCTGAACGTGTCCAATTGGTCGGTATCCTATTTCAAAACCCCAACCATCAATTTACCATGGAGACCTTGTTTGAGGAATTGGTCTTTTCCTTAGAAAATATTGCTTATCCAATTCAGGAAATTGAATCTAAAATAGCGGAAGTTGTGGAGAAATGTAGAAGCCAAAAAATTCTCCACCGTCCGATTCACCAATTGTCAGGTGGAGAAAAACAAAAAGCGGCCCTAGCAGTACTCTTTGCCATGAATCCTAGTGTCTATCTTTTAGACGAACCCTTTGCATCAATTGATCGTAAAAGTCGGCTTGAGATACTAGGGATTTTGAAGGAACTGGTTGAAGCAGGTAAGACGATTATCCTCTGTGATCATGATTTGTCTGACTACGAAGCCTATATCGACCATATGGTTGAACTAAGAAATGACGAAGTCAAAAAAATATTCAAAATCCCTTCCTCTGAAACTAGAGAAGTTTTTTCAAAGGAAGTCGGCAATTGTCAGGATCTTTTCCATCTGAAACAAATGACCTGTATCCTAAATGATTCTCCTCTCTTTTCCATTACTGATTTTACATTTTATGAAGGGGTTTCCTGTATCCTAGGGGATAATGGTGTTGGGAAATCAACCCTCTTTCGTTCCATTCTCCAATTTCAGAAGTATAAAGGGAAGATTCGTTGGAAGAATAGGCTATTAAAAAAGAAAAAAAGTCTATATGATGATATAACATATGTGGTACAAGAGGCGGATAAGCAGTTTATCAGAGCCAGTCTCAAGAAAGAACTTCAGTTAGATGACCTAGATAATGAGAACGACAAAAGAGTCAAGGAAGTCCTGCAATTGTTTGATTTGGAGAATTCCTTAGATAAGAGTCCCTATCAGTTAAGTGGAGGACAACAAAAGATGGTTCAATTATTAACGATCATGACAAATCAAGCCACTGTTGTCTTATTAGATGAACCGTTTGCAGGTTTAGATGATAGGGCTTGCGATTATGTTTGTAGGTGGATAAGGGAGGAGTGTCAAAAAGGACGTAGCTTTTTAATTATTTCCCATCGTTTAGATCCGCTTGTGTCACTAGTTGATTACTGGATTGAAATGACATCTACAGGGTTAAAATATCTTAAAGAAGTTTCTATCACAAGGCCACTAAGATCTCGTGGTATAGAAGATAAAACGGAGGTGAGATAGAATGGTTAAAGTCCCCACTCAAACTCCGGTAACAATCCTCTTTTTACTACTTTTATCCTTGGAAACCTCCTTTGTTCCATCGGTTCCTCTCAATCTATCGGTTGCCTTCTTTTGCATCGTCTATATGTGCTTTTATCGCAAGTTTCATATGATGATTTGGATGGTTTTCTTGGCTATCCTACCAGGCTTTGCCAATTACTGGGCAGTTCATTTACATGGAGATGTTTCCCAAGCAGTTTTACTTGGAACCAGGGGTTTTGTGACAGTTTGTATAGGGATTGTATTTATCTCAAGCATCTCACTAAAAGAGTTACTCTTGTATTTGGCACAAATGGGATTGTCACGGTCTTGGGCCTATGCCTTGTTAGTGGTTTTCAATGCTTTTCCGCTGATTCAGAAAGAAATTAAATCCATAAAGGAGGCCTGTTTGTTACGAGGGCAAAAATTGCATTTTTGGTCCCCTTTGATTTATAGCAAGGTCTTGATTAGCGTCTTTAGATGGCGACATCTATACTTAAGAGCCTTATCAGCACATGGCTATGATGAAGATGCCATGATAGAAAAGTCCTATCGGAACTTTTATATTCCCAGACAGACAAAAATCATCTACCTACTTATCTATTTAACCCTTCAAATCAGTCTGTTTTTATAAAGGAGTTATTATGGAATTTACAGATATTGCTATGGAATTATCCAGGGAGGCCTGGCAGGCTTCCTTTCAGCACCCTTTTATTTTACAGTTACAAAAGGGAAATTTAGATCCTTCCATTTTTCGCTATTACTTGATTCAGGATGCCTACTACTTAAATGCCTTTTCAAAAGCCTATGATCACTTAGCTGAAAAAACTTCAAAACAAGAAATGAAGAGACTTTTGAAACAAAATGCTCAGAGCTTAGTCGAAGGTGAGTTATTTATCCGTCAACAGTTTTTCAAGGAGCTGGGGATTGATGACAAGGAAATGGCAGAGCAGCCGATTGCTCCAACCTGCTACCATTATATTTCGCATATTTATCGTCAATTTGAAGAAGAGAACGTAGCCATTGCTTTTGCGAGCTTGCTCCCGTGCCCATGGTTGTACCATGACCTAGGTAAGGCACTTAATCTTCATCCTTCACCAGAAGTCCTTTATCAGAAGTGGATTGAAACTTACATTACAGATGAACTCGAACAGCAAATAAAAGAAGAGACGGAACTAGTCAATCAACTCTACAGTGAAAGTGACGAGCTAGACAAGAAAAAAATGCTCGAAGCCTTCCGAATTAGCGTTTATATGGAAGCACAGTTTTGGGAAATGGCCTACCAGCATCAAACATGGAAGAGCACTTTACAGGCTTTAGAAAAAGGAGATTAATGAAAAATGAAAACCAACCAATTACAAATTCATAAATTAACCGTTTTATCCATGATGATTGCCCTCGATGTGGTTCTGACACCTATCTTCCGTGTCGAAGGAATGGCACCTATGTCTAGTGTTGTGAATATTTTAGCAGGAACCATAATGGGACCAGTCTATGCTTTAGTCATGGCAACTGAGACTGCTTTTATCCGTATGACAACACAAGGAATTCCTCCTTTGGCCCTAACAGGAGCTACCTTTGGAGCTCTACTAGCCGGACTCTTTTACAAATATGGTAGAAAATTCTACTTTTCTGCCTTAGGAGAAATCATCGGTACAGGAATCATCGGCTCTATTGTCTCTTATCCTGTTATGGTATTTTTCACAGGCTCAGCTGCAAAACTCAGTTGGTTTATTTACACACCACGATTTATCGGAGCTACCTTGATCGGGACAGCCATAGCTTTTGTATCATTTCGATTTTTAATTACCCAGAAATTCTTTAAAAAGGTACAAAGCTATTTCTTTGAAGAAAGGATTAACTGATGTATACCTTTCAAAATCCCTTTCCTCTATCTGAAAGTCATTTAATCCATTGTATCACTAACGAAATTTCCTGTGAGATGGTCGCTAATGCAATTTTGGCTCTGGGCTCTAAGCCAGTAATGGCAGATGACTCCAGAGAGGTCCTTGATTTTACCAAGCAAAGTGCAGCTATCTTATTGAATTTAGGGCATTTGTCAGCTGACAAAGAACAAGCGATTCTTAAGGTAGCATCCTTTGCAGCTAAATCCTCGCTACCTATGGTTTTAGATGTGGTTGGCGTCTCTGCCTCTCCTATCCGCAAGACCTTAGCAATGGATATTTTGACATATTCTCCAACCATTATTAAGGGAAATATGTCTGAAATTCGAAGCCTAGTGGGTTTGAAGCACCATGGAGTTGGAGTGGACGCCAGCCAGAAAGATCAAGAAACAGCAGATTTAGTGGGGGTCCTGAAAGACTGGTGTCAAGGCTATCCAACAAGTACATTCTTAGTTACCGGTCCTAAAGATCTCATCGTTTCACCTAATCAAGTTGCCATTTTGACAAATGGTTGTCTAGAACTGGACTGGATCACAGGAACGGGAGATCTTGTAGGCGCTCTAGCTGCGGTCTTCCTTAGTCATGGGACTACAGCCTTTGAAGCATCTTGTCTCGCAGTGTCTTATCTGAATATCGCTGCAGAGAAAATTATAGACCGAGAAATGGGGCTAGAAGACTTCCGTTTACAGACTCTTAATCAATTGTCTCTCTTAAAAAAGGATGCCAACTGGTTAGATGCAATCAAAGGAGGCTATTATGCTTAAAGAAACGCTTAGACTGTATCTGGTTACGAATCGCTACCAAGATCCGCTTGAAACCTTCCTTAAAAAAGTTGAGCAAGCTTGTCAGTCAGGTGTTACCATGATCCAGCTACGAGAAAAACAGCTCACGACCAATCAGTATTATGAACTTGCAAAAATGGTGAAACAAATTACCGATACCTACCAAGTTCCTTTGATTATCGATGATCGTTTGGATGTGTGCCTAGCTGTCGATGCTGCAGGACTTCATATAGGAGATGATGAACTCCCAGTTTCAGTAGCCAGACAAGTCTTGGGCACAGAGAAAATACTAGGTGTAACTGCAAAAACAGTGAAAAGAGCACTCGAAGCAGAAGAATCTGGGGCGGATTACTTAGGAACAGGAGCAATTTTCCCCACAACAACCAAGGAAAACGCCCCTATTACCCTCATTTCTACCTTAAAGGACATCTGCCAAGCAGTCGGTATTCCAGTCGTAGCGATTGGCGGTTTAACTTGTGAAAATATCCATCAACTTTCTGGAACAGGTATTGCTGGTATCGCAGTAGTTCGTGATTTGATGCAGGCAAGAGATATTGAAGCAAGAACCCAAGAATTTTTAACAAAATTAGATCAAATCATCTCTAAATAAAAACTCTCTCATTCCCAATATATGGGGAATGAGAGAGTTTTTTTAATCTTTATAAGTTGTATGGTTAACAGGACCAGAACCATGCCCAAGTTCAGGGGCATCTTGGATAGCTCTTGTGATAAAAGCCTTGGCCTTATCAACTGCTTGATAGAGGGTTTTCCCTTTTGCAAGCTCAGCAGTGATAACTGCAGCAAAGGTACAGCCAGTACCATGGGTATGGCAAGTTTGAATTCGTGGACTTTCCCAGACAAATTCTTCATCCTTTGTGAAGAGGAAATCTTTGGCACCACCTTCGAGGTGTCCTCCTTTGATAACAACTGATTGAGGCCCAAATTCTTTTAGGATCAAACGCCCAGCCTTTTGCATATCTTCTTGGTCTTTGATAGAAAAGCCGACAATTTCTTCTGCTTCAGGAAGATTGGGTGTAATAATCGTTGCAAGAGGCAGCAAATTTGTTTTGAGATAGTCTCTTGCACTTGTATCAATTAAAGCGTCTCCACTAGTAGCTACCATCACAGGATCAAGCACATAGGGACAATCAAGTTGCTTTAAGTAGGGTTGGATCATCTCCATGATTTTCGTAGTCGCAAGCATACCAGTTTTTACAGCTTGAGGGGAAATATCTGAAAGAACACTTTCCAATTGAGCTTTCAGCATTTGAGGAGAAACATGCTCTATTAATTGAACCCCCCTGGTATTTTGAGCGACAAGACTAGTTACAACGGCCATTCCATAGACACCTCTAGCTTGGAATGACTTTAAATCAGCCATTATTCCAGCTCCACCGCTAGGGTCAGTTCCAGCAATTGTTAGAGCAACGGGTAAATAAGTCATCTAAAACCTCCCAACCAGCTGAAGTTTGTATTTGGTAAAACAAGATAAAGTCTGTATCAAGAAGTCAATTAGTGGCTTATAAACCATTGTTATTTTGTCCACTTCCATCAACTAGCATTACCTAGATCGAGTCAAAGGGTCTAACAGTCGTTAATCTCAGCTTTACGCACCCCTAGTGGTTGTTTTCTTTTTTCTTTAGTATAGCATATTTTTATACTTTATATCGTAAGATTAGATTAAAATTAGGTCCAAAATAGATATTTCCTTCAATCAAAAAAGAGCCCGCGGGCTCTTTTATACTATGCTTCTGTCACAAATTGGCTGAGAACACCATTGACAAAACGTGATGAAGTCTCATCTGAAAAGGCCTTAGCCAATTCGACTGCCTCATTCACAGCAACAATCTGTGGAGTGTCAAACTCTGTCATTTCAAAAATTCCAAGGCGCAGAATATTTTTCTCTACCAAGGTCAAGCGTTCTACTGTCCAACCAGGCTTCAAATGTTGACCGATTTGTTTGTCTAATTGATCTTTTGACTGATAAACGCCGGTCACGATATTCAAGAGGAAGGCCGGAAGATCAACTGTTGCATCTTCTGCCACGTCCTTATCATGCAGATAAGCAAAGCGACAAGCTTCGACAATGTCTCCATCGTACTCCAAGGCCATCAAGGCTTGGAAGGCACGCTCGCGTAAATCTCGACGTGATTCTAATAAAATTTTATCAGTCATTGAGGAAGTCCTCATTAAACAAGTCTTTCAAGTCTGGTTTTGGAGATTTTTCTGTTGCAATCCCTACAACGTGGATATTAACCGCATCCAAGGTGACATCCGCCATATCATACACAGCAGATTTCACAGCCTTTTGGATCGCTACTGCTACAGATGGTACCGCCACTCCATATTCAAGGTAGAGATAAATATCCACTGAGACCTGACCGTCTTCTTCTGTATGAAGGTAGACGCCACGACCAAGTGAGCGTTTTGAAAGGCTATCTGACACGCTCTTATTTTCAAGAGAGTAAACTCCCTCTACTTTTGCCGTTGCAATCGCAATAATTTTTTCTAATACACGTGGTGCAATAACGATGTCACCAAATTGTTCAGTTGCCATAGAAGTTCCTTTCTATTTGACACCCTGAGAGGTCTCTTACGCACGAGAAACGTAAGTTCCTTCTGCAGTGTTGATAACGAGTTTTTGTCCTGCTTCGATGAAGTCTGGAACGTTTACAACAAGTCCTGTTTCCATTGTTGCTGGTTTTCCAGAACCAGTCACTGTAGCACCTTTGATCGATGGTTGAGTTTCTGTGACTGTCAATTCAACAGTAGTTGGTACAGTTACCCCAATCACTTCACTTCCGTAGAATTGAATTTTCACTTCTGAATTTTCAAGAATGTAAAGCAATTCATTTTCAACATTGACTACAGGGATTTCGTATTGGTCATAAGTTTCTGTGTTCATGAAGTAGGCTGTGTCGTCCATTTGGTACAAGTATTGGGCTGGGACAGTCTCAAGAATCGCTTGTTCAAATTTTTCTTCTGGACGGTAGCTTGTGTCAAATGTAGAACCAGTACGGACATCACGTAATTTCATCCGCATGATGGTATTTCCTTTACCTGGTTTGTGGTGACTTGCTTCCAAAACGCGAATCAATTTTCCATCTGCTGTGACAAACGTCATACCAGCTCTTAATTTACTTGCTTCGATCATGTTTTATTACCTCTTTTTTAAAAATAGATTACTCTTTATTGTAACACACTATTTGATTTTTCTCAAACAGCAATCTTTTCTTTTTAGGAAGGAAAGAGTGCAGAGACTAGCGATTGGAGACTCTACATCTCTGAGCCTAGTTTCCTTCTATTCATCAACAGGGACAATATTACCATCAGCATCTTTGGTCACATGGACATATTTGCCACCCACCTCAATGTAGAAGGTTTTGGGCTTGTCTTGAGCTGGTGCTGCTTGTTGTTGCAGATCATTTCCCAGAGCTTGACCCAGATTCATCCCCATAATCATATTCATGCCATTGCCACCTTCATTTTTGGCAGCTGCCACCAAGGCCTCATTGCGGGCGCGACGCTCTTCAATTTCAATGGTATTGTACTTCATCGCTGCCAATTCACTGTCCAGTTTATTGACCTTGGCCATACTATCAGCATCATAGCTCAGATCTTCGATCAGGACATTGGTTAATTCAATACCATATAGTTCTGACCACGTTTTGTTGACTTCGCGTTTTGCGACTTCATTGAAAACGTCTTGATCTGCATTGATATTGTAAATATCCGCCTTATTTTCAGCTGTATATTTTGAAAGGGCGACGGCAATTTTTGGAGCGAGGTTTTGGCGCAAGGTTCCCTGAGCTACATCTTCCAAGGTAAAAGGTTTATCTGCCGTAATTTGGCGACTGACTGCACTGACATAGAAAAGAACCGGATCTGCTATTTTCACATCATAGAGACCATAAAAGCGAACGCTCAGAAGCTGTTGGTAACGGTCGCTAAAGTACTCGACTGGGTTTTGAGTTCCAAATTTATTTCCTGTAAAAGGTTGCATCCGTACAAAAACAATTTCTTGTTGGGTCACCACTTGCCCACCAAATGAGAAACGATTCTTGAACTGGTCCCAAGTCCCTTTCACTCCGCCTTTTTCAAACAGCCAAGCATTCTCACCAGCTTGCCATTCGTGGCTTCCTGCTTCTAGAAGGTCTCCCAAAAAGGTTCCATTATTGACTAAAAGAGCGACATAGCCTTGAGGAACAATGACAACAGAGCCATCTGTCAACAGACCAGTATTTTGGTTGCTCTGGCGTGAGCGTCCGTCCGGATCTTTGGTCAACAGTTGTCCCTTGATGGCCAAAGCTGTTGCTGGAACAGCTTCTGGCAAGGTAATAGCTTCCTTAAATTTACTATCTTGAAAACTTGAAATGCCCGCTGAAAGGGCTGCTTTAATAAATCCCATATATTCTCCTATCTGTAGAATTCAATTTCATCCACAACTTCATAAACATCCAAGACCCAATCTTTTGGATTGTGTTTCAATGACGCTTGGCAATACTCACACTTGTCGATCGTATCGATGGTCAGTGGCGCACCACAGTTCGGACAGTGATCACTTAAGACCTCAGAATTCTTAATGATCTCTGTCTGAGCCCCGTGTTCACGGAGAAAGACCATACGGTATACTGTAAAGAGATCTTTGGTCGGATCCCCTTCGATCACACGACCCGATTCATCGTCTCGGATGTAATCTCTCATTGTTGAAGACAAAATAACTTCGATGCGGTCATTGCCTTCTGGATTTTCGATAAAGTCTTTGATTTTAGAATTTTCAACACGCACGCGCTCTAGAACATTGGTCGTTTTTGCTCGAATATGCTCCTGCAACTGAGTCAAGTGTTGCTCATAAAGACTAGTACTTTCTAAGCTCCGCACGGAATTCCAATCTTTTTCTGTCCAAGCAGATTGTAATTGAAGGTAAACCAGCTTGACTTGTGACAAGAAGCGATCTTCATCAAACATTGGGTCCAATTTTCGGATACGGCGGCTTCATAGTTGTTTTCAATTGGTCGACCAGCACGTTCCTCGGTTGTCCGTTTTGGACCACTGCCACTACTTGAATCCTCTGAGTCATTTGAAAGGCCACCATTTTGTTTAATGGCATTAAACACGAAGGCAAGCAAAACAATCATGATGGTAAGACCAGTCAAAAACCCAGATGACGAAACTGAATCTGACGAGCTATAACTACTTGAATCACTTGACCAGCTACTACGACCAGACCAGCTGCTATCGTTGTCTGACCAACTACTGCCTCCACCAGACCAACTACTGCCCCCTCCACCTGAATCAATCAAGCTACTACCACCGCTATCTGTATTTCCAACACCAGCATGGGCAGAAGGAACGCATACAAATAAGAGAGCTGATAGAAGAATTCCCAATACTAAAATTCGTTTTTTCATAGGCCTCATTTCTTATCTTTGTTTGTTACACAGGGGTTAAGAAAATACTGTCTATTTTATAGGACAATCAATTCTTTAGGTGCAAGTGTCAAGACTTCACAGCCAGTTTCTGTGATCAAGAGGTCATCTTCGATGCGCACACCAGAGAGACCTTCAATGTAAATCCCTGGTTCATCTGTCAAGACCATCCCTGCTTGAATGGCTTCTTTAGACATTTGGCTAAAGTAGGGTTCTTCATGGATATCAAGCCCAATTCCGTGACCGATTCCATGAGTAAAGTATTGGCCATAGCCGGCTGCTTCGATCACATCACGTGGGATTTTATCGAAATCACGGAAACCAAGTCCATCTTTGGCCGCAGCAATCAAGGCTTGATTGGCTTTCAACACCGTTTCGTAAATTTCTCTTTCCTTGTCGCTGACATGTCCAGCATAGATGGTCCGTGTCATATCGCTGACATAGTGATCATACAAGCAACCAAAATCGAGGGTCAAGGCATCTCCTGCTGAAATCACCCGATCACTTGGAGTTGCGTGTGGCATAGCAGAACGTTCACCAGCTGCGGAGATGATATCAAAAGATACACCTGATGCTCCCAACTCCCGCATTCTAAAATCGAGGAAAGTTGCTGCTTGCAATTCTGTCGTTTGTCCCACCTTGATATAGTCCAAAATATCACGGAAGGCTTGGTCAGAGATACTACAAGCTTTTTTAATGGCCGCAATCTCTGTTTCATCCTTGACCAAGCGCAATTCCATCACAAAGTTCGTTAGGGATTGAAGGTTGATGCCACTGAAAACAGAAGCCATACGGGCATGGTAGGCCACCGTCACTTCGTCCTCAAAACCAAGTTCTTTGATTCCAAGATCCTTGACGATCTCAGCCGCTGCAGTCAGCTCATCACGGGTTTCTACGATCTCCACAAAGGGGAAACAAGTCGCATGAGCATGAATGGTGTAGCGCGAATCCGTAAAGAGGACCACGCGTTCTTCTGTCACCAAAGCCGTCCCGTTTGAACCCCAGAAATGGGTCAAATAATAGACATTTTTCAAATTGTTAATCAGTACCGCTTTAAGGTTTTTGGCCTTCATTTTGTTTCGTAAATTGTCGATCTGTTGATTCATTGTAATTTTCCTTTCAAATATTGTCCTGTATAGCTAACAGGATTTGCTGCGACTTCTTCTGGCGTTCCGGTCGCAATAATGGTTCCGCCACCGACACCGCCTTCAGGTCCCAAATCGATGATGTGGTCTGCCGTCTTAATGACATCCAAATTGTGCTCGATTACAAGGACGGTATTTCCATCATCCACAAACCGCTCTAAGACTTGAATCAAGCGAGAAATGTCTTCGCTATGAAGTCCTGTCGTTGGTTCATCCAAGATATAGAAGGATTTACCTGTAGAGCGCTTGTGCAATTCAGAAGCCAACTTCATCCGCTGTGCTTCCCCACCTGAAAGGGTGGTCGCTGGTTGACCCAACGTTACATAGCCCAAGCCCACATCTTGGATGGTCTTGAGTTTGCGTTCAATTTTCGGAATATGCTTGAAGAATTCGACTGCCTTATTGACCGTCATATCCAGTACTTCTGCGATATTTTTTTCCTTGTAGTGGACCTCAAGGGTCTCACTATTGTAGCGACGTCCATGGCAGACCTCACAAGGTACAAATACATCGGGCAAGAAGTGCATCTCAATCTTGATAATACCGTCACCAGAGCAGGCTTCACAACGGCCACCCTTGACATTGAAACTAAAGCGGCCTTTTTTATAGCCCCGAATTTTGGCTTCATTGGTTTGAGCAAAAAGGTCACGGATATCGTCAAAAACGCCTGTATAAGTTGCTGGATTGGAACGAGGGGTCCGGCCGATCGGGCTTTGATCAATGTCGATCAATCGATCGATATGCTCAATCCCCTGAATGGTCTTGTATTTCCCTGGTTTTTCCGAATTGCGGTTGAGCTTTTGAGCGATGGCTTTTTTCAAGATGCCATTGATCAAGGTCGATTTCCCAGAACCGGAGACGCCAGTGACTGCGATGAATTTGCCCAGAGGAAAACGTGCTGTAATATCTTGTAAGTTGTTCTCACTGGCCCCTGTAATTTCAATAGAACGACCATTTCCTGAACGGCGCTCTGTTGGGACCGGAATCTTGCGCTTGCCGGACAAATACTGGCCGGTGATGGATTTACTATTACGAGCCACCTGCTTTGGAGTTCCCGCGGCAACGATCTCTCCACCAAAGACACCGGCACCTGGGCCGACGTCGATCAGGTAGTCTGCTTCTCTCATGGTATCTTCGTCGTGTTCGACGACGATCAAGGTATTGCCTAAATCACGCATCTTTTTAAGACTGGCAATCAGGCGGTCATTGTCCCTTTGATGGAGGCCGATTGACGGCTCATCCAAGATATAAAGGACACCAGAGAGGTTGGAACCGATCTGGGTTGCCAAGCGAATCCGTTGGCTTTCTCCACCTGATAGTGTTCCTGCTGAGCGTGACAAGGTCAAGTAATTAAGACCTACATTGTTTAAGAAGGTCAAACGATCTTTGATCTCTTTTAGGATCGGTCTTGCAATCGTGGCTTCATTGTCCGTTAAGACCAATTGATCCACGGCTTGTAAGTGGTCCGCAATCGATAGATCTGACACCTCCCCGATATGCATCCCTTTCTCCCCACCGACACGAACAGAAAGAGCCTGGTCATTGAGACGGTAGCCATGGCAGGTCGCACAGGTCAATTCGTTCATATAGGAGCGCATTTGGTTGCGGGTAAAGTCACTATTAGTCTCACGGAAACGACGGTGAATATTGTTTACGACCCCTTCAAAAGGAATCTCAATATCCCGAACTCCACCAAACTCATTTTCATAGTGGAAGTGGAATTCTTTCCCGTTTGAACCATAGAGAACCAAGTCCTTTTCTTCTTGAGAAAGATCTGAGAAAGGCTGATCCATATCAATGCCAAAATGGATCATGGCCTGCTCCAACATCTGAGGATAGTAGTTGGAAGAGATAGGATTCCAAGGGGCAAGAGCTCCTTCACGAAGGGTTAAGCGATCATCTGGTACCACCAAGTCCAAGTCCACCTCCAGCTTAATGCCTAACCCATCACAGTCTGGGCAGGAGCCGAAAGGCGCATTGAAAGAAAAGAGACGGGGTTCTAATTCAGGGACGGTAAAGCCACAGACTGGACAAGCATAGTGCTCAGAAAAGAGCAGTTCCTTGCCATCCATGGTATCAATGACCACATAGCCATCCGCAATCCGAAGAGCTGCCTCAATCGAATCAAAGAGGCGCGAGCGGATTCCCTCTTTGAGTACGATCCGGTCCACCACCACTTCAATCGTGTGCTGTTTGCTTTTAGACAGTTCTGGAACCTCTGTTACATCATAGATCTCACCGTCTATGCGGACCCGAACATAGCCGTCTTTTTGGACTTTTTCAATGATATTCTTGTGCTGGCCTTTTTTCTTGCGGATAATGGGAGCTAGAATTTGCAGGCGTTGGCGCTCTGGTAATTCCAAGACTTGATCGACAATTTGCTCAACTGAAGAAGCGGTAATCGCTCCATGCCCGTTGATACAATATGGCGTACCGACACGCGCATAGAGCAGACGCAGGTAGTCATTGATCTCAGTTGCTGTCCCCACAGTGGAACGCGGATTCTTACTGGTCGTTTTTTGGTCAATGGAAATGGCTGGACTCAATCCGTCAATCGAATCCACATCTGGTTTTTCCATATTTCCCAAAAACTGACGGGCATAGGCTGATAAGCTTTCCACGTAGCGACGCTGGCCTTCTGCATAGAGGGTATCAAAGGCCAGACTGGACTTTCCAGATCCAGACAAACCGGTCACCACGACTAATTTGTCCCGTGGAATTTCCACATCTATATTTTTTAAATTATGGGCACGGGCCCCATGAATGACAATTTTATCTTGCATATTCTTACTCTAATCACCTTTTTGTTAACCTCCATTATAACAAATTTTTTAGTATTCTTTTATCCAAAACCGTCCTTTTTCTGATATAATGTTAAGGTGTAACAAAAACAAGGGAGGGTACCATGAAACAGGTCTTTTTATCGACAACGACTGAATTTAAAGAAGTAGAGACACTAGAACCTGGTACCTGGATCAACCTTGTTAACCCTTCTCAAAGCGAATCAATGGAAATCGCTTCTGCCTTTAATATTGATATTGCAGACTTACGGGCACCGCTCGATGCGGAAGAAATGTCCCGTATGACCATTGAGGACGACTATACCTTGATCATCGTTGACGTCCCCATCAAGGAAGAGCGCAACAACCAGACCTATTACGTGACCATTCCACTTGGAATTATCCTGACAGAAGAGGCTATTATCACGACTTGCTTGGAGAAATTGCCACTTCTCGACATCTTTATCCACCGGCGTTTGCGCAATTTCTATACCTTTATGCGGTCGCGCTTTATCTTTCAGATCCTCTATCGTAACGCTGAACTTTACTTGTCTGCGCTTCGTACCCTGGATCGAAAGAGTGAACAGATTGAAAGCCAATTGCACAAATCAACACGTAATGAAGAGCTGATTGAGTTGATGGAGTTAGAAAAAACCATCGTCTACTTTAAGGCCTCACTGAAAACCAATGAGCGCGTGATCAAAAAATTGACCAGCGCCACCAGCAACATCAAGAAATACCTAGAAGACGAGGATCTATTGGAAGACACCTTGATCGAAACCCAGCAGGCTATTGAGATGGCAGATATTTATGGAAATATCCTCCACTCCATGACTGATACCTTCGCATCGATCATCTCCAACAACCAGAACAACATTATGAAAACCCTGGCCATGGTAACCATTGTCATGTCCATTCCAACCATGATTTTCTCAGCCTACGGGATGAACTTCAAGGACAATGAATTACCGCTCAATGGAGAACCAAATGCCTTCTGGCTCATCATCTTTATTGCCTTCGCCATGACCGGCTCCCTCGTCGTCTACTTGATCCATAAAAAATGGTTCTAACCAAACTTGTCTATCAAAGGAGTAACTATGTCTCACACAGACCTTCACCAACTTAGTAAGAAAAATCAAGAATTTATCCGTATTGCTAAACACCAATTGCTTGAAAATGGGAAAACGGAAGAAGAAGCAGAAAGCCTCATCCAGGAAATCCTTCCAGCCATCCAAGAAAATCAAGGAAAAGGGATTCCGGCACGGACTCTTTTTGGAGCTCCAACCGTATGGGCTAATTCCTTCAGCGAGAAAGAACGCTATGAAAAAGAGCATCCTGCTTTGAACGATGCTCCTTCCTTGATGATTTTGGATTCCTTCCTCTTTATCTTTGGTGTCTTTGCTGCAATCAGCGCCTTTATGAACCTAATTGCACCGCACCGTTCTGCTTATGGCTTGATTACTTTGATCCTCGGTAGTTTGACAGGGGCTCTGCTCTTGTACCTCATGTACTACTTCTTCTATCAGTATATGGACGGCACCAAAGATCGCAGCGAACGCCCTTCTCTTTGGAAATCCATGCCGATTCTTGTTGGAGTCATGTTCCTTTGGGTGATCGTTCTATCACTCACCTCTCTACTTCCAAAATTCCTCAACCCAACCATTCCAGATGTCCTTGCTATCGTATTGGGAGCATTGGCCCTTGTCCTTCGCTACTATTTCAAAAAACGCTACAATATCAAAAGTTCGAGCACAGCACCCGCAACTCGACGCTAAAAAATACGGCTCTATAATTTCTGTAGTGGGTAAAACCACTGTAGGAATTATGGAGTCTATTTTGTTGTAGAAAAAAAGCTCCATAAAATCTATAATGAAAAAGTAACCAAACCCTCATTAGAAAGAATCTTATGGAACAATTAAATTTTATCATAAACTCTCCTAGAAGAGTGATTTTATATAAGAATATGCCTTTTAAATTTTGAGGGCATCAATTCTATACTATTGATAAAATCATCTATCAAATTTATTTTATTGTCTCTGGTTAATATCTCAAAACATTCAAAAAATAATATCTCACTATCTATCAATTGCTGTATATAGTCATAGATAGTATTTAATTCAAATCCCTTCTCTAATAACAAATTAACTAGGGAACTTATTTTTAAAGGTGTTTTACAAGTCTCGATAATGTCTGAAAGAACAATGTTTAAATCCGTCAAGACAATTTTTTGTATATCTGATTGGCAAAAATACAGCTTCTGATTTAACAGCTTTGTTCCGACTCCTATTAAATTGGGATTTAAAAATACGAATAGTTCTTTTAATACATCTCGTTCTCTCAAAATCAATTTTAAAAAATCAAAAGCCCACTCTGTAGAAATATCTGTTATCTTTTCTACACTCTTTGATTCACATTTCAGATTTTCTTCTATCGCACCATGAGAAAATTCTCCTACTCCTACATATCCAAACGTGAAGAATGTTGAGGGACGTGTACAAAATCTAATAAAATAATTTTCTAAAGTTCGTAATAATCTTCTCTTTTTTTTCTCTGGTTTTTTATAAAAATTTGATAGCTCCATAAAGAGAGTGCGATTACAAAGTAAAATTGCTTCTTGAAGTAAAACGTTTTTCCAAAGGTACTCATAGCAGCTGTCTATGTTATCAAATTTTAGCGAGTAATACTCCTTTAAAGCCCAATTATTACCTGTTTTTTGTCTATAAATATATTGAGGTAGTATTTCTTTTTTCATAAATTTTTCCTAGCAATTTAGTGTGATTATGATATTTTACCGTTAAGTAAGCATTCCTTCTTCAAGAGTTATCACTTCATCAAACATTGAGATAAAAGTATCTGATGGTTCGTGAGCAATACAAATAATCATTTTTTCCTGCAATGAGTCCACTAATTTTTCAATACGCAATCTATTTTCTTTATCTAGAGACGATGTAACCTCATCCAAAAGTAAAATTTCCTTATTCGCAAGCAGAGATCTAGCAAAATCTAGTCTCCTCTCTTGTCCTCCAGATAACTTATTTTTGATGGGATCCTCTAAATTAATATTTTCTAAGCTTACCTTTTGTAACACTTGATGAATTAGACTTTTATCATAGTCTTTATACATTGTCAAATTATCAATAGCTGGTTTATCAAAAATAAATGTTTTCTGCTCCACGTAAGCAACTGATGAGTAATCTAACTTAATGCTAGTTAAATCCTGTCCATTAACTAAAATATTACCATTAGTATTAAAACCATCTGGTATCAAACCTATTAATGCATTCAAAAGTGTACTTTTCCCACTACCACTTTTCCCAACAATAAGATACTTTTTACCCACCTTAAATGTTAAATTTATATTTTGTAATATATTTTGTTTCTCACCTAATATTCCGAAATCAACAAGTTCAATTGTATTAATTTTTACATTTTCTGTCTTGGTGGAATCCTCAGATACTTGATGTATAGTTTCAACTAGGTCGTTAACCAATTTTTTTGAAGACAATATATCAGTATAGCTATGCTTCATGTTAGTAATTGGGTATGTAATATACATCACTAATTGACGAAGTCCGATAAATTCTCCTAGAGAAAGTCTTCCCTTGAGTACAAAAAATCCT
Organism: Streptococcus sp. IMAU 99161; assembly: GCF_014435245.1. NCBI lineage: Bacteria > Bacillati > Bacillota > Bacilli > Lactobacillales > Streptococcaceae > Streptococcus > Streptococcus sp. IMAU 99161. The sequence continues at coordinate 28,447 of NZ_JAAPAW010000011.1, read as the reverse complement.
CCTACTACCCAAGCTCCCTGATTTACAAGCATTGTTATTGCATAAGATATTGCCTCTATTGAATTTGCCTTTTTGTAATAAGTTACATTAGTTTGTTCTAACTGCTTACTTTTTGAATTCACTATATCAATGAAAGAGTGCACTGCATTAAATAGTTTGACTGTCTTTAAACCAGAGTAAAAATCTGATACCACATTAAAATAATTTTCTTTTGATTTTACACTTACATCTCTTGCATTTTGTAAAGAATTTTGAGTTAACAAAGGATAAAAAAGAGGAAGTAAACTCAAAACGACCATTATGATAGTATATGACGGTTGTATAAACAAAGATATGACTGAGGCAAAAATAAAAACTAAAATATCATTAGTTATACTAATAATTTGCTCTAAATATTGTTTTTCTAAGACTTCTAATTCATTAGTATAGGTTGAAATATGCATTTCAGGATTACTACGATAAACATCAATCAATGGTTTTCTTCCGTTACTATCAGTCAAATCACTTCGTATATCATGTAAAATTTTTTGAATTAATTTCTGATTTGAAACTTCAACACAGTACTCCATTGCAGAATCAAAAACTATGTAGACTAGCAACAACACTACATATAAGATGAATGTTTTTGAATTAACATTTGAAATAGAATCAATAATGCCTTCTAGCACAAAAGCCAAGCTCAGTACAGAAATTGCTCCAATAATATTTACTATTAAGAATTGACCTACTAAAAAGGGATTTTGATAAAAATATTTTTTCATTCGAGATTCTTTTATAACTTCTTTAATTAATTAACCTAATAAAAATCAGGAGCGATAATAATTATCACCCCTGACTCAACAAAATGCACTTAAACATGCACGCTGACTTGGCTGATTTCTTCCCATCAAGATAGCAGCTACATCAATGTCGCCAACATCAATAGAAACATCTTCTTGTTTTAAAGTAAGTTCTGTATTTTCCATACGATGTATGTCCTTTCATAAATATATTTAAGATTTTTATCCGATGAGGAGAAATCTTATCAAGCCTCATAATTGTCATCATAGATTAGTCTGAACAGTTATAAAACTTTTCCATTTTCAGAACCTGAATCAATCCCTCTAGCGATCTTATGAACTTGAGTTCCTCCAGTAATCCCTAATAGAATTACGCCTATGACTAACAAAACAACAATTTTCCTAAACAAACTTCCCGTGTATCTCTCCTTTTATTTTCCCGCATTTATTTTATCACTTCAAAATCAACTTGTCAAGAACTTCTATAATCTTTTTTTATTTTTTTTCATTTGATATTTTTTTGTATTTTGCGATAGATTAAAAAAACGATGCTCACTTGAACATCGTATCTATTATTCTGTTATATCTGCAATATAATGCTCAACTTTCAAAGTCATTGGCATGTTTTCCTCAAGTTTGTATAGGAAATGAGCTGTCTCAAAATATTCTTTCACTGAACTTTTAGAAGAAAAATTTTCACTTACATTTCCCATCAATAAGTACAAGTCAGCTAATAGATAAGTTGTTCTGTAATCCTTACACTGCTTTATAGTAGCTGAAATTTTAGTAATAGCTTCTTCAATATTGTTCTGTAACCATAGATAACGACAAACGTTATAATTAAACTTAATAGATAATTCTAGCTCTTCAATTGTGTTTAAATTAAGTTGATTTACTTGATACTCTAGTTTCTCACGAATTTCATTAAAACGTTCTAAATCTTCTGTATCATAATAAAAATTGAATAGAGTATTTGAAACTTGAAAGTAGTTCAAATCAGATACACTTAACTGAGATAGCATCTTCTCTAATCGTGTAATCGCATCATCTTTCTGTCCGTAAAAATAAAAATCTATAAGAGACTTTATCCACTCCATGTAAAACTTATCTGCTAAAGATAAGCGATGAGCTTTTACATTTTCTAGTTCATATATATACTTCAATGATTCATAATTTCGGTTTGTTATAAATGTCTGTGATAATTTTTTAAACTCTGATAACTCATCAATCTCTTCTACGATTTGCTCATCAAAAAAGTAGTTCATACTGACTTTTAATTTCTTAGAAAGAGCATGTAAAAAATCTGCTCCAGGGGTAAACTCTCCACTCTCTAATCGACTGATTTGCCCTTGTTTACAGATACCCTCAGCTAATTCTCGCTGAGACATTTTTAATTCCTTTCGTCTATTTTTTAATCTAGTTGCTAATAATGTGCCCACGTTTGAATCTTCCTTTTCTATTTGATTTCAATGTCAATTGTAACATGATTAAATCTAAAATTCAAATCAATAATCAAAAAGATACAAATTATAGATAAATTTCGATTAAGAATTTTATTTCCCAATTTGTAAAATTAAGCTAGACAGAAAAAGCCATCTATGTTAGACTCAGATAAACACCACATTTGTCTGAAAGGAACTAACATAAATGGACACCTCCTTGCGAAAATGTTTACTTTTTGATGATATTATAACTATTTTTTATGTGGCGTTAATTTAAATGAGTAAAATATTTTCATATCAAATAAAATTTCGCCTCTAGTTGATATCTCAATCTAGAAAATTGACTTTTACATCAAATTTTGTCAAAAGACAAAAGAACTGCCCAGAGGCAGGTCTACCGGATCTAATTCGCTCTCTGATTTTCAAGCTCGTGAAAAAGAGGTCCACTGGACCTGAAAAAAAGACCCGTCAGGGTCTTTTCTTTAATCTTCGTTTACGAAAGGCATCAAAGCCATTACGCGAGCGCGTTTGATAGCTGTTGTTACTTTACGTTGGTTCTTGGCTGAAGTTCCAGTTACGCGACGAGGAAGGATTTTCCCACGTTCTGAAACGAAACGGCTAAGAAGCTCAGTATCTTTGTAATCGACATATTCGATTTTGTTTGCTGCGATATAATCAACTTTTTTACGGCGTTTGAATCCGCCACGACGTTGTTGAGCCATGTTTAATTCTCCTTTATAGTTTTAATTCGTTAAACCCATTCTTAGAATGGAAGATCGTCGTCTGAGATGTCCATTGGATTGGCTCCAAATGGATTTTCCTCACGACCAAAGTTTGGTGCTGCATTGCTTGGTTCTGATCCACCAAAGCTTGGTGCTGCATTTCCAGCAAAACCACCGTTGCCTGATGAATAACTACCAGCTGCATGCCCTTCGCGTGCTGCACGACTTTCCAATAGTTGGAAGCTGTCTGCTACGACTTCAGTGACATAAACACGTTGACCTTGCTGGTTTTCGTAATTACGTGTTTGAATGCGACCGGTAATCCCAATCAAAGCACCTTTCTTAGCCCAGTTGGCCAGGTTTTCTGCTTGCTGACGCCAGATCACACAGTTGATGAAATCAGTTTCGCGTTCTCCATTTTGACTCTTGAAGTTGCGGTTTACAGCTAGGCTGAAAGTAGCAACTGCTTGGTTACTAGAAGTGTAGCGAAGTTCAGCATCACGGGTCAAACGACCGACAAGTACAACATTGTTAATCATAAGTCACCTCAAATGATTTCTTACGCGTCAACTTTAACGATCATGTGACGAAGAATGTCACCGTTGATTTTTGAAAGACGGTCGAACTCGTTAAGAGCTACAGCGTCGTTCGCTTCAACGTTTACGATGTGGTAAAGTCCTTCACGGAAATCTTGGATTTCGTATGCAAGACGACGTTTTTCCCAATCTTTTGATTCAACAACAGTTGCACCGTTGTCAGTCAAGATAGAGTCGAAACGTGCTACCAAAGCGTTTTTAGCTTCTTCTTCAATGTTTGGACGAATAATATAAAGAATTTCGTATTTAGCCATTGATAATGTTCCTCCTTTTGGACTAATGACCCCAAGTCTTTGCATGGGGTAAGTGAGGTTTACTCACAAGAAACTATTATACCAGACTTTTCTAGTAAAGGCAAGGATTATCTGTAAGATTTGAAAAAGGCTTTTCGATAAGACCAATCATCTCAACGGAGTGTGGTTCGAAATCATGACATTTTATAGAAGAACCTCTACCCCTTTTCCCTTCCTTTCCTTAAAGAAAACTGATATCAGTTAGCTTTAAGCTTGAGTCTTTATACTAGCTTCAACAAATTTCAAGAAACGAGGAACGATTATGAACTATCTTATCATCCCCGCCTATCAACCGGATCTGAATCTTGTCAAATTGGTTCGCCTGGTTCACGCTAAGAGTGATCTCCACATCATCGTCGTCGACGATGGTAGTGACGCTGACAAGAAAGTGATTTTTGAAAAATTAGACGGTCTTGCGACAGTCCTGACCCACGAGCACAACCAAGGAAAAGGGCAATCTCTCAAGACTGCTTATGCCTACATCCTAGAAAGAGGTACCTATGGAAGCATTGTTACAGCTGATGCAGACGGTCAGCACAAAATTTGGGATATTTTCAGAGTTGTTAACCAATCTCAAGAGCATCCTGGAACACTTATTCTAGGCACCCGCGCCTTCTCTGGCAAAGTTCCTTTGCGATCTGCTTTTGGAAATAAATTGACCCGTTTCCTCTTCAAACAACAAACTGGAGTGGCAGTTAGCGATACTCAGACTGGCTTACGGGCCTTCACTACGAATATGTTGCCTTTCATGCTGGAGGTCGACGGACAGCGCTATGAATATGAAATGAATGTTCTCCTTTCAGCAAGCAAGTCCTTCCCCATCGTGGAAGTTCCGATCGAGACAGTCTACATCAATGACAATGAAGGTTCCCACTTCCGACCTATTCGAGATGGCCTCATGATCTATAAGGACATGTTTAAGTTTGCCCTCTCCTCTCTGAGTAGTTTTATCGTTGACTATCTGGTCTACGCTTTCTTCCTTTTCGTGATGATGGCCGTACCCATTAGTCTTCGCATTCTCCTAGCGAACGGGATCGCTCGTGTGACGAGTTCCATTTTTAACTACTCAACCAATAAACGCCTCGTCTTTAAAAACAAAGACAGTGTGACCCGAACGGGAAGTGGCTACTTTGGCCTTGCTCTTGGCCTCTTCATTCTTGACACCCTCTTGATCCGACTCTTCTTCACTGCTTTTGGGCTCAATCTCCTCATCAGTAAGATCATCGTCGGTCTCCTTCTCTTTCTGGTCTCATGGTTTATCCAGAAAAAAGTTATCTTCAAAGAAAGGATTGCTACTCAAAATGAAATTCTTTAAAAAATCCTATACCTACGCGGCTTGCTTTGGTCTGATCCTGACCAGTACCTTTAGCTACTCTGTCCTCAAAACCTTCGTCTTATCCGACGCCATCCAAACTGTAAAAGCGACAACGACGGACACCAAGGCAGCTAAAAAAGCGGCTACCTCTGCAAAAACGACAGACACCAGCTACTCAGACGACAATGTCCAAGTGACCTTAACAGAAAAAACGGTGAACAATACCCAAGTTTACGTAGCAGATATTACCGTCAGCTCGTCAGATTATCTCAAAACAGCCTTTGCTCAAAATACCTATGGGACTAACGTGACAGCCAAGACCTCTGTCACGGCGGCTAATAACAGTGCCATTCTAGCAGTCAACGGGGACTATTACGGTGCCAACAGTACCGGATACGTTATCCGAAACAGAGTGGTCTATCGCGATACCGTTCGGGAAGACGCTAGCAACGGAGACCTAGCCATTTATAAAGACGGATCCTTCAAGATTATCTACGAAGATGAGATCTCTGCGGATCAATTGGTCAAAGATGGTGTTGTGAACCTACTTGCCTTTGGTCCTTCCCTGGTCGAAAATGGTGAGGTCACTGTGGACACGAACTCAGAAGTTGGACAATCCATGGCATCTAATCCACGAACAGCCATTGGAATCATCGATGAAAATCACTACATCATCGTCGTCTCAGATGGCCGGACTTCAGAAAGTGAAGGTCTATCTCTCTACCAATTGGCGGAAGTAATGAAGTCTTACGGCGTCAAAACAGCCTACAACCTGGATGGGGGCGGATCTTCTACCCTCTACTTTAACGGAAAAGTCATCAACAAACCTACTACAAATGGTACTATCTCAGAAAGGGCGGTGAGTGACATTGTCTATATCGGTTACTAATCCCATTAAAAAACGCTTGAAAAAAACGATTCTTTGCTACACTCTTCTTACGGTTTTCTTCTTCGCTGGAAGTCGCATCTATGAACACTTTAGTTTTGGCGAAACCTCTGCCTTCATGCACTACCTCTTCTTGATTCCTTTGATCGGTGGGGCACTGTTAGTGGCTCTACAGTTAATGGTGAAAGGCCTCTCTCGCCTGAGTCTCAATCTTTGGAATTCCGGAGTGGCTACGCTCACAGCAGGAGCCCTCTACCGAGGGATTGTCAATCTCTCCGGTCGCTCCACCACAATGGATCAGCCCTACTATTACGTTGGCTTTGCCTTTCTAGCACTGGCTCTGATCAGCCTCTTCTTTGTCCGCAGTATCTGGGTGGAGAAGGCAGTCTAATACATGAAAAACGTCCGTTTCTTAAAAGAACGGACGTTTTTTAGGGGAAGTTAACGTATAAATAGCTTAGCCTTCTCGTTTTTTGCTTGCTACAAAGCCTGTTAAAGCGAGTGAGGTCATGCCAAAGAGACTAAGGACTGTAGAAGCCAAGTCTTCTTGACCTGTTTTTGGAAGACCAGTTGCTGGTTGAGCAACTGCTTCTTCTTGACCACCTGTATGATAAGTGACAGCGACTGGTTTAACCTTGTATGTTACATTACTTTCTGATGCAGCTGGTTGAACTGGAGTCACTGGAGTTGTCGGTTGACCTGTTGAGTTAGCTGGCGTCACTGGAGCTACAGGATTGACAGGACTTACTGGATCTACTGGTGCTGGCTGAGGTTCCGGTTGTGGTGCTGGAGCAGGTGTTTCTTCTTCCACTTTTTCCACAAATGTCTTGTTACCCAAGATTGAAGCAGACAACTTCTTCCCTGCCTTATTCACATCTTCGATGTATTGGATAAAGACTTCTGTATCCGGATTGATAGCTCCGATCAATTTTGTATCGCGGAAGACTGAGAAGCCATCTCCGCCACCATACAAGAAGTCGTTGATAATCGCCTTGTAGGTCTTCTTGCGATCGATTTCTGTACCATCTGCCTTGTAGGCTTTCACAACCTTATAAGGTTTTTCTTCCGTCGCATCGGCTGGTTTGGTATAGGTGTACTTGATCCCTGCCATTTGCAAGAAGTAGAGTTCTTTCTCATCATATTGTTGGTCCAAAGCTTTGTAGATTTGGTCTCCGGTAATTTCTACTACTTGAAGGATATTTCCAAATGGTTGCACAGCTTGAGCGGCACCCCAAGTGATAGTTCCATCGGGTTTCACCACGAGGTCTGCACGAATTCCCCCATTATTGGTGAAGGCAAAGTCAATATCTGGGTATCCTGATTTTTTGGCAATATCCAATTGGGCTGCTGTGACCAAATCTCCAACAGCACTTTCTTTTTGCTCATTCAATTCACGGGTGATATTTTCTGCTTTTTCTGCTGAACCAATTTTCGCTTCTGTTACCTTTTTAACTGTCGCATTGGCATCATCGATGATCGCTTGGACCTTGGCATCTTTAGCTTTGCCTTTAGAAGGATCTACGGCAATGATTTTAGCAGTTGGAGCTTTGACAAAATCACCTGTATCTGTATCTAAGACACCTCGAACATCCGAGTAGGCTTTCCCTTGAGATGTTCCTTGAACAATCAAGGTATTACCGACCATCCCATTTGTATATTGGTGGTTGTGACCTGCAAAGACAAGATCGACTGAGTTTTCTGGATAAAGTTGATTCAATTTTTTGATCATGTCTGCAGCAGGACCTTCTGCTACCCCATTTTTACTTGTTGCAGCAACGTGGGCCAAGACAGCGATAGCATGAACGCCTTGGTCATTCAGTTCACGCGCATATTTGGCAATGGATTCTGCTTCATCCAAAACACGGTATTGTTCATGATTTTTACGCAAAACAAGATTTGGGAATTCTGTCGTAACAACCCCGATAAATCCGACTTTAACAGTCTTGTCATTAACTGGAATTTCTTTGATGGTATAAGGTTTCCAATCAAATGGGATTTTGTTGGTGTCCTTGTCAACCAAGTTGGCAATCACAATTTCTTGTTTGGAAGCTTCATGAGGATACTCATCGACGATCTTGTTGAATTGACCAGGTGTTGGGGCTTCCCCTTTCATGATCCGGTTGAATTCTCCAAGACCTTCGTCAAACTCATGGTTTCCAAGTGTTCCGTATTCAAAGTTCATTTCATTGAAGACTTTTACAGTTGGTTCATCTTGAAGGAGGGCAGAATTGGCAGGACTAGCACCAACCATATCACCAGCTTGCACACGAATGCTGGCATTTGGAGTTCCTGCATTTTCTGTTTCAAATTCCTTTTGCGAATCATTCATGTACGTCGCTAGCAGTGGGGCTGTCCCAGCATTTTTCACTGTTTCATTTTCCAAGCGGGCTGTTCCCGTTTGTTCCAAGGCACCGTGGAAGTCATTGACTCCCATGAACTGCACTGGCAATTCGTCTGCGAAAACGCTATTGATCGCAAAAACACTAAGACCTGCAGCGATCGCTAGGATACTGCTTTTCAAGATCACTTTTTTCTTCATTGAATACTCCATTTTCTAATGTCGGACGCTTCTCCAAAGAGGAGAATGCAGAACAGTTGATTTGCTGCAATCAGCTATTCCATTTTACTATTTTTTCGGATTTTCTTCAATATTTCTTTATAAACTCTTTCATTTTTATATAGAAAACGCTTGATTTCCGAACTTATATCCAGCTGTCTTTTTTTTAGTTCCTAGATCTGTAAATTGTTAAAAAATCAGTCCCTAAAGGTTCATCAAATAAGAACTGAAAACTATTGTTACGTAGAAGCATAAGATAGACACAATGAATCATGTGAATGACTATACTTTTCTCCTAAAAATACAAATCATTTGTGCTATAATGTGGTTAATGGAAAATAGTAAAAGTACAATCACTAGAAAAACTTTCAGAAAGCAGGAACCTGATGTCCTGGGCAAGACAATTGCTTCTACTCCTTGTCTACCAGTAGCACAAATTCATGGCCTCCTGGTAGATAAGGAAAGTAGGTGCCAACACTATCATTCTCCACTAGATATTGTTGCTCTAAAATGCTATGACTGTCAAAAATATTATGCCTGTTATCAATGTCATGATCATATAGAGGATCATAAATATCGGGCTTATCCTTGCCACTTAAGGCAGGATAAGGTAGTTATCTGTGGTGTTTGTCTACATGAGATGACTATTGAAAACTATCAAAAATCTGTCTCTTGCCCTCATTGTCACAGTCGGTTTAATCCAGCTTGTTCAAAGCACTATGACATTTATTTTGCAAAATAAAAAGATTGAAGACATTGTTCGTGTGAACAGAGCCTTCAATCTTTTTTTAGTTAAAGTAGCTATGATTTTTTAGTGCGTTTAAAACTGGCTTAGTCACCAAAGAGACGATGAGTCCTTTTAACAGGTCAGGAATGATAAAAGGTGTCAAACCGACAGCTACGGCTGTAGACCAACCCATATTTCCAAGGAAGTGAAGGGTGAGAATTCCACCGACAAATACTGGGACATCTCCTAAAACAAAAGCCAAAAAGATTTTCCAAATGGGAGTATCAGCATTGGTCAGTTTAGAAGTGATAAAGGCGAAAAGGGGATAGGCAAGTATATAACCAGCTATTGGACTAAAGAAGGTTTGAAAACCACCGCTACCTCCTGCGAAAACGGGTAGACCAATTGCACCGAGAATAAGATAGAGGAGAGCAGCAAGAGTAGCTTCTCTCGGTTTAAAAATGGCAGCCACCAGTCCTACAGCAAAGGTCTGTAAGGTGATGGGCACCGCTCCTATCGGAATGATGATTTGTGATAGGGAAGCAATGATAGCAGCTCCGAAGGCTGGAAGAACAATTGAAAAAGTATGATGTTGTTTCATTTTTAGTTAACCTCACTTTCAAATACGGTTAACCTATTATAACAAACAACTTCTTAATAGTCAACCAAGATATAAAAAAGGTTGACTGTAGAAACTGGAATTCGTTTGTAATTTTCTTTCTCAAGCAATCCCACTTTCCAGCATTCTTTTTTATTTTATGAAATCATTCACCTAGCTACTGATGGGCTAATCAAATATTTTTAAAAAAATATCAAATTCTTTTACCGCTGGCATCATCAATGCAATCCACAAGGTGATTTCACCCTCTGTGGATAGAAGACTTCCACAAACTGATGAAACAGCGCTTAACTGTTTCAAAAAAAGCAAGTGGAAATGTAAAAGACGGTCTGAATAAGAAAAAAAGCCGGATTGCTCCGGCTTTTTTTCTTATTTATTCACGTTTTCCCATTTCCAGTTTTGAACTTCTGGAATGTCGTCTCCATTTTCACGGATATAGGCGTTGTGGAAGGCTACTGTCTCATCCATTTGAGCAGCAAATTCACTTGCTGCTTCTCCAAGAGCTGCATTAGCTGCATCTTGTGCCAAGTGGAAGCGGTCCAACTCAGACATCACACGCATATCAAATGGTGTTGTGATATCTCCGTTTTCACGGTAACCATGTACACGAAGATTGTGGTTGTGACGGTTGAAGAAGATGTCACGGATTATACCTTCGTAACCATGGAAGGCAAAGATAACAGGTTTGTCAGTCGTGAAGACTTTATCGAACTCTTCGTCAGAAAGTCCACGTGCATCTACTGATGGGTGACGCAATTTCAAAATATCCACAACATTGACAAAGCGGATCTTCAATTCTGGGAAGGCTTGGTGCAAGATTGTAATCGCAGCCAAAGCTTCCAAGTTTGGTTCTGTACCAGCTGCTGCAATGACAAGATCTGGTTCTTCATCTGCTGAAACAGTTGAAGCCCAATCGATCACTTTGTAACCTTCGCGTACCAATTCTTCAGCTTCATCTGTCGAGTAGAACTGAGGACGAGGGTGTTTAGAAGCGACGATCAAGTTGATCTTATCTTCTGCTTTAAGGGCCTTATCCATTACAGCAAGCAAGCTATTGGTATCTGCTGGCAAGTACTCACGAATATATTCAGGTGTTTTCTCCGCCAAATGCGTCAAGATACCTGGATCTTGGTGAGTATAACCATTGTGGTCTTGTTGGAAGACGGTTGAAGTCGCAATCAAGTTCAAGGCTGGGTAGTTTTTACGCCATGTTGTGTGAGTCTTAGATTTACGCAACCATTTGAAGTGCTGCGTAATCATTGAGTCAACAACACGAAGGAATGATTCGTAAGAAGCGAAGAATCCATGACGCCCTGTCAAGACATATCCTTCAAGCATTCCTTCTGCTTGGTGTTCTGACAATTGAGAGTCGATGACACGACCAGCAGGGCTCAATGCTTCATCATAATCTGGTTTCATGCGTCCTAACCATTGACGGTTGGTCCGTGTGAAGACTTCTTGAAGACGGTTTGATTTGGTTTCATCCGGTCCAAAGATACGGAAGTTATCAGGGTTCGCATCCACAAGATCTGCTGCATACTTACCAAATTCGATCATATCCTGCGCCATGATGGCACCTGGTGTTCCAATTTTGAAGGCATGTTTCTTCCAATCAGCTGTGTTCATTGGTTTAATGACACCTGCATTGGTGATTGGATTCATCGCCATGCGACGGTCGCCTTTTGGTGCGATTTCTGCAATTTCAGGGAGTAATGTACCGTTTTCATCGAACAATTCAGCTGGGCGGTAAGATTCCAACCATGAAAGAAGGGCATCCACATGTTCCATATGATGCGCATCTACTGGGATTGGAACTTGGTGTGCACGGAAACCACCCTCGATTGGTGTTCCTTCCCATGCTTTAGGTCCAGTCCATCCTTTAGGAATACGGGCAATCAAGACAGGATAAACAGCTTGAGTTGCTTCTTCAGCAGATCCCTTACGAGCTTCTGCTTGGACTTTTTTAATTTCTTCAATTGCTTCATCCAATTTTTCAGCGAACAAAGCGTGAGATGCCTCATGATCATCTGAGATTGCTGTTACATTGGCAAAGATTGGCTTCCAACCAAGACCTTCGAAGAAGAGAGTCAATTCTTCATCTGTCTTCCGCTCAAAGATTGTTGGGTTATGGATCTTCCCACCATTGAGATAGAAGATTGGAAGAACAGCACCATCATTGACAGGGTTCAAGAAAGTATTTGACAACCAACCAGCCATCAATGGTCCAGTTTCCCCTTCACCATCACCAATTACTGTCGCAGCAATGACATCTGGATTATCCAATACAGCTCCAGTAGCGTGTGAAAGTGCGTAACCAAGTTCTCCACCTTCGTGGATAGATCCTGGTGTTTCAGGCGCCGCGTGTGAAGCAATTCCTCCAGGGAATGAGAAGATCTTACACAAGTGTTTGAAACCTTCTTCATTTTGAGGAATACCTGGATTCAATTCAGTGTATGAACCATCCAAGTAAGAATTAGATACCATTACTTGCCCACCATGACCTGGTCCTTCAATGTAGAACATATCCAAGTCGTATTTATTGATGGTCCGGTTCAAGTGAGCATAGATAAAGTTTTGCCCTGGTACTGTACCCCAGTGTCCGATTGGGTGAGCCTTCATGTCGTTTTCAACGACTTCACGCTTCAACAATGGGTTATCTTTCAAGTACATTTGAGCAGCTGAAATGTAGTTGGCTGCACGCCACCAAGCATCTACTTTATCCAAGTATGCTTTGCTGTTATAATCGACAGTCATCTTGTCTCCTCACAATTTCTAGACAGATTTCCTTCAAAACCTGTACTTTTTAATAGTTTAAAAAATCTGTTTTCAGCGTCAAACAGATGATATTGAAGAAGTTATTCAATATTATTCTATTTTATCAAGAAATTCCCTTTTTGTACACCGAAAGTAAGAAAATATTATTTGAAACTCAAATTTTTTGAGAAGTTGAAAGCACTTTCTTTTTGAGCTATCTCTTTTTGTAATATCGTCTAGCAAATGTTGCTTTTTAACGAGCACATAGAGGTTTAGAAGATCCATTCCGTTCCACATTCCTCTGCTGCAACTAACATTTTAGAATCCGGGGCAGCATCTGAAATAATCGTTTTGTAGGCAGACAGTTGGTTAATTTTATAAAATCCAGTATGGAAAAATTTTGTTTGATCGACTAATAAAATCGTATTTTTAGCCTTTTCGATAATGTTTTTCTTCGCCAAAGCTTGATTCAAAGACTTTTCATACACAAATCTATCATCAATGCCACTGGCCGAACAGATTGCAAGATCAATATTAAAATGTTGAATAAAGGAATGTTCAAAATCCTGACAGATAGAGGTGGTAGAATGGTGACGCACTTCGCCTCCAATCTCAAAAATTTTATTAGACGGATTCGTATGTTCAGCCAAATATTGGGCTGATTTTAAATCATTGGTCAAAATAATTAAATGATTCACTTCACATACGTAGGGGCATAGTTCAAAAACTGTCGTACTAGCGTCTAGATAAATACACATCCCTGGACCTATGAAGTCTCTAGATAGGGTTGCTATTTTTTTTTGGCATTTTTATTTTTGTTTTCCCTCAAAAAATACGATTCTTCATTAGTATTAGAGGAATTTAGAAAAACTTCTCCACGTGCTCTCCGTATGAGTCCATGCTCTTCTAGGTAAATCAAGTCTCTTCTAAGTGTTGATGCACTTGAATAGGTTAGCTGCTCCAACTCTTTTATGGCCATGCGGCGTTTCCGCCGAATAATGGCTTCAACTTCTTCTATTCTACTTAATCTGGTCATATACTATCCTCTTTATTCTACCTATAAAACCTTTATTATATTATACCATTTAGATCATCTTTTGAATACTCTTGAAGAAATGACGGATCATTTTTGAATTTACACCAACCTTTTCGTCATCTATTGAATTCAGAACTATTACAGGATATTATATAGGTAGCAAATTGCAATGGTACCATTTTTATTTTTTTGGAGGAGGACTTATTTTTTTCATTTATTTTCAAAGCGTTTAACACTGGTCCTTAAATGTAAAAAGTATGTTTAGGATTCTAATTTCTATATTATTTATGGAAAAACGGAGGAATTTTATGTTTAATCAATTCATTGATAAATTGCAAAAAATTGCAAATCCAATTGCTAATAAACTGAATAGCACCAAAGAATTCGTTGCTATTCGTGACGGTATGATCGCCACTACACCTGTAACAATCGTCGGTGCAGTCGGAATCTTGATGGCCAATCTTCCATTCTTGGATAAGTTTGCACCAAATGTCAATACCTTTTTGGTGAATTTCTTCTCTCAACTGGGAACCATTTCTATCGGAATGTTGACCGTTACGATCTTAATTGCTGTTGCCAATTCCTATAGTGAACAATTAAAGATCAATAAATTATATGGGATTATTGTAAGCTTCTTGTCCTTCCTTGTAATTTCAAACTTTTCTTATAAAGGGGCCGGAGAAGTCGCTGGAAAAGCTGTTGAAAAGCTTTCTGTAGCCAATGTCATTCCAACTGCGCTCTTTAGTGCACAAGGGATCTTCCCAGCCTTAATTACTACCATTATCTCTCTCAAAATTTATCATTACTTTATTAAACGAGATATCACTATCAAGTTACCAGATGCCATTCCTGAAAATGTTACCAAGAGTTTCACATCTATCATTCCAATGTTTGTCGTATTATTGTTCTTCTTGGTCGTTCGCTTCGGCTTCTCTCTAACTCCATATGGATATTTCTCTGACTTCATGTATCAAATGTTTACCCAACCATTACTTGCCTTGGGTGACAGTATTTGGGCAATTGCCATCTTCATCCTGATCCAACAATTACTCTGGTTCTTCGGTATCCATGGCGCCAATGTCGTCGGAGTTGTTTGGAGACCTATTCTATTGACGATGATGGCTGCAAACTTGGATGCCTATAACGCAGGACATGCACTTCCTTACATCGTTTCCCTTACTTTCTGGGAAGTCTACTCTGGTGTCTTCAACTTTGCAATTCCATTGACATTAATCTTTGGATGTAAATCAGAACGTGCGAAATCTATGGGTAAATTCTCTTGGATCCCGTCTATCTTCTTGGTACATGAACCATTCATGTATGGACTTCCAGTCGTTATGAACGTTTACATGTTCATTCCATTTATCTTCGTATACCTTCTTCAATTCTTCTTGGTTTATGGTCTTGCTGTATTACATATTGCACCAATTCCTGTTGTTCCAGTTCCATGGACTACACCAATTATCTTGAGCGGATTTATTTCAACTAACTTCAATATCATGGGATCACTCATTCAAATCTTGTTGATCGTTGTTGGATTCTTCGGATATTTACCTTTCGTCAAAGCAATGGATAAACAATTCTTAAAAGAAGAACAAGGTTTATAAGGTTATGACAAAGATTATTTTTAAAAAGCCAGCTAATTCATGGGAAGACGCTTCTCCCTTGGGGAATGGTTTTCTAGGGGCAATGGTTTTAGGAAACCCCAACCATGATATCCTCTACATGAATGAAGATTCATTGTATTCTGGCTGGGAAATTGATCGTTTAAATAAACATGCTATCGATGCCATCGCTCCTATTAGAGAGGCCCTCCAACAGCAAGAAATTGAGAAGGCCCATCTCTTGGCAAGACGGTATCTATTTGCAAAATCACCTCACCCAAGGCACTACGAGCCACTGGGCCAGGTTCATATTGAGGCCATTCATTCACTGGATTATTCCGACTATTCAAAAGAATTGACATTGGATGGCGGTACTTGCTCCATCTCATACAGCCGTTTGAATCAAGAAGAAAGTCGGACCTGCTTCATTTCCTATCCTGCAAATGAATTATTCTATCAGATAGAAGGAAGCGATCTCAATCTCGAGCTTTACTTGATGAGACGGAGCCCAACCAGTGGACAAAGTGAATCCTATTTGGATGAACTGGAACTGATTGATGATACACTAGTGCTTTCAGGATACAACGGCAATAAAACTCAGGGCATCGAGTTTGCAATGGGCTTGAACGTTCATTCCTGTGACGGAGCAGTCGAATATTATGATTCTCGAATCGTCATCAAACATGCAACAAAATTGGTTATGGGAGTGACTGGACGCACAAGCATTCGATCAGAAGACCCACGGCAATGGTGCCTGGACCAGCTGAGTGCCTCTAAGAAGGTTCCATACGATACCTTAAAGACTGAGCATATAACTGATTTTAGTCAGCTGTTTAACCGTTCGACATTAAACCTAAATGAAGCAAAAGATACGGTCGTCCTACCGGATGCATTAAACGATGCTAAAGAAGGAAATGTAACACCATCTCTTAGCTTAGCTTACTTTAACTTTGGGAAATATTTACTAATCTCATCAAGCAGAAAAGGTAGTTTCCCAGCCAACCTACAAGGAATTTGGAGTAAAGACTTTACTCCTCCTTGGGGTAGTCGCTACACCATTAACATCAATACTCAGATGAACTATTGGTTTTGTGAAAAGCTTGGCCTTTCCGAGTTACATTTCCCGCTCTTTGACTTTTTAAAGAATAGTCTTCCTAATGGGAAAAAAGTTGCACAATCCATGTATGGAGCTGATGGGGCCGTACTCCATCACAACACGGATATTTTTGGTGATGCTGCGCCTTCTGATTTCTACATGCCTGCAACGATTTGGCCGATGGGTGGCATCTGGCTTTCTCTCGATATTATCGAACACTTTGAGTACAGCCATGATGATCAATTCCTTTCAGAATACGGTGAAGTATTGCTAGAAAATTGGAAGTTCTTAAACTCCTATTTATTTGAATACAACGGTACACTCAATACAGGGCCTTCGGTTTCACCTGAAAATACCTATATTACAAACGATGGACAAGCTGGTCAACTCTGTATTAGTCCAACCATGGATATTCAGATTGTCAGAGACTTCCTCACCAGGTTTGGCCACTTACCAGATTCCATTATCCCATCAGAGATCAAGGAAAGAAATCAATACATTTTGAACCATCTTCCTGCTACAAAGATCAACTCTGAAGGATGTATCATGGAATGGCAAACGGATTATCAAGAATCCGAACCAGGCCATAGACACATTTCTCATCTATTTGGTTTATTCCCAGGAAATGAAATCAATGAATTAAAAAATCCAGAGCTCTTCCAAGCAAGTTTCAATACTCTTGAGAAAAGATTAGCTAACGGTGGAGGTCATACCGGCTGGAGCTGTGCATGGATTATCAACTTCTTTGCTCGGTTAAACCGTCCTACTGAAGCATTCAATAATTTTGAAAAGTTACTAGCCAAATCTACTTTAGATAATTTATTAGACAATCACCCACCATTTCAAATTGATGGGAACTTTGGGGCTGTCAACGGTATCCTAGAAATGATTGTCCATGATTTTGGGACTACGATTCATTTGCTTCCTGCTTTACCGAAAGCTTTCGAAACAGGATCACTCAAAGGGTATAAAACAAAATCTGGTTTAACCTTAGATATTTACTGGGAAAACTCAACAGTCACTAAACTAAGCATCTCTGCTGAAAGAGATACAACGGTTACGATCGACTGGAATAATATCCATAAAGAATATTCGTTTAAAGAAAATAATTTCTATTCACTATAAAAGAAAGAAGGATTTCTATCATGACAAAAACAATTGTATTAGCATGTTCAGCTGGAATGAGTACTAGTATGCTGGTTACTAAATTACGCAAATCGGCAGAAACAAAAGGATATGATTATCACATTTATGC
Organism: Streptococcus sp. IMAU 99161; assembly: GCF_014435245.1. Lineage (NCBI taxonomy): Bacteria > Bacillati > Bacillota > Bacilli > Lactobacillales > Streptococcaceae > Streptococcus > Streptococcus sp. IMAU 99161. The sequence continues at coordinate 10,766 of NZ_JAAPAW010000011.1, read as the reverse complement.
AGTTCCAACAAGTGAATTACCTGAAGAACTTGCTAAAGAAGATATCAGCGGTATCTTCTTAGGCCCTCAAGTAGCTTTCCAAAAAGATACAATCTTGGACCTTGTAAAAGATAAAAATATCCATGTTGAAGTCATTAATATGATGGACTACGGTACAATGAATGCCGATAAAATCATTGAGCAAATTAAATCAGTGGTCGAATAAGACGACCACAATAAACGAATCAGCCACAGGGTCAGTGATAATGCTATTGATCCTGTGGCTGATTTTTTGTTATGATCACCATATAAAAAAACAAGACTGAATAAATCTTTGAATAACATTCATTCAGTCTTGTTCTTCTATTTTCAATCAAACTTTCCCTCGCTATCATCTACAATCAACGATAGTCCAAGTCAAAAATTGTCTCAATTGAACATTATTTTAAAGGAGGGAGATCTTGGACTATCGCTAATAAACAAGAATGATAGAGGCTAGATTCCTAGCACTTCAATGACAAAGCTCTTTTGATCAGCTTGCTTTGGTTCAACAAATGAAACATCCCGTTTTTGATCAAACTGGTCAGATTCCTCTAAAGAGGTAGATAGACCACTCCAAGGTTCCAAAGCGATGAATGGACCTTTATTGGTTGTAGACCATAGGATCAGATGAGGGAAATCCTTAAATTGCAACTGAATTCCCTTATCATGCTTTTTCGATTTCAGACGGATACTTCTTGAGGACAATTGATCAAGTGTTACCGCATCTTTTTCAAAAATCTTGAAGTCCAAATCAAGTGTTTTTTGACCTTGCAAGAACGGCGTACGATCTTGTACATCTAAAAGCCCTGTATCAGGAAATTGTTTTGGAACTGTACAAGTTTCCTCATTTTCAAATTCCAAATAATAATCTTCATAAGCTTCATCCACAAGAAGAGGGCAATTGAAACCTGGGTGACCACCAATAAAGTAAGGCATCACTTCATCTGAAAGATTTTCAACAATGTATTCCGTTACAATTGATTTTTCTTTCAAAGTATATAAAATACTCAACTTAAAATGATAAGGATATTGCTCAAACATCTCTGGAGTATCTTCAATCGTAAACTTCACTTGGTGATCGTTTACAGGATGAGCCTGGAATGTTTTTTTACGGACCAATCCATGTCTTGGAAGTTGACCCAGTTTTTGACCAAACAAAGCCTTATCGTCACGAACACTTCCGCAATTCGGGAATAAGACTGGTGCTTGGCCACTCCAATAAGTTGCATCCCCTTGCCAGAGGTATTCAACCCCGTCTTTGTCCTTAATGGAAGAAAGGGCTCCTCCGACTTCTTGGAATTGGACAGTTAAGTAATCATTTTTTAATTCAATCGTCACAATCAATTCCTTTCTTTTTGTTATTGAAAAGGGAAAAAATCTACATCGAAACAAACGATACAGACTTTTTCAAAGACCATTTTATGAAAATCTTTGACCTTTTCTAGAGTATTTGATAACAAAATAGGATACCTTCAAGTGAGGTTATTCAATCACTTGGGTTTCAGCTAATTTCTTGTACCAATGAGCTGATTTCTTAGGATAGCGTTCTTGTGTTTCAAAGTCCACATAGAAGAGACCATAGCGTTTTTCATAACCATTAGACCATGAGAAGACGTCCATCAATGACCAGATGAAGTATCCTTTGACATTTGCACCATCTGCAATTGCATCAGACAATACTTCCAAGTGTTGTTTTACATAATCAATACGGCCATCATCGTAAACAGTGTTATCGACAAATTCATCTTTGTATCCAAGTCCGTTTTCAGTGATGTAGATCTTCTTGTAGTTTGGATAGTCTTTCTTAACACGCATGATTTGGTCATACAAACCTTGAGGATAGATAATCCAATCCCAGTCAGTACGAGGTACATAGTCCGGAGCCACACGACGACCAACACCTTTAATTTGGTACTTAGAGCTTCCTTTTTCACCTTTACCGTTGTGGATGATTTCAGTTTCACCATCAAAGGCTTCCATCCAGTCACTCATGTAGTAGTTAATTCCAAGGAAGTCGTTCAAATCTTTAGCTGCTTCAAGCGCTGCAAAGTCTTCGTCACGAAGATCCAAGCTACCACCATTAACTGAAAGAATGTGGTTTACCCCTTCCATGGTTGCATCTGAGTAGTGTCCGAGGTAAGTAGCATCCAAGATAAATTTGTTGTGGATGATATCTTCCAACTCAGCAGCACGTACGTCTGCAGGATTTTTAGGATCCAATGGATACTTAGTTGGAAGGGCGTGAACAACCCCGATTTCACCTTTATAACCTTTGTCTTTGTACAATTTCACAGCACGAGCATGAGAAACCATCATATTGTGGTGAGATTGGAAGACTTTGGCAAGGTCGTATTTAATTCCTGGTGGGAATTTACCAACTAAGTATTGGCCGTCACCAATTGGTCCAATTTCATTGAAAGTTGTCCAGTAATTTACTTCAGGAAACTCTTCAAAGCAGAATGCAGCATAGTCCACAAAGTGTTCGATATTTTCACGATTCAAGAAGTCTCCGTTTGAATGAAGCGCTTCTGGTGTATCGAAGTGATGAAGTGTAACGAATGGTTCTACATGACGTTTATGACATTCTGCAAATAACTTATGATAGAATTCTACCCCTTTTGGATTGACTTCACCATAGCCAGTTGGGAAAATACGTGACCAAGCAATAGAAATACGGATTCCATTTACGCCATATTCTTCTGCTAATTTTAAGTCTACTGGATATTTATGGTAGAAATCACTCGCTGGTTCAGCAGTATACCAATAGTTGTCTGCTAAATATTTATCCCATGCAACTGGTCCTTTACCATCTGTATGTGTTGCACCTTCTGCTTGATAAGCTGCTGTTGCGCCACCAAAAATAAAATCTTTAGGTAATGTTTTTGACATAAGTTTCCCCTTCTCAATCATAAAATAAAAACAAAGCAAGATGGAGAGGAGTCAGTGAGCAATCCTTCTCCATCTCACTTCGATCAACAGTAAATCTTATTATTATTGAAATTGTTCTTGAACGAATGCAAGAGCGCCTTTACCATCACGAGTCAACTTGATGTATTGAGCTCCTTCAGTCTTAGCCAATTTGATTCCAAGTTTATCTGTTTCAGCCTTCATATCTTCATAGTTTGAAGCTACTTGAGGAGCAAGGATAACAAGGTCAAATTCTGGCAACATTTCACGGTGAGCACCGTAGCCACCAGCAGCAGCCTTCACAGGAACATTGTATTCTGCAGCAGCTTTATTCAAAGCATTGGCAAGAAGTCCACTAGTTCCACCACCTGCACAAAGAACCAATACGTTTGTTTCTTTTGTGATATTGTTTTGAGCTGGTTCATCTTCAACACCAGCTTTTTCAAGAATAGCATCTGCTTTAGCAGTGTTAAAGTTTGCAGCAACTTTTTCTTTCAAGCTATCGTTTGATTTACCTGAACGTTCTTCTTCAAGAATTTGTTCATCGTAAACTTTAACGAATGGATAGTAAATAACAATGTCCACTACAACAAGAAGTGCAGCAAGGATGAAGGAAAGTACTTGGAAGTTTGTACCAAGAACAATACCAAGAGGTCCAGGAGTTACCCATGGAAGGTTAGCAGAGAATGAGTTCATTCCCAAAGTATCAACGAAGAATTTGAAGATCCATACGTTTGCAATTGGAGCAAAGATAAATGGAACAAAGAAGATTGGGTTCAATACAATTGGAGCACCAAACAAGATTGGTTCGTTTACACCAAAGAATGTAGGAACAACAGAAGCACGTCCGATTGCACGGTTCCGTTCTGATTTACACAACCACATGAAGAGGAATGGAACAATCAAGGTTGCACCAGTACCACCCATGGTAACGATAAACATTTGAGTACCAGATGTGATGACTTTATCGGCATGTTGTCCAGCTTGAATCAAATGTAAGTTGTTATCAATATTTGCGTAAGTAATCGCAGCGATCGCTGGTTCTACGATTGAAGGACCATGGATCCCTACAAACCAGAAGAAGGCATAAGCACCAAAGATAAAGGTAATACCAAGGTATCCGTCTGCAGCTGAGAAGAGTGGAGCAATAAGAGTACCGATTGATTCAGCAACCGTTACATGAAGGCTTGCTTTCACAACTAATTCAAGTGCATACAAGATTACAACTGACAATGTAAATGGAATCAAGTCTTTAAATACTTGTGAAATATTTGGTGGAACCTCGTCCGGCATGCGGATGGTCACATTGTTTTTCACACAGACTTTGTAAACATTAACAGTAACGAATGCAGCAATAAAGGCTGTTAGCAACCCTTTAGTTCCCATGAATGCTGTTAAGAATCCGCCATCTTTAGCAGGTTCTGCAGCCATGAGCAAGAAGCCAACCATAGAAGCCAACATTGTAGAAATGAAGTTGATTTGGTTGGTTGCTGGGAGGTCACGGTTCATTGAATCAGTCAAAGCCTTGGCCGTTGTACCACCAACGAAGAAGGCCAAGATGCCCATAGAATAGTTATATGGAGTCATCAAGAATGTTTCAATATCTTTAGACCAGTGGAATCCCCATGCGTTTGGTACATACGCAATCAGGATGAAGATAGATGAGAATAAGATTACAGGCATCCCTGCAATGAAACCATCACGAATCGCTCGCAAATATTTATTACGAGAAATCTTCTCAAAGAATGGTTTCCCTTTTTCAATAAGCTCAATGAGTTTGTTCATTATTTAGCTCCCCTTTTATATAATTCGATGAGATGATGAATCACATCTTTTAACAAGATGGTTGTCATCAAGTGGTCCTGTCCATGCATCATGGTGATGCTGTAAGGAATTTCTGCTCCAGATGCTTCTTGAGTAAGCATAGATGTTTGCGCTTTGTGAGCTTCAGCAATGCAACCACCTGCTTCTTCAACAAGAGCTTCTGCTTTAGCAAAATCGCCAGCTTCAGCTTGTTTTAAAGCTTCAAGTAATTTTGAGCGAGCGTCGCCAGCATAAGCCACGATCTCAAAACCCAACAATTGGACTTCTTCTCTATTCATAATATTTCCTCCTTATAAATTTAATGATAGAGCAAACTAATTTTTACAAGAGACGTTGAATGTGTAACACAATGTAAATGCGTTCACTGTGGAATAAATCCACACCCGTTTCTCTTGCAATCACATCATAGATTCGATTTCCTATTTCAAAAGCCTCAGGATACGAAATCTTCAGATGTTCTTCCATTCCAAGTAAAGAGGTATTGTCCTTTCTGGATCGATCGATATAATCCAAAAAATAACTTAGATGGACCATAAAGCGGTCATAAAAATTGCTATTTAGGGACGTTCGTTCGATATGGTTTCGAGCCAACTCCTGCTTAACTAAGTCAAGAATATGCTTGGTTCGGCTAATCTCAACTGATGGAGCTACTTCTCCATCACGTCTCGCATTTATAAAGTGAATAGCAATCCTTCCAAGTTCTTCATCTGGAAAACGATCGAGTAGTTTCGATTTGAAAATGGACAGAGCCTCAGCACCAATTTTGTATTCAATTGGATACTCTCTTGAAACATCTGGTAACTTACTGCTTTGGTAGTTACCTGTTTGAATAGACTGGTAGGTACAATAAATGTGATCAGTTAGAGTTACATATAAATAATCCTGCACCGGATAGTTGTACTTCAGGGTTAATGTGTCTATCACATCATAAGTTACCGTAATAAAGTCCAGTGGTACGTCTTTTAAAAGAGCTAAAAAGTTTTCTTTGGACTCTTCCGTATTTAAACGAAAGACCTTGTCCACCAGGCTTGAAGCAATAATGTCCCCTTTTTTCTTTTGGAAGACAATCCCTTTACCTGTAACAATTAACTCTCTTTGACTTTCATCTTTCACCAGAGCTATATTATTATTAATCGGGCTTACGATCCGATACACTGCAACTCCCCCTTTCCACTTTATTATGAACCGAACTGGTAGAATGGCAGAACACAGAAAAAACTGCAAAAAGACCACAAACGAGCTGGGAAAACAGAATACTACTACTCCCGAATTCATTTGCAGTCTCGCCTAATATGACTCAGTTACGATCCACCCTATTCAAACTATGTTTTCATTATAACATTTAAAAATGTTTTTGTAAACCCTTTCTGATTCTTTTTTTGCTATTTTTTCTAAAATTTTGTTTATTTCAAACACGATTCTTGTTTACATGTCTACATTCAGGGTTTTGTAATGAAGGGGCTACACGATAAAAAATAATAGAAATATAGCAAGAACAACCTCAGCCCCTATTCAGTTTTCTCCATCGACTACTATTAGCCAAAGTAAATGGGAGAAATTATTTCGAGGACGACTCTCTTTTATACTTTATCTAGAAGAGCATACGAATATCCTCTAAAACTAGGAATAAGTCCCTTTTTTTGAATAAACAAAAACCCTTGGAAAACAGACGATGACGTCTATCTACCAAGGGTTCCTATTCAATTTCATCTCAATTGAAGTCCAATCTAGTTTAATGAGATCGGACTTCATCAGGAGGTACTTGTTTCAGTAAGTTCGTTGATTAAACTCTTTCTTTCCAAGAAGTAGCAGTTTTTTGAAGAACTTTGTTCAATTCATCAATGTTTTGGAATCCTGTTGTACGCAACCATTCGCGCGCTGCTTCTTCACCTTTTTCAATGTAAGATTGAACTGAACCAGCCCAAGTTGCACGTCCGCAAAGTACACCGTTGAAGTTAGCACCTGAATTGTGTGCAAATTCAAGAGTTTCTTGGAACAATTTAGCTGATACACCAGCACTCAAGTAGATGTATGGAAGGTTTGTAGCTTCGTCTTGAGCTTTGAAGTAACCAGCAGCTTCTTCACGGCTGTAAACCACTTCACCTTCAGCAAATCCTTCAACATATTTCATGTTTACAGGAACTTCAACTTTCAATACATCGATATTGAAGCGTGGGTTTGAGAATACTTTCATTGCTTCAATAACTTTACGAGGTTTTTCTTTAGCAAATTCAACAGAACCTGTGTCAGCATTTTTTTCATCGTAAGCCAAGATTTCCAAGAAGAATGGGATATCTTCAGCCACACATTCAGAACCTACGCGTTCGATGTAAGCTTGTTTTTGTTGGTTCAATTCATCTGCACTATCTACATCATAGTAAAGCAAGAATTTAACGGCATCTGCACCTTGTTCTTTGATACGTTTTGCAGACCATACATCCAAGCAGTCAGGCAAACGTTTTGTGCTTGAAGTATCGTATCCTGTTTTTTCATAGGCAAGAAGAAGTCCAGCATTTTTGTCCAAAGCTTTAGTAGCAGGAAGTCCATATTCAGGGTCAAGAAGCATAGATGAAGCATATTTTGTCAATTCATCTGCTACAAGAACTTTCAATTCTTCCATTTGAGCTACAGTTGGTTCAGCGTCTTGGTATTGACCCATCAAACGTTTCAATGCACCACGTTGGTCGAATGCCAAAGCTGAGATGATTCCATTTTCGTCTGAAAGTTTTTCTAATGATTTACGTTTTTGTGCTGTAAGTGCCATTTTTATACCTCTTTTACTTTAATTTCTTTATATAGTTGATCGTAGTTGTCCATATTCACATGGCCAGTCATTTTTTCTTGTGCATTGAGCATTCCCAATACCATTGCGTGTTTCAACAATTCTTCGTCATTTTTTTGACTATTGAGAGCTGATGAAATTCCCGCAACCGTAGAATCTCCAGAACCAACCGGATTGACTACTTCAATCTCAGGAATATCAACTTTGTAGAAGGTGTTTTGATGCTTGGCAAATGCACCATCTCCTCCAAGTGAGACGATAATCCATTCAATACCATCAAACAATGGATCTGTTAACACTTCTTTCAAATCTGAAAGATCTTCTGTTACTTCTTTCCCCAAAAGTTGAGAAAGTTCTTCATTGTTTGGCTTGATAACAGTTGGTTTGAAGCTAGATTTCAAAACTGCTTCTAGAGATTTTCCTGACGAATCCAGTACAACCTTGCGTTGATACTTTTGAGAGATCTCAATGAGTTTTGCATAATAATCTGTAGACAGGCCAGCTGGGAGACTACCAGAAATAGCAATAACATTTGAATCCTTCATCAATTCTTCAAAATGGCTTAAGAATCCTTCTGACTCAGAGTTGCTAATTTCAGGTCCTGCTTCCAGGATTTCTGTCTGATTCCCTTCATGTAGAATCGCGATACAATTCCGTGTATCCCCATCGATATCAAAGAATGCTGCCTGAACTCCTGCTGGCAAATGCTCTTTCAAAAACAGACCATTTGTACCACCGACAAAACCTGTCGCTACTACTTGATCTCCACTTTCTGAAAGGACACGTGTAACATTAAGACCTTTCCCACCAGCTGTTTTAGAAACTTCAGATACGCGATTGACGGTATCCAAGTTCAATTTTTCTAGTGGATAAGAAATATCAATAGATGGATTCAAAGTTACCGTTAGAATCATATTCTACCCCTTAGTCGTGATATTCACCGCGATCCCATTTTTCAAGAAATTCAGTAAAGAAGTCTGCATCTGCTTGGTGAGCATTATGGGTTTCAACATGTTGGATTTTTGCAATCAATTTTTTGTTTTCTTCAGTTGGTTTGTATTCAGCATGGATGAATGCTTCGATGATATCGCACATCAATAATTCACCAGTGATTTTACCACCGAAACCGATGACGTTCGCGTTCAATTGTTCTTTAGCGTAAAGAGCAGTTGTCATATCACGAACCAATGCAGAACGGATACCAGGAACTTTGTTTACCGCATTGTTGATACCAACACCAGTACCACAGATACATACACCAAGATCTGCTTGACCGCTAGCTACAGCTTCACCAACTTTTTTACCAAAGATTGGGTAGTGTGTGCGGACATGGTCATATGTACCAAAGTCAAGTACTTCATAACCTTTTGATTTCAAAAATTCTGAAACAGCCATTTTTTCATTTGTAACGATATGGTCACAACCAATTGCAATTTTCATTTTTTTCTTTCCTCTTTCCTAGCACATTTTATTAAGCATATCTACACGAATTTGGTGACGACCACCATCGTATTTACCATTTACGAAACCTTTAACGATGTTTTTTGCTAATTCATCCCCAACGATTTCAGCACCCATAGTAATCATACGAGCGTTGTTGTGTCCACGAGTCATATATGCAGAACGTTCATCAGAAACTTCAGCAGCAACCATTCCTTTGATCTTAGTAGCAACCATGAATGGACCAGCTCCATAGGCATCGATCACAATACCCAAATTGCCATCAGCTGCGTTCACTTCTTTTGCAACTGCCAAAGTGACGTCAACAAAATCTTGACCATCTGCAGTTACATCAACTACTTCAAATCCTTCAGTGTTTAAAAAGTCTTTTACAAGTTCTTTTAAACGTTTTCCAGATGCATCTGCACCAATTACAATAGCCATTACTATGCCTCCAAAAATTTATTTATGATTGATCGATTGCTCGATCAGTTAAAAAAGCACCTCAGATGCAAAGCATGTTAAGTTACTTTTTACATACACCTATAATATACACCATTATAAACAAAAAGTCAACATTTTTTGTTTGATTTTATCTTTAATTGGTCATAAACGAATTGTTTAGTTTTTAGACAGCGGTTTCATTTGTTCGTTTGTGAACAAAAATAGTGTGAAACAGAACGATTTAAAAAATCGCTTCTAATTCCACACTACAAGCAACTCACCAGTACAAGGATAAGGGGACCCTTGTACTCTAGCTACGATTATTTTATTTTTTAAACGATCACTTGAGTATAAACTTCTAACTCTTCGTGAGCATTGTCGGTAGAGACATCTGTAATCACAGCTGTCACATCACTGAGCGAACAGATCGAGGTAAAATCTTCCTTGCCAATTTTTGATGAGTCCATTAAAAGGTAACTTTCAGAAGACTTTTCAATTGCTAAGCGCTGTGTGAAGGCTTCTTCGAATGAGGAGGTCATCACTTGACCATCTTTGATGCCGTTTCCACTAAAGAACATTTTATTGTAATACATCCGTTCTAATAGGGCATTGGTGATCTCCCCCACAAAAGCCTGTGTCAAGTCTCTCATCTCTCCACCCAAAAGGATCACTTTAAAGGTGTCTGAACTTTTCTTGTAGAGTTCATTGAAAATAGGGAGACAATTGGTGATGACACGTAACTCTTCATTTTGAATTTCTTCTGCCAAAATTTCAACAGAGGTCCCAGGCCCTAGGAAGATCGTCTCTCCATCCTGAATCAACTTTGCAGCTTTTGAGGCAACCTGTCTTTTGGCCGCAATATGTTGATACAACTTCTCTTCATGAGGGATTTCTCTGTATTTTAATTGTTGATTACTGCGAGCACCTCCGTGAATTCTTGTAATCAAGCCTTGTTCTTCTAACTCGGCCAAATCTCTGCGGATCGTCATATCAGATACCTTCATCATTTCCACGATTTCAGTAACCGTTATCACACCTCTACGATTCACTAATTTTTCGATCTCGACCATGCGTTGGTGTTTTTTCATATTTTGTACCTATTTCACATGTTTTGTTTGTATTCCTTTTTCTATTATACCTCTTTTCTCTTTTCAAATCCACATTTTTTGTTTAAAACAAACACTTTTTGATTGAAAATCAGGGGACCCAACTCCCGTTTCAAACAAATAGAGCCACCAGATAGCTCTATCCAATGACTCTACTTGTTTATTTTACCCTACAAAAGCATTGATTTCTGCTTCGATATGGGCGATTTTTTCTTTGGCATCTGCTTCAGATGTTCCAACTG